>JADGNG010000046.1 GCA_017883585.1 Candidatus Bathyarchaeota archaeon
AAGACTATTCTGAGAACGTCGTTAAGGGACGGGGAGCACGTCGTCGTCTCCAGCTACGTCATAGGAGAGGGGGCGGCCTACTACGAGGCGGCCGCGGCGAAGGGCCTTGAGGGGGTCGTGGCGAAGAGGTTGGAGAGCCCCTACCGCTCAGGGGAGAGAAGCCGGGAGTGGCTCAAAGTGAAGAGGGTAAAGACAGCGGACTGCGTCGTCATCGGCTACACTAGGGGGACGGGAAACAGGGCGGATACCTTCGGTGCTCTTCTGCTGGGGCTCTATGAGGAGGACAAGCTAACGTACGTGGGCAGGGTGGGGACGGGGTTCACGGATAAATCGCTCAGGGAGCTGCTCGTCGCCTTCCGCCCATACGAGGTGGCGGAACAGCAGGTCGAGGCAACAGACATACCCGCCGGTTCCACGTGGCTCAAACCCGTGGTCGTCGCCGAGGTTGGCTACCAGAACCTCACCGACGACAACCGCCTACGCGCCCCCCGCTTCATCAGACTAAGAACCGATAAAACCCCCCGCGACTGCACAGTATCACAGGTGAGGCCAGTGACCCTCGAAGACTACAACGCGAAGAGGAACTTCTCGAAGAGCCCCGAGCCAGTCGGCGAGGAGGCGAAGCCGAAAGGGAACAGCTACGTGGTCCAGGAGCACCACGCTAGCCACCTCCACTGGGACCTCCGCCTCGAGAAGGACGGGGTGCTGAAGAGCTGGGCGGTACCGAAGGGGCCCCCGGAGAAGGTTGGGGACAAGCGCCTCGCTGTCGCGGTCGAGGACCACCCACTCAGCTATGGCGGCTTCGAGGGCACTATCCCTGAGGGTGAGTATGGTGCCGGCACCGTCAAGATATGGGACAGGGGCACATACGAGACCGGGGAGTGGGGGGAGGAGAAGATAGAGTTCAACATCCACGGCGAGCGGCTCAGCGGCCCCTACGAGCTGGTGCGCTTCAGGAAGGCGGGGGACAAGAACTGGCTCCTCTTCAAAAAGCGGGTATAGCCTTCCTCGGCACGATGGGGTGGAGCTACAAATTCTGGGTCGGTAAGCTCTACCCGGAGGGGATGAAGCCGACGGATTACCTCACTGAGTACGCAAAGGCGATGAACTCGGTCGAGGTCGACGCCACATTCTACAGAATACCCAGCGTCTCCACCGTAGAGGCTTGGAGGGACGCCGTGCCAAAGGACTTCAGGTTCGCGGCCAAATTCCCTCAGACAGTGACACATGTTTCCGGCCTCGCATACGACGCAGAGAGGCTCGACGTGTTCCTACGACACATCGAGGTCATCGGAACCAAGCTGGGGCCCCTTCTCCTCCAGTTCCCACCCTTCCTCAAGCCTGCGTATTCCGCCCTCGACGACCTGTTGGAGAAGCTCCCTAAGAAGAGGCTCGTCGCCGCCGAGTTCAGAAATAAGCGCTGGTTCACAGAAGAGACCTACAAGCTGCTCAGAGACCACGGCGTTGCCCTCGCGTCGACAAATAGGCCAGGAGCAACTGAGGTGGACACCGCCGACTTCTCCTACATCCGCCTAGAGGGGGACAGAAAGGCGGTGAACGGGCAGAGGGGGGAGGTCGAGGTGAAGAGAGACTCAGAGACCGCCGAGTGGGCCGAGAAGGTAAATAGGATTCTCGAGTCGAGGCGCGACGTCTACGCATACTTCAGCAAGTACTACTCAGGCTACCCGCCTGCCGACGTCGAGGCGATGAGAGGGATGCTGCCTAAAGGCCCCACCAGTGCGGGTACTCGATCCTCATAGCCTTGCCCCTGAACCAGACCGCCATCTCCTCCTCCAGTGGCTGGAGGATGAAGCCGTCGAGGAACCTGACGCCATCCATTGGTATGGGGAGGCCGAACCAGTGGAATAGCGTGGCCCCGACCCACGTGTCATGGGTGACGTAGAGGTCGATGGTATCCGGTGTCGCGTTCTCCAGTCGGAGTATCGCGTACTCGGCGACCATCCTCGCGAACTCCCCCGAGGGGTGGAAGACGTCCTGTGGGGCTAATCCCGCGAGCCAGCGGTTCATCATCTCTGCGACGGCGACGTCCTCGTCCCCGCACCTCCTGAAGACCCTGACGAGGTAGTCGTCCATGGCCTGTGGATCGTAGGAGGTGCGGAAGGGGAAGATGCCAGCGATCGCCGCCCTGTTCCCACCCCTCTTAATCCCCTCGACTATAGACTCCGCCGACTGCTTCGCGCGATCGACCATGGTGTGGTAGACGCGGTAACTCCTCCCCGCGGGTAGTCCCTCCCCAAACTCTATCGCGGCCTCCCGGCCCAGTGAGGTACTCAGTAAGGCGTTGCTATTTGGACCCGACATCTCGGGGCGCTCCGTGTGCCGGATGTGTATGATCGCCGGCTTCCCCGGCTCAAGCTCTGCGACGCTCTGCAGGATGCTCAGGGGCAGCGTGCCCCAGTTGACGGAGGATAATACGTGGCCCACGAGGCTAGATGCGCCACGAAGCCTAATTAAACCAGCGAAAAGAAAGCGTCTACTCGTAGAAGTCCGGCTTGGGAGCCCACTCCGGGTAGTCGACCTTCTTCAGTAGAGGCTTGTTCTTTGGCCACATGGGCTTCTGGAGGTAGGTGTAGCACTCGTTGCGGCTCTGCTGGAGGGTGTTGTGGAGCTTCGTCGTCTGCCGGTACTCGCGTAGCTCGCCGACATCGATGACGGCGCCTATGGTCATCTGGCGCCCCTTCGCCGCGATTGCTATGGGCCTCCCCATGAAGTCTACGATCATACTGTTACCGTACTTGGCCTCATTCGCGTTCACCCCATAGACCATGTTCTCGATGCTGCGCATCTTGTTCACCGTCGTGTACCAGTCGTATGGGTCGAACATGAGTTCCTGTGGGTATGGTGGGAAGACTGTGGGCTTGAGAATGACCTCAGCCCCGTTGAATGCCAACTGCCTCGCGACCTCGGGAAAGAACTGGTCGTAGCAGACCATGCATGAGAGGTTACCAAGCTCAGTCTTCGCCACAGGGAAGAGGGGCGCTTTGTAGTCGTTGAGCACGTCGTGTGGGCTCGTGGTGAGTTCGAGGGGTATCCAGGGATTGATCTTCCGGTACTTCAGAATGATCTTGCCCTTCGGGTTCATGATGAAGGCGGTGTTGAAGTAGTAGTCGGGGAACTCGGGGTCTCTCTCATGGAGCGAAGCGGAGACGTATGTGTTCCACATCTTTGCCATGCCGGCTATGGCGTCCGTCTCAGGTCCAGGCATCTCTATCGCCGAGGCGACTCGCATCTTCTGGTCCTGCTTTGGGTCAGCCTCGTCGTACTCGTGGCGGAGTATGTTCTCGGGGAAGACCGTGAGCTTCACCGGGACCGTCTCCTCCCACGTCTCGAGGCTCTGGAAGCTAGCTAGGACTCTGACGAGGTTGACCTTCCTCCGCTCGGCGAAGTCGGGTATCTCATCGGGGTTCACTCTCATGTACTGGACTATGGCGGCAGTGTACCTTTCGATCATCCGTATAACCTTCGATGCTCACCACGCCGCGGGGGCCTATTATTAATTTAATGGCATAGATGTCATGAAAAGAAGCTTAAATGTCTCAAATAGGGCACCGTTATGTCGTGATGACCGTTGCCCGTGGGGTGAGACGAAAGTTTCTTCCCCCCGCCCATGGCGGATAAGCCCAAGGTGTCCACGGGTGACTAGAAGCAGAATGAAGAGAGACGACCAGCAGTGGATGCTAGACTGGCTCGTCAAGACGACGGGGCGTGTGCAAAACTTCGCCAACGACGAGCACGACCTCCCGCCGGAGGTGAAGTCATACAGGATGATCCCGCGCGTACTCTACAAGGAGGCGCGCCACATAGAGACGATCGCTAAGGCCGCCGAGTCGGCGGGTCACACCGACACGGCGCGCCAGCTATACCGCAGGGCTAGCCAGGTCTACCACGAGGCACAACACAGCATCTTCGAGGACGACAACAAGGAGAAGATATTCCTCCATGGGAAGCACATCGAGTGCTACGACAAGGTCGCCGGTTACGCCGACAATCCGATAGAGAAGGTGGAGATACAGTGGGAGGACGTCCAGATACAGGGCCGCTTCCACCTCCTCAGGGACAAGCGCAAGGCGCCTGCGGTTCTATTCCTCCCCGGGATGGATATGACCAAGGAGGCGTTCCCCAACCCACTCGCCAACCCCTTCCTCCGCCGAGGCATGCACGTGCTCTCAATCGACGGTCCCGGCCAGGGCATGAGCAACATCCGCAAAATCAGGGTCAGCGACGACAACTACGAGAGGGCCGCGATGGCGGCCATCGACTGGCTCGTGGCGAGGCCCGAGGTGGACCCGGAGCAGATCGTGATCGTGGGCATAAGCTTCGGCTGCCACTGGGGCGTCCGGACAGCTGCGATCGATAAGCGCATCAGGGCACTCGCGACCACCTACGCCGTCGTCGGCCCCAAGAAGACCATCTTCGGCGAGGCATCCCCCCGCTTCAAGCAGATGTTCATGTACATGGCGGGGCTCAGCGACGAGGACGAGTTCGACGCCATGACAGAGAGGATGGACACCGTAGGATACGCCGAGAGGATCAAGTGCCCAACCCTGCTAACAATGGGTGAGTACGACCCGCTCTGCCACCTCGAATACGCGGTGGATTTCTTCGACGAGCTGAACTGCCCCAAGGAGCTTTGGGTACTGGAAAACGAGTTCCACCGCATAAGCCTACGCGAGGGCATCGGTGGCATAGAGATTTACCCGTACATAGCTGACTGGCTACGCGACGAGCTCGACGGGAAGCACCCGAAGAGCCTGAATAAAACGGTGCTTGTAAAGCAAAAAAGCGGTATGGGCCCTTACGAGGCGCCCACCGACTCTCTGAGCCTCCCCCGCTAAACCTTCACCCTATAGAGCTTAGCTCGTGCCACGCTCCCAACCTCTTCCAGCATCCCCATCTTAGCGAGGCAGTAGACCATACGTCTGGCGAGAGTGATCCGGAGTTTCGCAGTCTTGCTGAGCTGTCGGGCCGTGAACGCCCCGTGCATGTCGGGTATCAGCTTCAGGTAGTCCCCCGGCTTCTCGAAGACAGTGCTACTGACGACTTTAACGAGGTGCCTCTCCGTCACCGTGTACCTTGTCCTCTTCTTACCCCTCCACCTGACCGCCTGTGCCTCATCCGAGTGAACGAGGAGAACCTCAAGGGAGAAGTTTGACTCCAACGGCAGCGTGGGACAGTAGACGAGTTCGTTGAAGACCTCCTCGACGCGCCCTACCCGCGGGGAGACGCGACGCTGCCTCTTCCCGTCGACCTCCCTGATGACCCACCGCCTCTCGGGGACAGGGTACACGAGCCTGACGCGGTACCCCTTGAGCAGCTTCGCCAACTTCGCCCTGATCTGGGGGAAGTTCCCCGTCTGGATCTCGAGGAGAAGGTCGCCGCGTATAATGTCCGCCCTATAGCCCCAGACCGTCCCCTCAACGAGGTCACCCGGCCTCCTAAGCCACGCCTTCAACTCGGCGTGGAGGCCCCTCTCCGGCATGGGTACACCACAAGCCTCGGGTCAATATAACTGATACCTAAAAAAGGGGGAGGGGAGTCCACCATATAAACGAGAAAAAGGCTTCCCTAGGGAAAAGAGGCCTTAAAACCGCCACGACTCGGATCAATAATGCGCAAAAACATGCAAATAACGCAACAAAACGAGGCGAAGGGATACACGATGGGCGCCATTATGACCAGTGGAAAGCCCAACCAAAGCTGAAAAAGTGCCTAATAATATAAGCGGAGGAGGAGCTGGCCTACTTCTCTAGGCCGCTCATCTTCCTGATCTGCTTACCGACCTTCTCGATCTCCAGCGCGTCTACCTCGTCCATGAGGGCCTTGAAGTGCTTCGAGCCGTCTTTGTACTCGGCCATCCAGTCCTTGGCGAACTTGCCGCTTTGAACATCCTTGAGCACCTTCCTCATGTTCTCCTCAACGCGGTCGTCAACGATGACGGGACCGACAGTGAGGCCGCCCCACTTCGCCGTGTCGCTCACAGCGCGGTACATGCCACCGATGCCCGCCTTGTAGATGAGGTCGACAATGAGCTTCAGCTCATTGCAGACCTCGAAGTAGGCCAGCTCCGGCGGGTAGCCCGCGTCGACGAGCACCTTGAAGCCCCTGCGGATCAGCTGATCAGCACCACCACATAGCACCGCCTGTTCACCGAAGAGATCCTCCTCCGTCTCATCCTTGAATGTGCTCTCGAGGACACCCGCTTTACCGCTTCCAAGCGACTTCGCTAGGGCAAGAGCCGTCTGCAACGCCTTCCCCGAGGCGTCTTGGTGGACGCTGACGAGCGCCGGAACGCCGAAGCCCGCCTCGTACTGGCGGCGAAGCTCCGCGCCTGGGCTCTTAGGGGCGACCATAATGACGTCGACGTCCTTCGGCGGCTTGATGGCGCCGTAGAGTATGTTGAATCCGTGCGCGAACTGGAGTGTCTTCCCCTTCTTCATCGCGAGGGCGACCTCCTCCTTCCACACAGTGGGCTGCGCCATGTCGGGGACGAGCATCAGGACAACATCACCCATTTGCGCCGCCTCGAGGACTGTCATCACCTTGACGCCGTCGGCCTGCGCCTGCTTCCAGCTCTTACCGCCTGGGCGGAGGCCAACGACGACGTTGACCCCGCTGTCCTTCATGTTGAGGGCCTGCGCCCTGCCCTGGCTTCCGTAGCCGATGACGGCCACGGTCTTGCCCTTCAGAACCTTGTCGTCTATGTCCTTGTCGTGGTATACCTTCACCATAGCTTTCACTTCTCCAGCCTCAGCCGCCCCTTCTCGATGGCGGTGACGCCCGTCCTAGAGACCTCCTCGACCCCTATGGGTTTGACGGCCTCGAGGAACGCGTCTATCTCCTCAGACTCACCCGTGACCTCGGCTATAAGGTTGTCCGGCTCGATGTTCAGGATGAGCCCGTGATAGTCGTTCACCAGCTTGAGGGCCTCCTCCCTCGCCATCGGGTCCGTCGTCATCAGCTTCACGAGCGCCAGCTCCCGGTTCACGGTGCGTAGCGGGTCAAGGCGCTTGACCTCAATCACGTCCACCATTTTGTCGAGCTGCTCGACAACCTGGTTTACGCCGCGGGCGTCCGCCTGCACGACGATGGTTATGCGTACCGTGTCGTCGTCGAGCACCGTCCCAGCCGTGATGCTGTGGATGTTGAAGTTCTTCCGCCGGAACATGTTGCTGATATTGAAGAGCACACCCGGCCTGTTCTCGACGAGAAACGCGACTACGTGCATCTCGCTCATATTTATGCCTCCAGGAGCGCGTCCTTGAGCCCTGCACCAGGCGGGACTATCGGGTACACGTTCTCCTCCGGGTCGATGGGTACGTCAATGACGGTTGAGACGTCGCTCTTTATGGCGCGCCTGACGGCGGCCTGGAAGGATTCTAGGGTGTCCACCCTGACCCCCTCAGCGCCGTATGCCTCAGCGAGCTTCACCATATCCGGGTTGCCCTTCAGCTTTACCGCTGAGTAGCGGTGGTCGAAGAAGAGGCGCTGCCATTGGGCGACCATGCCGAGCATATGGTTATTCAGCACGACCACCACGACCGGTAGGTCCTCTTCGATACTGGTAGCCATGCTGTTCTCCGTCATGCCGAAGCTGCCGTCTCCGGCTATGTCGACAACTGGGACGCCTGGCCTCGCGGCCTTGACGCCTATGGCTGCCGGGAAGCCCCAGCCCATCGTGCCGAGGCCACCACTCGTAAAGAAGGTCCTCGGGTCGTAAGCGTCGTAGTGGAGCGCGGCCCACATCTGGCACTGCCCAACCTCGGTGGTGACTATCGCCTCCCGCGGGAGCGCGCTGCGGAGCGCCTTGATCACATCGGGTGCCCTGAGGTAGCCCTCCTTGTGACCATTTGGGTTCGGGTTGACCTGGCAGCGGAACTCCGCCACCTTCTTGCTCCACTGGGAGCCTGCATCCCCGCTAGCGCGCAATTTACTAACGTTGTAGAGGAGTCCGCGGAGGCCTAAAGCGGCGTCACCGACGACGCGCGTCACCGTCTCCACGTTCTTGTCTATTTCGCTCTTGTCGATGTCGAGGTGTATTATCTTCGCGTTTGGGGCGAAGCTCTTCACGGCCCCAGTCGTCCTGTCGCTGAGGCGCGCCCCCACGATGAGGAGGACGTCCGCTTCGGGGACTAGGTTGTTCGCCGCCTGCGTGCCATGCATACCGCATAGGCCGAGGCTGAGCGGGTGGTCCGCCGGGAATGAGCCCTTGCCCATGAGGGTGGTCGCCGTAGGCGCTATCAGGTACTCGCTGAGGGCGACAAGCTCGCGTGTCGCGCCCGAGTTGATCACACCTCCTCCGGCGACAACAACGGGCCTCTGAGCCTTCGCGAGGAGCGTCGCGGCCCACTCGACCTCGCGTGGGTCGGGCTGGTAGTTGGGGTGGTAGCCCCTGAGTTTGACGGTTTCGGGGAAGCTGATCTCCTCGACGTCAGTCGTTACGTCCTTGGGGAGGTCTACGAGAACCGCACCCCTCCGCCCCGTCGAGGCGATCTGGAATGCGGTCTTGACAGCCTTCGGTATCTCGCTGGCCTTCCTGACCTGCATGTTGTACTTCGTCACGGAAGCGCTGCAACCGATGATGTCGACCTCCTGGAAGGCGTCGGTGCCAATCGTTGCTCGAGTCACCTGCCCAGTGAAGGCGACGACGGCGCTTGAGTCGATGTGTGCAGTGGCGACACCGGTGACGAGGTTCGTCGCCCCAGGGCCTGAGGTGGCTAGGCAAACCCCGACTCCACCAGTGGCCCGGGCATAACCGTCCGCCATGTGGGCGGCCCCCTGCTCGTGCCGCGCCAGTATGAACCTGAAATCCCCGTTGAGTATCTCGTCGCAGAGCGGGATGACGACCCCGCCGGGGAGCCCGAAGACGTGCTTTACGCCCTCCAACTCGAGGGACTTCACGAATGCCTTAGTGCCAGCCATCTCAACCATAGACAAGCGCCTCCAATGAGTAGAATCCGGAGCCGAGCAACGCTGCTTGGCCCTTTGAGGAACTCACTACAAACTGACTAGACTTCATCGGGGTAGAGCTACCGAATAAAGCAATACCCCATCTACGCCACCTTCCACTCGGCGGCCATGATAAAGCAATACCCCATGACACCAATCTCCAAATGGTATGTAGGGGGAAGAGAAGCGGCACCAGATAAAAGGTTTGTGAAAGTAATTACAGTACACAACAACACCCCCGCTACGCTTAACACCGCCAACAACCGATAAACAAAGGAGGCCCGAATAGATGAGTAAGCTAACCCACCTGGAGTGCTCGAAGTGCGGCGAACGCCACGACGCCGATCAGGTCCAAACCGTCTGCCGGAAGTGCGGCAAACCCCTCTTCGCGAGGTACAACCTTGAGGCGGCGAAGGAGACGATGACGAAGCGGGAGCTCGTCGGCAGGGTCTCCTCGATGTGGAGGTACAGGGAGATACTCCCCGTCAGAAGGGCGGAGAACGTGGTCACCCTCGGGGAGGGGTGGACCCCGCTCACCCCGACGCCGCGCCTCGGCGAGACGCTTGGTCTATGCAACCTGCTCGTTAAGGATGAAGGGATAATCCCAACGGGCAGCTTCAAGGCGAGGGGGCTATCCGTCGCCATAAGCAAGGCGAAGGAGCTCGGCATCAAGCGGGTCGCTCTCCCCTCCGCCGGCAACGCTGCCGGGGCGATGGCCGCCTACGGCGCACGCGCTGGCCTTGAAGTCTACGTCTTCATGCCCGATGACGCCCCCAAGGTCAACGCCGTCGAATCCGACGTCGTCGGCGCCAAGGTCGTCTACGTCAAGGGACTCATCAGCGACGCGGGCAAGCTTGTAAAGGACGGCATCCCCGAGATGGGGTGGTTCAGCGTCGCCACCCTCGGCGAGCCATATAGAGTCGAGGGAAAGAAGACGATGGGGTTGGAGGTCGCTGAGCAGCTCGACTGGAAGCTACCCGACATTATAATCTACCCCACGGGTGGAGGCACTGGAATCATTGGGATGTGGAAGGTCTTTGACGAACTTGAGGAGATGGGCTGGATCGGCAGCGAACGCCCACGAATGGTGAGCGTACAGGCCGAGGGCTGCAGCCCAATAGTCAAGGCCTACAAGGAGGGAAAAGAGGAGAGCGAGTTTTTCGAGAACGCCCACACCGTCGCGGCGGGGCTCCGCGTCCCCAAGGCTCTTGGTGACTACCTCATTCTCAAGGCGGTAAGGGAGAGCAATGGCACCGCGATCGCCGTCACGGACGACGAGTTGCTCTCGGACGTCCGCCTAGTAAGTCGCCTCGAGGGCATCTTCGCGTGCCCCGAAGGCGCCGCCACCATCTCCGCCTTGAGGAAGATGGTCGAGGCCGGGGAGGTTGACAAGGATGAACGCGTCGTGCTTTTTAATACCGGCTCAGGGCTCAAGTATACCGATCTCTTCACAGTCAACCCCCCAGTCGCCGACCCTAAGAAGCCCTTCGATTACGCCAGCCTCAAGTAGCAAAACTTATCACGAGCAAGCCACACCCCTGACGCGATCCGCGATGGCGTCAGCCTCAGCATTCGCCCCCGGGCATCTGACGGGCCTCTTCCAGATATGCGACCAGTCCACAGATCCACTACAGAAGGGGTCGAGGGGCTCGGGGGTGAGCCTCGACCTCGGCGTATACACGAGGGTAGACGCTAAGCCAGCGAAGGCAACCACTTGGAGCATAAAGATCAACGGGAAGGCTACAAGTGAGGCTTTCGTCTCCGAGAACGTTCTGACGAAGTTCTCGAAGCTAATCAAACCGCAGGTGATCACAGTCGAGCATGTTGTTGAAACGCCTATCGTCGCCGGCTTCGGTAGCAGCGGAGGGGGAGCCCTCAGTCTGGCGTTGGCCCTGAACGAGGCAGCTTGGGCCGGATTGACGAGGATCGGAACCTCCCAGATTGCCCATATCGCGGAGATCGAGTGTAAGACGGGTCTCGGAAGTGTCTTCGCTTCAGAGCGCGGTGGCTTTGGGATACTCACAAAGCCGGGTGCACCTGGTGTTGGCGACGCTATCTCCTACCCGGACGCGGGGAGTCTACGCGCCGTCTACGTCTACATCGGCCCCATCCCGACGAAGGAGGCCCTCGCAAACCCCGCTCTCCGAGCCAAGATAAACGAGATGGGCGGCAGATTCGTCGACGAACTCACAAAGGATCCCACGCCGACACGCTTTATGAAGTCGAGCCGCCAGTTCACGGAGCACATTGGACTCGTGACCCCGAAGCTGAGGCAGCTATTCGACAGTACGGATCATGCGGGCTACACGTTCACGATGGCGATGTTCGGCGAGGTTGCGTTCAGCGTCATGGAGAAGGCGAAGGCCGAGGAGGCCGCGACCCTAATCGAGTCCTCGTTTTCCGGTTACGAGGCCGTTATCGTCGGAATTGACGACAAAGGCGCGAGGGTGACGTCTAGAAACAACTAGAAGGGCTTCGCTTTATCAGAGGCTGGGCTGCTCGTTTGGGAGTAGAACAGGTATCAGATGCTCGGTAACGTAATGCGTCATCTGAGGGGGGCGCGGCACCTTCGCCGTCATCTCCATGAAGTGGTCGTAGCTGCGCGCGTCGAATAGCCAGCAGTAGTTCCACTTCTGGTTCATCGAACCGTGGATCCCCATGTACTGGACGCCGGTCTCCTCGCACGCCTTCTGCATCCTCTTGTCGTGCTCCTTCAGCTCCTTCCTGCTGCCGGCCCAGTCGAAGTAGAGGAGAATCTTCATGATGTTCTCCCGTAAGCGTTTGCCATTACTCTTATATGGTTATCGTTCATCGGCGCTCAAGGGAACCCCAGGGCTATCATCAAAACGATTATTACCGGCCGGGGGGTCCTTCAATTCTCGAAGTGAGAATAATGTATAACGCGGATATTCTTAACTCAGCTACTATCGAGGGAATGCTCGCGGCGCCAGGTATAAAGTGGCACCGTGACCCCCCGGACGTCATCGGCATGTGGCTCGCTGACCCCGACTTCCCCACGGCACCCCTCATAAAAAAGGCGCTAATCAACGCCGTGCAGGACGAGGACCTGCTCTACGGTACCGACGACAAGGCAAGACAGGCGATGTCGGAGAGGGTTAACAGGAAGAACGGCTTCAAGACCACTAAGGACGACATCTACGTCACGCAGGGAGTCATCCCGGCGATGTGGCTCGCCATCCAGAACAGCGAGGCGAAGCCCGGCGACGAGATCGTCGTCACCGACCCCATGTACTACCCATTCTTCACCGCTGTCGAGGCCTGCCAGATGAAACCTGCCAACTGGACACTCAACGAGGAGGACGGCTACAAGTTCGACATCGAGGGCCTCAAGAAGGTTGTCAGTAAGAAGACCAAGCTAATCTTCGTCTGCAACCCCCACAACCCCAGCGGCCGCGTCATGACTAAGGAGGAGCTCAAGGGCATAGCGGACGTCGCGGTCGACGACAAGGTCAACATCATGGTGGACGAGCTCTGGGACGACATAGTCTTCGACAGCCACAAGCACGTCAGCCTCGCGACGTTTAGCCCCGAGGTTGCCGACCTCACGGTGACGAGTTGGGGCATCAGCAAGACCTGGGGCCTACCTGGGCTCCAGTGTGGATACCTCACCGCGACCCCCAAGACGATGGAGGGTCTGAAGAAGCACGCGAAAGGCGTGCTGCGCGGGTCCTCGACCCTCAGCCTCGACGCCGCGGTCGCCGCCCTCGATAGGCACGGTGAGTATTGGATCAAGGACATAATGGCCCACCTCACAAAGATCAGGGGCATCGCGGACAAGAGGTTCAAGGAGATGGGTTGCACCGTACCCGAGCTACAGGGCACATACCTCATGTTCCCCAAGTTCAACGTGAAGATGACCCACAAGGAGCTCGAGAAGCTCATACAGGAGACGGCTAAGGTCGGCCTCGGCACGGGCACCGAGTTCGGGCCAGAGGGCGAGATGCATATGAGGATGACCATCGCCACGAGCGAGTCTATCCTCGGTGAGGCTCTCGACAGGATCGAGAAGGCAGTCAAGAATAAGTAGAGCCGCTAAGGCTTATTTTTTTCACTTTTTATAAACCCAAGTCGAAACTGGGTTATTTATTTCTAGAAAGTCGCTTTAAAAGAACTGTGGGTGCTAGTTCTTCCCCGTGGCGTTCACTAGGCCCCTTAACTTCCTACCAGCCTTAGTGATGCCCCGGTCGGCCCTGCCCCTCTGACCCTTAGAAGTCTGCTTCGGCGCAGGGACCTTAATCTCGTTCTCCTTAGCCGATGCAACGTACTCCTTGAGTATCTCAACGTTTTCCTCGTGGCTCGACTTCCTCCTGACGTCAACCGGGATGCCGAGGATCTTTGCCTCACCGGCGTTCAGACCAACCGCCTGTATCTCTGCGAGGCTGAAGCCGCGGCCCTCTCTGACGGTCTCGGCGCGAAACACCATCGGTGAAATGATGTGGGACATCTAGGTCACCTGTAGCTCTTCTGCTTGCGCCTGCGTGCGCTTGGGCCACCGAACTTTTTCGGCTCCTTCCTGCGCGCATCGCCGCTTAGCATGGTGCGGTCATGCTCGAGGAATGTGCTCTTAAGCCTCTTGCTCTTCGTGTACTTTACGAGTCCCAAGGCTAGACCCATGCGCGCCGCCTCGGCCTGGCCGAGTGGGCCGCCGCCCGCCACCTCGATGTTTATGTCGACTTTGCTGGCGACATCACCGGAGATGAGGACGGGCTCCATAATCATCTCGCGTGCCATAAGTGGCTCGTGGTACTGCACTGGGATGTTGTTGATCCTGACCCTACCCTTGCCTTCCTCGACGGTCACGCGTGCCTTAGCGGTCTTCCGCTTACCGGTGGTGAGGGTCGGCTTCTTCTTCGCTACGGGTGCTGACATTTTACTCTACTCCCATCTTGTTCCAGCCGATGCTCTCGGCCAGTTCGCCGACGGTTACGTACCTGTGGTTGAGGTTCTCGCTGTGGAATTCGGGCATTTTCTCTTTCTCCACCTTCTCTAACTCGTCCGGGACGCCGATGTGGACATGAAGCCTCTTGTAAGCGGCCTCGCCTTTCGGTATCCTGTATGGGAGCATCCCGCGGACAGTCCTGCGGACGATCTCGTGGGGTCTCCTGTGGTGGACGGGGCCCTTGCCGAAGCCTCCGACATGTACGAACTCCTTCCAATCCTGGACCAGTTTGACCTTGTTGCCGGATATGACGACGTTCTGCGCGTTAACTAGCACTATTGTTTCGCCGGCTAGAAGCCTCTTGGCGACGACGCTGGCCATTCTGCCAAGAATGAGGCCGTCGGCGTCTATGACTGTCCTTGTGCTCATCGCTGATTCAACCTATTTCATCGGCTCGGAGTGCCTGATGCACCCAGCCTACATCACGTCTATAATTATAAAGGTTTTCCAAAGGCTGATGCTCGCGTCGGGGCGTGATGGTCGCAATTAGGTGGGACAGAAATCTGGCTAGGTGGACCAGGTATAGTTGCTGAACTCGAGGAAATCTATTATCGTCACCCCAAGTCCGTCCCTGCACTCCCGGATGTACATGTGAAGCCGTCGAAGGCGAAGATGTGGTTCTTCCCGCGTATGTATATGACGCGGGGCTCGGCTATGTCGACGAGGACACGTCTGCCGTCAGAGGAGGAGGCCTCCTCGTAGATTCTCTTAACCTTGAACGTCTTGAGTCGGTTAATAGTTACTGGAAAATGATGCGCGCTTAGCTGTTTAGAAATTGTTTTAGATCACGAGCACAATCTCCATTGAGTACAGGTTGAATGTTAAGCGCGTGCTTGACTCACTCAACCTAGACCAGATACACACAGATCTGGCGAACCACCACCACACCGAAGGTTCAGGAAGAACACCACTCAAACCACACGCCATGCTCAAAGCCCAGCTATCCAAGCACCTTCTACGAATCCCGAGCGATAGAAGACTCTCCCTCAGACTGAAACACGACCACAAGACCGCCAGAGCATGCGGATTCAGGAGACGCACACCCAGTCACGGCCTCTTCACCCAATTCAGACACAGACTCGGAGAGGAGACATACTCCAGAGTCTCAAAGGACTCACGAGGATGCTAATCGAGTCGGGAACAATAATCGGCAAAATCGTCGCCGTCGACAGCACCCACCTGAAGGCCTACAGCGGGAGGGCCATGGATAACAGGACAGGTAGAAGCGACCCAGACGCCCGAGTCGGTAGAGGCCGAAGAGGCTTCATCCTCGGCTACCGCGTCCACACCGACTGCTGCGCAGACTCCCATCGCTCTGAGGTTTGGCTTCGGGTTTATAGGATGAGTATTCAGTAGGGTCTCTGTCTAGCTAAAGCGATGGGTAAACCACATCTAGAAAGATGTTTCTAAACAAGCAAGCGCGCGCATCGCGCAAGGTGTAATACCGGGCTTAAGGGTTATCGAATCTATGAAGCGTAGGGTCAGCTACACGTTACCTCCACTTCGTCTACCAGTACACTTTCGCTAAATACGAATACATTTTATCGAAATAATCTTTAGCTTTTTCATCAAACAACCAACTACGGTTTTTGCTAAGTAACTCATCAAATATCTTTTTTCTAAGGACTTTATAGGAACCCTCAAGATCATTGAAGTTAAATCCCTCTTCAACGAAGGGGATCTTCGCCGAGCTATCAGTGAGTATCAAGGACCTCGCATATTCGTAACGTTTTTCTAATCTGGTTAGGGACATATATAAAGGTAAGAAGAAATTCGGTAATGATAGTTGATTATGAGCATCATGTATATCTTTTTTATCATCATCGTTGGATTGAAGAAGATTGATATAATAATCATCTAGTCTTTTTTTTCTTACTTTATAATCCTCAAAATATTTTTCATCAATTCTTTTAATCATTTGATTATACGTAGATTCATCCGCGCTAATTAATGCGTGCACATACGATTCCTCCTCGCTAATTAATCTGACTCTCTGAGTTACCCAGCCCTGATTCACATCCTTTCTTCTAGCGACGTTTGCTTTCTCTACTGTTTTCCTCGCTTCATCACTGTATGGTATGCCTGCAGCTTTGAAGGCTTCCTCTTGGTTTTGGAATAGTTGATAGAATTCCCTTGGATTAATATCACATTCTTTCTCGATGATCTTCATGCTTGGGCCCTGTCCGTATTCAGAGTAATATTTTTTAATATACTCAGCAATAGTCTTCTTCTTATTGCTGGCACTCATTTAAGCTCACATACATCAAAAATTCCCGTATCCATTTAACTTTTCTGATTAATAGAGCCTGAAACGCCAGAAAACCAATTTCGAATTCATTTCAACTCATTTCGCCTCCATTTCAGCTCATTTCACCCATTTCAAACGCTGGACAAGGCATATACAATAGAAAGTTAGGCGCGATCATTCGCCGACTGTCCCTTAACACGCTGAGCCTGTGACACCGGTCCGCAGGGACTCTCGACTCGTGAACGCCTTCCGTGTCGGCTGAGACCTCGTCGCCAAGGGCGCCGGGAGGATCGTTCGTGTTCCGGAAGCGTTGGAGCATCGAGAGGCTCTTCGGCCGAGGGAAGGAGTGGCTGCTGCTGGATGGTCTCCGGGTCAGGGGGCTGACCCAGGTGGGGATCCACGTCTCCTTATGCCTTACTTCAATGCTGGCGGTGGCTTTTGCTTCGGTGAGGTTGGGTTCTTCCGGTTTGGTGTATTAAGGGCTTCGTTGAGTGAGTGTGTGGCTGCTTTGCGGGGTCCAGAGGTTTCTTCGTGCTTCTTTGTTTGGGCTGTGGTTTCAGCTTGTTTGTTTGGAGGTTTTCAGAGGTTTTGGTCCTTATGCTCGATTAATAAGAGGGTTCTGTCGAGTTTAGAAGGTCGAGTTCTAAACACCCTAGCGCGCGCTTAACAGAGGGGGCTAGGGGATGAACTCGACCTTGCATCCGACGCGGCTCTTGGCGGTCTCGAAGGCCTCCCTCGCCTTCTCGAGGAGGAACCTGTGGGTTATCAGCTCCTTCACCTTGATTGCTCCGCTCTTAGCGAGTCTTATGGATTGGTCGAAGTTCTCGGGTTTAGCGTCGTAGGCGCCGCTGAGAGTTATCTCCCGGCGGACGACCTGGGTCATGGGAACCTCGACGGGACGCCCGAAGATGCCTATGATAGTGAT
This sequence comes from Candidatus Bathyarchaeota archaeon, assembly GCA_017883585.1. Taxonomy (GTDB): domain Archaea; phylum Thermoproteota; class Bathyarchaeia; order TCS64; family TCS64; genus UBA8941. The sequence continues at coordinate 17,101 of JADGNG010000046.1, forward strand.
CTGCCCCCTCTTCTTGACGATCTGAGTGGCCTGGACCACGGCGGGTGGCGCTCCGGTGGCGACGAAGGCGATGTCCGCGCCGCGTCCACCAGTCCTCTCGGAGACAAGCTTAGCGAGGTCCTCCTTCTCCACGTTCACTATCTCAAGACCTAGCCCGCTAGCGATCTTGAAGCGCTCCGTGTCGACGTTGACACCAGTCAGGATCACCTCGGCCCCCGCGAGACGAAAGAGTTGGGCGCTGAAGATGCCTATGGGGCCGCAACCGTGGACGACGGCTAGGTCGCCAAGTCTGATTGGTGTGCAGTCTTTGACGAAGTGGAGTGCGTTGCTCAGGGGCTCGATGAGGGCGCCCTCCTCGAAGCTCAGCTCCCCGGGGAGGCGGTGGAGTAGCCTGTAGGGGACGGCGACGTACTCGGCCATGCCGCCGTCGACGTGTATCCCGAAGAGGGTGGAGGCGTCGCAGAGGTTCTCGTGCCCCGAACGGCAGTAGACGCAAACGGCACACGCCTTCACGGACTCGGCGAGGACGCGGTCACCGATCGCATAGCCTTTCACCTGGGGGCCCGCCTCCGCTATCTTCCCTGAGAACTCGTGTCCCATTACGACAGGAAGTCTCATCTTCGAGTAGGCGGGGGTGTAGTCGTAGATGCCTAGGTCGCTGCCGCAGATTGCGGCGGCCTTAACCTCTATCAGGACTTCGTCCGCGGCGATCGTGGGTTTAGGGACCTCGGCGAACACGACGCCGGGCTCCGGCTTGCGTTTGACTACTGCTCTCATCTTTGGCACCCTTTACACTGCTACTGGCACCAGTCCCGGATTAAACGCTTCCTCGGCGGGCAACACTCTAATTCACCCCTGAGGTATCTCTCCATGAAGCCTATGAGGGACGACGAGAGGCGGGTCCTAGACGCGATAGATGTCGACGGCCTTGTGGATTACTTGTGCGAGTTGATCGCGTTCCCAAGTGTGGGTGGGCATGAGTCCTCTGCGCAGAGGAATATCGCGGCGAAGATGGGTGCCCTCGGCCTAGGCGTCGAGACTTGGGACGTCGACTTCGAGAAGCTCAGGGGACATCCCGCTTTCAGCATGCCGATCGAGCGCAAGGAGGGCATCGGCGTTGTCGGATCATACGGCGAGGGAAATGGGAAGAGTCTGATCGTCAACGGGCACATAGACGTCGTCTCCCCCGGCGAGGAGTCTAAGTGGAGGTACCCGCCGTGGAAGGGGACTGTCGCAGATGGGCGCGTCTACGGGCGCGGCTCCTCAGACATGAAGGGGGGCATAGTAGCCGCCCTCTATGCCATCAAGGCCATCGTTGACTCAGGCGTTCCCCTCGGGGGTAGGGTGATGCTAGAGACGGTTATCGGGGAGGAGGATGGGGGCGTTGGGACACTCGACGCGGTCCTCAGGGGCTACAAGGCCGACGCAGCGATCGTCCCCGAGCCGAGTGAGCTGAGCGCGGTCCCCGCCCATGCCGGCGTCATGGCATTCAGGGTCACCGTGCAGGGAAAGGCCGCCCACGCTAGCCTCCGCACCGACGGCGTCAGCGCCATCGATAAGTTCTTCCCCCTCTACGAGGCCTTGAAGAGGCTCGAGGCGGAGAGAAACGCACGGATCAGTGATCCACTCTACGCTGGCTACGACATACCCTCCCCCCTCAGCATCGGTAAGATCGTTGGAGGGGAGTGGCCGGGCACCGTTCCCGAGAACCTCTACTTTGAGGGGCGCATCGGCGTCCACACCGACGAGATTTGTGACAAGGTGAAGAAGCAGCTTGAGAGCGCCGTAATGAAGGCGGCGGACGCTGACCCGTGGCTCAAGGCGCACGAGCCTAGGGTCGACTGGAACGGGTATCGATTTGACCCCGCGAAGATATCCGCTAACCACCCGATAATGGAGACGGTTAAAGCGGCGTACAGTGACGTCGCGGGCCACACACCGAAGGTCGAGGGGAAGACTTACAGCAGCGACATGCGCCTCCTCGTCAACCTCGGTTCCACCCCGACAATGATATTCGGCCCGGGGGAGCTACGGGAGGCACACTCCGCAAACGAGTCGGTCAGCATCGAGAACCTAAAGGTGGCTGCGAAGACTTACGCCCTCTCGATCCTCCGCTGGTGCAACCAGCATTAACTAGGTCGCATTTTTTAGGGTGTGTCACAAAGGTGAGGTTAGAGCGTGACCGATTTGGATGAATACTATCGGATACCTGCATACCCCGACCATCTCTCTGGCACATCTGTTCTGGCACGGATGCTGGACGGCCTCGGGTTCCGCTTCTATTGGGCGACGAAGGGGCTTACAACCGAGGACTACGATTTCCGCCCAGCCAAGGACACGATGAGCATCGGAGAACTCGTAACACACGTGTGGTCCCTTGTGAACTGGGTAAGCAGCGCGGCGCTGAATATCCCCTATGATGACCCCAAGGACTGCCTCGCCGCGAGGGATGGGACACTCAAGATAATACAGGCCCTCAGGGAGACGATGCTTGCGATGAGTGACGAGGGCCTGGATAAGCTGCGCATCCGCGATAAGCCCTTTTGGAACATCGTGAATGGGCCCTTCTCAGACGCCTTGACCCACACGGGGCAGATAAACAGCTTCAGGAGGCTCGCCGGCAACCCCGTTGCGGGCGCCAACGTTTTCCTAGGCGAGCCGCCAAAGGTGCCTAAAACAGAGAAAGCTTAGACCCGACCTCACTGGGTAGTGGTGCTCGTCATGTTCTTCTTTAACAGGGTCGCCACGAGGGCGTTGAGGATGTACCCGACTCCTGCCCACTACCCGTGACGAGGACCTCCGGAGTTATCACTATATTGCCGTTAGCTATCTCTTCGAAGAGCTTTAAGGCGGCGACGTTCTGCTGCCCGAGGACCTCGGTCTGCGCCTTATACGCCGCGGCGACACCCTCACCCACCTGCTCGTTCTCGTAGGCAGTGCCGTCCGCCTTAGTCTTCGTGGCGTCGCGTATACCCTCCGCCTCGCGGCGCGCCGCCTCAGCCCTGTCAGTCGCTATATCGATGCTGAGCTTGGCGGATATGACATTTTCCTGCTGATTGGCTCGCGCTGTCTTCTCGGCTACAGCGATGCGCTGCTCCTGGGCGAGGGCCTCCTGCTCGTACTGCTTCTGCTGCTGGACGGCTATCTCCTTCTTGGTCTGCGTCTCCAGCAGCTGGGTGTCAACGTTGATGTAGGCGATGAGCAGCCCCTGGACCTCGACGTGGTACTTGCTGAACTCCTCGCGGGCCTTCTCTAGCGCCTGTAGTTGCAGTTCGGTGCGGCTGTGGACGAACTCCATCGTTGCCTTCTTACCCGCCTCGTTTCGGAAGCTGCTGTCGATGAGCGGGTGGGCGACCTGCTCAATGAGGTTGCTTACGGTCCCGAAGCGGGCGATGACGAAGGGGGCGTTTGGTGGCGGGATGCGTATGATGAGCCTGACATCCACGTCGAGTAGGAAGCCGTCCTTCGAGGTGACCCTAAGCTGGCGCCCGGCGCGATGGGGTCCCTGAATATGCCACGCTGACTCTTGTCGGTGATCAGTAGGGACTCGACGACCTCGTGTATGGGCTGGTTGAGGTCCGGTGTCGTCGATATCGTGGGCGCAATGGGGGAGGTCGCGAGTTCCTTGCCGACGCTGGAGATCACGACGGCGACGTAGCCCGGCGGAACGACGGCGACGGCGTAGAGCGTTACGACAAAGAGCCTCTTGTTAATGTAATATTCACCCGGCTGCAGGGTCTCTAACTGTGGCCCCCTGTATCCGCCGTAGGCGATGAATGCCTGGCAGTCTTGGAAGTGCTTGTGATCACCGTTGGGCTCAGGCGCTACTATGTAGCCTGATGGCAGAGGTGTACCGTCCATGGCCACGACGACTCCGACCATTTCCTTTGGCACCTCGATTGCTGGTGAAAGCTCAACCTTGAAGACAGCTGTGTTGATGCGATATGTACCAAGGACAAGTATGGCAACCTGGGGCCCTTTCATGCCTCCGTTCTTTAAGAACGCCTCCGCGTCCTGGAAGGAGTTGCACTCGACGTCATCTCCGAGGAGCCTGCTCTTCATGAGTGGCTTGCCATCTATGGACTCGACGATGCCTATGCTCCTCGGGGTATCTGGGTGACCTTGCTCTTGGTTATCTTCCAGACTACTGGGAAGCGCCAGTAGAGGCCGGGCATCAGCGTGTCAGCCTGTATGCCGATCTCCCCCTCAGATGCTATTATCTTTCCCTGAGGGAGCTTCTTGCCGGACAGCTTCTTCGTTAGTATACCTACCTCGTCCGCCCTGAAGAGTGCGAAGCTGGGTAGGACGAGTATGAGCAGTAGCACCAATAGGACTATCGCTAACGTGAGTGTGATGGCCAGTGAAGCACCTGCCAGATCGATTGCTGCCATTTCTTCATTCCCTCCTTCTCAGATCCTACTTCGGCTTCCTGTGGTAAAAGAACATTCATCATAGACTATATATTGTCAATAAGTCGGCGTTTTCTGATTGAATTTAAATTCTCGCCCCCGTTTTCCAGTGAGGGATAGTGTTGCGCCTCGGTTTCGTGGTAAACCCCATTGCGGGGATGGGGGGGAGGGTCGGTTTGAAGGGTAGCGACGGGGCCGAGACGCTCAGGAGGGCAAAGGAGTTAGGCGCGACGGAGTCGTCCCCAGGGAGGGCAACTGAAGCGCTCAGACACCTGGCCTCCCTGAAGGGAGAGCTGGAGATCCTCACATACCCTGGGGAGATGGGGGAAGATGAGGCCCGTTTAGCGGGATTCGAGCCAAAAGTTTTAGGAAATATCAAAGAGGGCGCGACGACCTCGGCCGACACAAAGGCGGCTGCCTCCGAAATGGTCAATCTCGGCGTTGACTTGATCCTTTTCGCAGGGGGCGACGGGACGGCCCGGGACATCTTTGAGGCCATCGCAGGGAAGGTGCCAGCCCTCGGCATCCCTACGGGGGTGAAGATACACTCGGGCGTCTTCGCCGTCTCACCTGCAGCCGCGGGTGAACTCACCGCCAAGTACCTAAGGGGTGAGGTCAAATCGGTCCAAGAGTCCGAGGTCATGGACATCGACGAGGAGGCGTTCCGCGAGAACAGGCTCAGCGCTCGCCTCTATGGATACCTACGTGTCCCCCAGGAGGAGTCCTATATGCAGGGCAGCAAGGAGGCGAACCCAGTCCAGGAGGACGAGAACCTCAAGGCGATAGCCGCGGACCTCTCCGACGAGATGGACCCCGAGACCCTCTACGTCCTCGGCCCGGGTTCAACCATAAGCAGCGTAGCCGAGCACCTCGGGTTGAGGAAGACGCTCCTCGGCGTCGACGTAGTCCAGGGAGGAAAAATAGTGGCATCGGATTTGAACGAGGATCAGCTCCTGAAGATTGTTACCGGTAGGAAGGCAAAGATAATCGTGACCGTCATCGGTGGGCAAGGCTTCGTCTTCGGCCGGGGCAACCAGCAGATCAGCCCCAGGGTCATCCGGGCAGTAGGCAAAGAGAACATAGTCATAGCTGCGACCCCGGCGAAGCTGGCGACCCTCCATGGTAAGCCTCTCCTCGTAGACACGGGGGACGCCGCACTCGACAACGAGTTGATCGGCTACATACGCGTCGTCACGGATTACGGGAGGCGCGTGGTCTACAGGATAAAAGCGGGTTAGCGCCCGTAGCTGTCAGCCCCAGATCGTAACACGCGTAATATTTGGTACCGTAAGTTGGCTACTTGGAGCTGTAGGGGCCTAAGAACTCCTCCTGAAGGATGTTCCCCCCGTCTATCACTATCTCGGATCCCGTTAGGTAGCTCGACTCGTCGCTGGCGAGGAAGAGGACTAGGTTGCCCACGTCCTCAGGGCTCCCCTGCCTGCACATTGGTATCTTTCTCCCAAACTCCGTCATCGCCGCTTCTGCATCCACATCACTGGTGCTCCCCCTTATCCCGAAAGCGCTCGTGCTGTATATGTAGCCGGGGAGGATGCAGTTCACGTTGATCATGTACTGCGCCGTCTCTAGGGCGAGCGCCTTCGTGAACCCTATCACTGCAGCCTTCGATGAGCCGTACGCGGTCTGCCCACCAGCTGGCGTTCCGACCATCGGACCCGTCACGCTGCTCATGTTCACGATCTTACCGTAGCGCCTTTCCATCATCCCTGGTAGCACCGCCTTCGCGCAGCGGAACATACCGAAGACGTTTATCTCGAAGAGGCGATGGAGGAACTCCTCATCCATCTCGACGAGCTTACGCCGCGGGTAGATGCCGGCGTTGTTGACGAGGACGTCGACGCGCCTATGGTCCTTAACGACCTTGGCGAACGCCTGCTCGACGTCCGCCGTCTTGGTCACATCTATCCTGTAGGCGCTCGCCTTCCCACTATCTTTACGGATCGCCTCCGCTGTTTGCTCGACGCTCTCCTGAATGTCGGCGAGACATACCATCGCACCATGGGACGCCAGCACCCTTGCTATCCCCGCACCTATCCCTTGGGCAGCGCCAGTGACGACCGCGACCTTGCCCTCAAGCCTCTTCATCTCATCTTCCTCCTGTACGCCCTCCAGCTCATCGCCCACCTCTCCGGGTCGTCGAAGGGCGCCGAGTCGACAGCGTGTATCGACGAGTTATGGGGGGCCTTCTTCAGAATCTCAGGGTCCTCGTACGCCTCCTCGCAGACCCTCTTCAGCACAGCGACCCAGTAGTCGATGTCGGCCTTGCTGTAGGTCTCGCATGGCTCCGGAGTGAATGGTTCCGCCACGATCCACGGGTGATGGCTCGTGAAATAGCTCTGTACGCCGTAGTCGACGACCCGCTTGTTCACCTCGTTGATGCCGCAGCCCGTATCAGCCTTCAGCTTCTCGAGGCTCCACCGGACTTGATCGAGGCGCCTCCCCCCGTAGGGCTTGGTGACGCCGGGGACCTCCTTCATCCTCTCACTCAGGTACTGGTTGTTCAGCATACTGATCTCCGCAGCCTCCCTTATGCCGTCTGCCCCCATGGCGGCGGCCCAAGCGTAGGCGCGGACAACCACCTGGAGATTGCCAAGGAAGTCCCTCACCCGCCCGATGCTGTGCGGGCGGTCGTAGTCGAGGTGGTACTTCTCCCCCCTCTTCACGATGACGGGTATCGGGAGGTACTTCGCCAGCTCCTCCGTGACGCCAACGGCGCCTGACCCGGGGCCGCTGCTCCCGTGGGGGCTCCCGAAGGTCTTGTGGAGGTTGAAGAAACTCATGTCGAACCCCGCGTCCCGAGCCCTCGTGACCCCCATGACGCCGTTGAGGTTCGCCTGATCGTAGGCGCAGAGCCCACCCGCCTCATGCACTATCCTCGTCCACTCGTCTATATTCGGGTTGAAGATGCCTGTGTCCTCCGGATTCGTGACGAAGATACCCGCCGTGTGCTTAGACACCGCGGCCTTTAGCGCCTCGACACTCGGGTAGCCCGTCTCGTCGTCGGGGTAGAGGGTCACAACCTTGAAGCCCGCCGTAGCTGGGCACGCCGCGTCGCATGGGTGGCTGAAGATGGTTGTGATGACCTCGTCGCGCTGCGCCAACTCCCCCGTCTCCTCGTGGTACTTGCGCATGATGACTGCATTGTTGAAGGCGCCCGCGGAGCCACCAGGAGGCTGGAAGGTGAAAGCGTCCATCCCGCTTATCTCTCGGAGGTAGACGTCCCCGAAACGCCACGCGACCTCGAGGAGGCCCTGCATCGTCTCCTCAGGCTGGTCGGGGTGAATGCCCGCCACCATCCCTGCTAGCTCCTCGTTGACCTTTGGGCTGTACTTCATCGTGCACGTCCCGACGCCGAGGTCAATCTCTAACTCCATGCCGAGCGTCATCTGGCTCAGCCGAAGCCAGTGGCGCAGGGCCTGGGGCTGGCTGATCTCTGGGAGGCCCGGAGGTGTCTTACGCCTCATGCCCTTCGGTATGAGGGCGTCAGCCTTGCCGACCGCCTTCTGTATCTCCTTCTCTACGCTAGGCAGGATCACACCTCGCTCACCCCTGGCACCCAGCTCGTGTATGAGCGGCTCGCTCCACATGGGGGCGTGGTACGGGCGAACCTTGACATCTGTCATCGCAGAATCGCCTCCAGCTCTTCGGCGAACCTATCTATGTCCGCCTTGTCGTGGACCTCGGTTACGCATGTGAGGGCGGACTGGCCCAGCTCCGGGAACTCCTCCGAGATGTCCTTACCCCCGAAGATTCCCTTCCTCAGCAACGCCTTGTTGACCCGTGCCACCTTCTTACCCGATGCATCGATGCAGAGGGGGAACTCGGTGAAGAAGCCCGGAAACCTCACCTCGACTCCGTCAATCTCCGACAGCTTTGCCGCGGCGTAGTGGCTTTTCTGCAGTATGGCCTCCCCTACGTCCCTCATGCCCTGGGGACCGAGGAGGCTCATGTAGACGGCTGCGATTACGCCGTGGAGGGCGGTCGTGGTGCCTACCCAGTCCTTCGCCTTCTCGCGGGCCATGTAACTGGTCCGCTCGTAGGCGGCCTGGCCGAAGCCGCGTTCCCCCTCCTCGACGGTGTCAGTTACGCTGATGAGGCGTAGTGGGTACTCGGCAACGTACTTCTCCTCGTCCCTGCTCGCTATGAAACCTGCGAGACCGCCGCCAGCCGTCATGTGGACGCCGAGGGGCTGCACCTCGCCGCAGACGATGTCCGCGCCGTAGTCGCTCGGGGGCGATAGGATGCCGAGGCTGATAGGGTCGACGCCGACGACGACCTCCGCGCCAGCCTTGTGCGCTATCGCGGCAATCTCATCACCTTGGTCCTCGATTATACCGAGGTAGCTTGGATTTTCGAAGTAGACGCAGGCGGACGCTTCGCTGATCTTCCTCCTCATTTCCTTGAGGTCGAGTGTCCCCGTCTTCTTGTCGTAGGCTATCTTCGTAATCTTAAGCGCCCCAGGCATCTCGGTTGGGTTGCCGAAATTGGTCATAATAGCCAGGCGTGCGGGGCTCATGCCCGCCGGGACGAGTATCTCCCTCCTCCCCGTGAGGCGGGAAGCCATCCTCACCGCGTTGCCCGCGGCGCTCCCCCAGTCATAGGTGGGGATGCCGCTCACCTCCATGCCGACGAGCTCGCAGATGAGGCTCTGGAACTCCCAGTTCGCCTGGAACCTGCCGAGGTCACTGTAGTAGCCACCAGCGTAGGCTGTGAGGAACTCGCCGCGGCGTGCGATCTCGTCGCAGACCTGGGGTATGAAGTGGTTCCAGCAGCCCCCTCCGAGGAAGCTGAGTGTATCCTCGGTGGACCTGTCCTTGCTGAGGATGTCCGAGACGTGCCTCTTGAGGTCTTGCTCGGCGAGGAAGGCCTCGGGAAGGTTCATCCGCCTCTTCAAGAGGAGCCTCTCGGGGATCATCTCCGCGTAGAGCTGGTCAGTGCTCTCAGCGCCGACTGCTCTAAGCATCTCCGCCCTGGCTTCGGGGACGGAATTGGGTATGTATGGGTGCGGATTCTTCGCCAAGGTCAATCTGGTTTCTATGGGAGCCCTTATGGGCTATATCCCTGACGGCCCACCACACACAGAATCAGTGTTATCGAGTCTACTTCGCTAGGCTGACAACGGCCTCTAAGAGGCGCGCCTTGGCAGAGACGAGTTCAACACCAGCCTTCTCCTCTGCTTCCTCGGGATCGTCCTCCTCAACTCTGTGGACTCGGTAAACGTCGGTGCTACACATTGTGTATCGTGATCTGAGCTTCCCCTGTGGGTTTAAGGGGATTAAGGAGCGGTGAAAGGTATGGGAAATCCATATCGGTTACCTCTAAATACGGGTAGCAACCCCATGCCTGCATGGAATTTAGTCTATACATTAGGCCGGTAGGCACATACCCGGCCATGCTTGAGTTGTCGAGGTATGCTGAGGAGCTCGGCCTCTTCGGCGTATTCATGAACGACCACATAGAGGGGCTGAGCGGGGACAGGAAGGAGCCCTACCTTGAGGCCTTCACCGCCTTGGCGGGGATAGGCGTCGAGACGAGAAAGATCAGGGTCGGGCATATAACCCTCTTCAATAGCATGAGGAACCCCGCCCTCCTTGCGAAGATGATCACCACCCTCGACGTTATGACGGATGGGCGCTACGAGACCATCCTCGGGGCAGGGTGGAATGAGCCCGAGTATCTAGGCTACGACCTCATGGGGGGAGGGGCGGGGATGCCGGAAGCTGGTGAGCGCGTCACCCGCCTCAAGGAGACGGCCCAGATCCTAAGGGGCATGTTCGACAACGAGGTCTTCAGCTTCGAGGGCAAGTACTGGAAGCTCAAAGAGGCCGTGAACGTGCCAGCTCCCATGCAGAAGCCGATGAGGCTTAGCATCGGGGCCAGGCAGCCGAGGATGATAAGCATCGCTGCGAAGTACGCCGACGGCATGAACGGCAGCGGCAACATGAACGCCATCAAGGGCTACCTGAAAATCCTTGAGCCAGAGCTCGAGAAGAACGGACGGAAGATGAGGGAGTTCTACCTCCACGGCTTCACAACCATAACGCCGACGAAGACGAAGGCGGAGACCGAGGCGCTCCTGAAGAAGATCGCGAAGGACAAGCCCGTCAAGGAGGTGGCCGACGACCTATTCGTCGGGACTCCAGACGTACTCGTCGAGAAGCTACGCGCCTGCAGCGACCTTGGGCTCAAGATGATGATAGTTATCCCTAGGAGCAGCAAGCTCGGCGAGATTAAGGAGACCTGCGCGGTCCTCAGGGACGAGGTCTTCCATCGGCTCTAGCCAAACGGGGGCATAAGGTTCTAAACTGGCAGAAGAAGGGTTCTGCCCGATGTGCGTAGGGGAGTGGTTTACTTTCCACCTGCGGGTATGAGGTCAAACGACATGGGTTGTAAGTCGAATGGCTTCATCCTCATGCCGTCCTCGAGCCCCTTCACCCTGTTCCTGAGGGTGACTTCCGTGGTGCCAGCAGCCTCGGCAACCTCCTTCTGCGTCCTCTTGTCCCTGTTCTTGACGCAGCTGAGGTAGAGGGCGGCTGCGGCTAGTCCCCTCGGGTCCTTCCCGGAGAGTTCCTGCCTCGCCTTCGCATCCCTGAGTATATCTACGGCGACCTGCTCGGTCACCCTCTTCAGGTTGAGCTTGGAGGCGATTCCTGGGATGAACTTCTCCGACTCGTTCAGGGGCATCTTCATCCCTAGGTCCTTGATGAGTAAGCGGTAGGTCCTCGCTACGTCGCCTACATCGCGTCGACTCTCGGTAGCGATGGTCTTGAGTGGTCTGGGTATGCCCTGCATACGACACGTCGCGTAGATGCAGGCGGCGACGAAGGAGTCGATACTCCTGCCCCTGATCATGTCCCTGTTGAGAGCCTTCCTGTAGAGGGTTGCAGCGTGGTTCTTCGCGTTCTCAGGGAGGTGGATGGCGGTGGATAGCCTGCTAAGCTCCGCCATAGCGATGCTCAGGTTACGGGCCTGCGTGTCGTTAACCTTCGACCTGTTATCGTACTTCTTCAGGCGGTACATCTTATCGATCGCCTTCATGTTCAGGGGCTTACCAGTGCCGTCCCTGAGGCAGTTGAAGCTGGTCGACATACCCTGATCCCAGAGGGAGGGTGTGAGGGCGTGGCCCGCCCTGGACCTACCGATCTCGGAGAACTCGAAGGCCCTCCACTCGGCACCCGAGTCGACGATGGAGTTTATTACGAGTCCGCAATCCCCGCAGACTTCCTCGCCGGCTTCTTGGTCCCTGATAATGTGGGATCCCTGACACTTCGGGCAAACGTGGCTATATTCTTCTTCCATTTTCATTCACTCTCTCCATGGTTTCAAACGTAGTCCTGAAGAAGCTCTGACTGGGTCTCCGACTCCAGTGGGCCTTCATCAACCTGCGCGCGCGCGTTGGCCACAGGCTATTCTTGCTCTTCATTATGAGCCTCTTCATGACACGCGCCTATTTCTAAGCTCAAGCGTGACAGAGATAACCTTGAGTCTGTAACAATAGAACGTGCTTGGTGATTGTAACAATTGAACGAACAATTTAAATTATGCTCGCCTGAGCTAAATCCATGTCAACCGAGAGGCTCGCCGCCAAGCTCAGGGGTTTCGGACTCGATAAGGAGGAAGCTGAAATCTACGTTTTCATCTCCGCCTCGGGTCCGACTCCCGCCAGGATCGTGGCGAGGAGGTTCAGCCTCAACCGCATGAAGGCCTACAGGAGCCTCAAGGCGTTGGAGGAGAAGGAGTTCGTCCAGCGAGTCATGGGTAGGCCGGTCAAGTTCGTCGCGGCCCCGCTGAGGGTCGTCATCGACCGCCAGATGGGGAGCCTCCACCAGACACTCTCGGACCTCGAGGCGAACCAAGACGCCTTCATCCGGGAGTGGGAGAACCTCGCGAGTGGCTCCGAGCAGCGCCCCGAGGAGCCGAGGTTCCGCATCTTCCAGGGTAGGCAGCAGGTCTTTGAGCTCCTCCTAGAGATGTTTGACAGGACACATGACACGCTCAGGCTCGTAACAACGACGAGTGACCTCGCCCGCCTCAGCCTCTGGGGGCTCGATGACAAGTTGAAAGCGCTCAATAGGCAGGGGAAGAAGATCAGGGTCCTCACCCAGATAGATTCGGAGAATTGGAAGGGGGTCGAACCCTACAGCGACTTCACTGAGACACGCCACATCACTCTGCAGACGCCGATCAGGTTCGCCATCATAGATGGTGGCGAGGCCCTCACAACAGTCGCCATGGACGACTCCATGAGCATGACCACTAGCGCGGACACGGGCCTTTGGACGGATGCGCCGAGCTACGTGGCGGCCCTCGGAATATTCTTCGATGCCTTTTGGAGCTTGGCACCGGACGCGGAGTCGGTGATTGAGTCGCTGAAGACGGGGGAGCCGACGCCTGAGATCAGGACGTACACAACGCAGGAGGAGTACGCCTCCATCTTCAGGGGCATGATCGCCAAGGCCACGAGGATTGTGGACATCATCGCCAGGAACGCAACGACGCTCCCGGTGTCGCTCTCGGATATCGAGGAGGTAGCGGGTAGGGGCGTCAACGTGAGGCTTCTAACCAGAACGGATGAAGAGACCCTCCCAGAGGTAAGCCGGATCGCCGACACGCCGATAGTCGTCTCGGAGAACGCCGCCGTCACCGACCTTGTCTTCCTCGCCGTCGACGGAAGAGAGGTTCTCCTCAACGTGCCATACGCTGAGTCGCAGAAGCGCACAATCTGGTCCAACATGCCCGCCTACGTGGGCACGATGCTGCTGGTCTTCAAGGACTACTGGGAGCTGGGTAAGCCTCTGCAGGAGAGGCTGCGCCTTGCGGCTCAGCGGAGGAGGGTGGATCTTCTATCCAAGAGGATCCGAGAGGGATTCGAAGGCGCAGGTTGGGAGGCGGAGACCCCTGGCATCGTCGCCGGCACCACGTCCAAGAACTACACCTTCGACGTCCTCGCTAGAGACCCCGGTAACGCCGATAACCGCCTGTGCATAGACGTGGTCGTGAATGAGCCGGTCTACAACAAGATAATCGAGAGGAGTAACGTCGTTCCCGACCTGGCTGCTTCTAGGTACCTCATCGCCTCCCTGATGCCCTTCAAGACGGAGGAGCTGAGGCTCGCCGAGTTGTACCGTATCAGGATTATCCACTCGGACACGGAGGAGGGACTCGTCTCCTCTCTCGTCAAGCTAGTGCAGAGGTAGCCCCTACAAAGCTTTTTATTCGCATCACTGTTTGGATAGCTTACATCCCAACTGGGAGGATGGAACATGGGGTATTGCTTTGTCGAGCCCCCGACTGCGGGGGAGAGCTGAATGGGGAATCGCATTCTTAGTCCCTAGATTCCCGTCCGAGACTAGTAATGGATTAAAAATCCAAGAAAACACCACTGGAGGATTCCATGCATGCCTGAGATGACCGGCGCCGAGGCATACGTTAAAGCGCTTGAGAAGGAGGGCGTCGAGTATATCTTCGGGATAACCGGCGCCGCTATCATACCGATCTGCGACGAGCTGCTGAAGTCGAAGATGCGCTATATCGGGGGGGTACACGAGCAGGGCTCGACCCACATGGCGGACGGCTACGCGCGCGTCTCCGGGAGGCCCGGGGTAGTGCAGGTGACTAGCGGCCCGGGGGCCACGAATATTGTTACCGGCCTCGCCACGGCGCAACTCGACTCTTCGCCCGTCGTCGCCCTCACGGGGCAGGTCCCACTCAGCATGGTGGGCACCGACGCCTTCCAGGAAGTCGACATCATAGGCATCACCGCCTCCGTCACCAAGCACAACATACAGGTCATGGAAGCGGCTGAGATACCGCACGCCATCAAGTCGGCCTTCTACATCTCCTCAACAGGCAGGAAGGGCGCCGTCCTCGTGGACATCCCCAAGGACACCCAGACAGACAAGGCCGAGATGACCTTCCCAGAAAGCGTGGAGTTCAGGGGCTATCACCCAAACACTGAGCCCAACCCTCAGGAGATGCACTGGGCCGCGACTCTCCTCACAAAAGCGCGGAGGCCCGTCATAATCGCTGGGGGGGGTGCAGTAGCGTCTGGTGCGACAATGGAGCTCGTTGAGCTAGCCGAGATGTTGCAGGCGCCAATCGCCCACAGCCTGATGGGTAAGGGCGCCATTCCGAGCAACCACCCGCTATGCCTAGGCCTGTGCGGTATGCACGGGCGCATCGAGGCAAACTACATCGTCCCGGAAGCTGATGTCCTGCTAGTTGTAGGGGCACGTTTCAGCGACCGTACCACCGGTGCACTGAGCGGATTTGCCCCCAACGCGAGGATAATTCAAATTGACGTCGACAGGAGCGAGATTGATAAGAACGTTGACAGCATCACCCGAATAGTCGGTGACGCGAAGCTCGCCATCCGCGGGATAAGGGAGAAGATCGCCCAACAGAGGGCTACGGGACCAACCGACGCCGCCTTAGTGAAGCGCATTGCCGAGCTCAGGGCACAGACCAACACGCTGAACACCGACTCCCCGCTCTCAGGCCCACAGGTTATCAGGGCCATCAGGAGGGCGATGCCCCCCGATAGCATCGTGGTCACAGACGTCGGGCAGCACCAAATGTGGGCCGCCCAGCACTACGATGTGCGAGGCCCAGGCGAGTTCTTCACGAGCGGGGGCCTGGGCACGATGGGCTGGGGTACGCCGGCAGCCATAGGGGCGAAGGCAGCGAGGCCCGACCTCCCCGTTCTCAACATCTCAGGAGATGGCAGCTTCGCTATGACGGAGAACAACCTGGCTCTAGCCGTCGACGAGGGGTTCCCAGTAACAGTCGTGATCCTCAACAACGGCGTCCTCGGCATGGTCGCTCAGTGGCAGCGCTTGTTCTACGACCGCAGATACAGCACCGTCAAGAGGCCGAAGCACCCCGACTACGCCAAACTCGCTGAGACCTATGGCGCGACAGGTGTGAAAGCGGAGTCGATAAAGGACATCGAGACCACGATAAAGAGGAGCATCAAGGAGAAGCAAACTACCGTCATCGACGTTCCCATCGACCCCGAGGAGAACGTCTACCCCATGATCCCGCCAGGCATGGGCCTCAAAGACATCCTCCTAGGAGGCGTATGACATGCCACTGCACACAGTAAGCTTCTTGGTCGAGAACAAGCCAGGGGTCCTCTTTAAAGTCTCCAACCTCTTCAGGCGCCGCGGCTACAACATAACTAGCCTAACCGTCGGCCCTGTCGAGGGGAGCCCCCTAAGCAGGATGACCGTCGTCGTCGATGCCGAGAGCCGCGTCCTCAACCAGATAGTCGAGCAGCTAGACAAGATGGTAGACGTGGTCAAGGTGAAGCGCCTTGACCCCATCAGAACGCTGAGCAGGGAGCTGCTCCTGATAAAGCTGAAGACGTCGGACCCGATGGCAAGGATCGAGGCTGTGAACACGGTTAATGCCTACCACGGCCTCATACTCGACGTTGAGCCTGATATCCTGATCGCCGAGGTCACTGGGCCCACCGACGAGATAGACGAGTTCCTGAAGAAGATCGTCCCCATCGGCATCGAGGAGATGAGCAGGACGGGGGCGGCCGCCATCGAGAGGGGAACCGTCAAGCTCGCCTAGGCTCCGATCGCTCAATTTTAGGCCGCTATAATGGATCATTTGTCGCCTTAATCGTCAGTTCTTAATACAGGCGGCGCAGTACTCACCCCCCATGTGCCAGCTTGTCGGGTACATCGGCGATAGGCCGATCGCCCCATTCATACTCAAGGCCCTAGAACTACAGGAGGCCTACTTGGGCGCGCACGCCACGGGCATGGGCGTCATAGACCCAAAAGGGAAGATACAGGTCCAGAAGGCGTCGGGGCCAGTCGTCTCGGTAAAGAAGTCCACGAGCATCATGAAGCTCAAGGGAAACGTCGGCATTGGCCACAGCAGATATAGCCTCATCGCACGTGAGGACCCCCGCTGCGACATAGATTCAATGTGCCACCCCTTCACTAACGACGCCTGTGACATCGCAATGATGCATAACGGCGACATCGCCAACTTCAAAGAGCACTGGGACCGACTCAAAACCAACCACAAATTCAAGGGTTACAACCCCGCCGTCGACTGGATAACGGACAGCGAGGTCGCAGTCCACATGATCGATGAGGAGGTCAAGAAGGGCGCAGACTTCGACGAGGCGCTACGCACTGTGATGCCAAAACTCACCGGTCAGGTCCTTCTCTGCCTTATAACCGAGAGTGAGCCCGATACCATCTGGCTCGCCAACAGATGGCAGCCCTGCTACCTCGGCATAGGAAAGGACGAGACCATGTGGGTCAGTAGCAAGGTGGGCCTCGAGCCCGTCAAGGACGAGTTGAAGAAGATCTACTCGCCGCCGAAGAACAGCCTCATCAAGCTCACACGGGGCAAGGCGGACGTTCAGGTGCTCGACCCCAACTACAAGGTCGCCGACCTGAAGCTGAATAAGAGGATACTGAAGGAGGGGATCCTGAGCATCCTCGGGGTCTCGGACCTCGACTTCCACCGCCTCTGGTACTCACTCGACAAGACCCACTGGTCGAAAGCGTACGGCGTCGACCAGGAGGAGTGGAAGGCCCTACGCCGCGACTACGGCGTCAGCATAGTCAACCCCCTCATTGAGACCCTAGACGAGCTAATCGAGGCGGGGAAGATTGAGAGGAGCATCGACTACCGCCGAGAGGGGTGCACCGCGAAGACGCCGCGCTTCCTCTTCAGCTTAGTGTAATTTTTTCCACATTTTACTCGGAGGAGTGGCAATGGATTCATCGCCCGCCCCCTAAATGAAATAGGATCAACTTTTTTTTCTAAATGGTCCCATACTTGGCGTAGACTGCGCTGAGGGTCGAACCGGCGAGGAGCTCCTTCCGGGTCTTCTTCTCGCTGTTGGCCCTTTCGAGGGCGCGCTCGATGGCCTCCTCTATCGCCGTGTCTGGGACGACGGTGACGCCGTCGACGTCGCCTACCACTAGATCGCCTTCCTCGACGTTGACACCGCCGCACCTGATCCTGCACCCGTAGCCGATAGCGACGACCCTCCCCTTGCTGCTTATCGGGCGTAAGCCGGAGGCGAACACGGGGAACATCATCTCCTCGATCTGCCTGATATCCCTGGCGAGGCCATCGATGACGGCACCCGAGGCGCCTCTGCACCGGGCAGCAGTTGAAAGCAGCTCACCCCAGAGCGCGGCGGACGTTGAGCTGTTGGATGCGACCACCATCAGGTCGTCCTTCTTCAGGGCATCTATGCCCTCTAGCTGGAGCTTGAAGGTCTCCTGCTCCGGCTCGTGGATATCCACCATCAGCATCGTGTGAGCTGTGCCTACGACGACGGCACCGGGGTACACTGGGCGTATTCCCTGCGTCATACACTGGCTCCTTATCCCCATTCCGTCGAGGACATCGCTAAGTAGACTTGAGTTGAGCTTCTCCCGGACTAGCTGCAGGTCTACCTTACTCTTCTTGACCAAATCAATCGAGTATAGGACCCCACGGCCAGCCTTTAACATCTTAGGCTCGACAACAAACCCTTTAAGGTCAAAATATTCTGTAAGGGGAGTAACCCCCGTTCCCGAGGGTTGTACCGATGGAAGTTAGCTTAACTTGGTGGTTGATGTTCCACGCCGCGATAGCGGTCATGCTATTGATAGACCTCTTCACGAGCAGGGGGAAGGGCAAGCTCACCCTCAAGCGTGACATACTCTTCAGTATAATCTGGATCGGCATCGGCCTCGCCTTCGGTGCGATCATCTTCTTCGAGTTCGGCTCAGAGGAGGGGCTGAAGTACATTACAGCTTACGTGACTGAGAAGGCATTAAGCATTGACAACCTCTTCGTCTTCATTGTCATCTTCACCTACTTTGCCGTCCCGTTCGAGAGGCAGCACAAGACTCTATTCTATGGCATCATCGGCGCTATCCTCTTCAGGGCCGCCTTCATCTACGTCGGCGTCGAGCTTATCGACAGGTTCCATTTCGTCGTCTACATATTTGGGGCTGTTCTCCTCTACTCGGCCTATAAGCTCATCAAGGGGAAGATCGGGGAGTCCAACCCGGCTGAGAACCCCATTGTGAAGTTCGTGAGGAGGTTCCTTCCGGTCTGCGAGAACTACGACGGTGACAAGTTCTTTTCGAAAGTAAACGGGGCGTTGATGTGCACCCCTTTAATCGTGGTTCTCCTTGTAATCGAGACGACGGATATCATGTTCGCCCTCGACTCGGTGCCAGCGGTTCTGACTATCACGGGAGAGTTCTTCACAGCTTATACTAGCAACATCATGGCGATCCTCGGCCTACGTGCCCTCTACTTCGTCGTAGCTCACGCCATGGGTGAGCTCAAGTATCTCGACAAGGGCCTCGCCATCGTCCTCGCATATCTTGGAATCAAGACCTTCGCGGGCTTCTTTGGGTTTGAGGTCCCCACGCTCTGGAATATGGTGATAATACTCGGCACTATTGCCTTCTTCATCGTTTTGTCCCTCGTCCGCAAGGACACGGGGGAGAAGAAGAGCAAGGCGGAAGCGGCGGCCGCCTAGATTATTATCTAATACCGTTTCTTACGACTGAGGGGGGAGAGTATTATGGCGGGTTCGGAGGGATTCGGACCCTCGGCCAACGGCTTAAGAGGCCGCCGCTCTACCTTGCTGAGCTACGAACCCGGTCGCCAACACTCATGCAAGCGTCTAAATTTAAACGTTTCAGCCTAGAAGGCTAGTAAAAGTGGGGATGTTATTTGATCAGCTTGACCTTGGAGGGCTCGACGCCTTCGGCGACAAGCTGTGAGAGAGTCTTCGCCTCACCGCCCGCGGCCTTGATCTTCTCCTTAGCCTGTTCGCTGAAGGAGAAGGCCGCGACGGTCACGGGGTGCTCGAGTGTGCCGGATGCGAGGACCTTGCCGGGTACGGCGGCTATCTCACCCTCCTTGGTGAGCCTGTTTATGCTGCTCAGGTTGACGTCTACCCTGATCCTCTTCGGCTTGTCGAGCTCCTCGGCGAGGGCGCCCCAGATGGGCTGACCCGTCTTCTTCTTCGCCGTCTTTAGCTCCCTTATGGTCTTCTCAAGTTCACTGTTCATCATATGTTGGTTCACTTCCTGGTCCTGCTCCGCCTCCACCTTCCTCACCCTCTTCCTCCTCCTCGAACTCGCCGGAACCGATGCTGTAGAGGCGACGACCCACCTCTGTGGGTGCCTCGAAGTCCTCTATCTCCTCGTGTAGCTCGCCAGCGTCTACTTTGCGCTTGAGCTCCTCGAGCTTTGCGTTGAGGATCTTCACAGCCTCGGTTACTATCCTCTCCGGTGGGAGTGCGCCTGTGGATTCGACCGTGAAGATGAACTCGTCCATCTTCATGTGGTCCTTGAAGGTGCCTTCCTTTAGGAGGCTGACGCATGTTGGGCTGCGGTTGAAGGCCTGGATGTCCACGACCTTTACTGTGTCCTTCCTTGGCAGCACGACGCCCCTCGGCGCCTCCTCGAGGCACTTCGCCGCGGTCGCCGCGTCGGTCTTGAACTCCGCGACGTTATAGTAGATCGCCATCGCGACGGGGCTCCACTTCGTGTGGAAGCGCCCCTTCCCGAGTTGGGCGTACGCCTCGAGGCTTATCGACTGACCCGCGGCCAGCTTCGCCAGGGGGATGTACGGGCTCACCGGGGTCACGGCGGGGTCCACCGGCTGTAGGTCGCCCGAGTAGACGGTCTTCTTCTCGTCCTCTGCCTTTACGCTGAGGCTAAGAGTCACGCGGCACTTGGGGCAGCCAAGGTCGGCTTTGCAGTCGCACTCCGACGGCAGCCTGTAATGCTCCAGGTCAGTCTTGAGGGGCACTAGCCCTATGCGGTGGGCTAGTACCTCGTCTGGGACGACGCTTGTGTTGTCGTAGTAGAAGATGTCCTCTATGGCCATAGTTGGGACTTCGCTGATCATGGTCCTGCGCAGTGCGTTGGCGAAGGCGCTGTCTATGCCGTCCGCGATGAAGCGGATGGTGTCCTCGTTTACGCTTAGCACCGTTACCTTCATTGCAGCACCACCAGCTTACGGCCTTCTTCCTCTCCTTCCTCCAGGCTTGCGTGTGCCATCGTGGGGGACAGGTGTGACCTCTTCGATGCGACCGATCCTGAAGCCGCTTCGGGCGAGGATACGGATCGCTGCTTGCGCGCCTGGGCCTGGGGTCTTTGACCCGCTGCCTCCGGGCGCGCGTACCTTGATGTGTATGCCCGTGATGCCCTTGTCGCGGCCCCAGTCGGCTATCTGCTGTGCGGCCTTCATCGCGGCGTAGGGGCTCGGTTTGAGTCTGTCCGCCTTGACGAACATGCCGCCTGTAGCGAAGCCGAAGGTCTCGGCGCCTGTGAGGTCTGTCATGTGGATGATAGTGTTGTTGAAGCTGCTGAACACGTGGACTATCGCCCACTTGTCACCAGTTGGCGGAGGTGTCGTAACCGGCGTCGGCGCCGGTGTCGAATTCGGGCTCGGCGTCGGTGGCGTGGTTTCGTTACTCAACCTTGTTTCCTCCTGCGATTTCGTTTACCATCATCTCCCTGCGGAGCGGGTGATCCTTGTTGCTGTACGGGCTGACGTCTGTGAAGTCGATGGTCTTCTCGTCGTCGATCAGGACGTGGTAGCCTGGGACCCTGACCTCCTTACCGGAGATGCTGATGTGGCCGTGTGAGATGAGCTGTCTGGCCTGCCAGAGGCTCTTGACCATCCCCTTCCTGAATATGAAGGTCTCTAGCCTGCGCTCCATGAGGTCCTCGATGCTCAGGGTGAGGATGTCGTCGAGCGTCCCGTTCTCCTGGACGAGCCCCATCTTGTGGAGCTTGCCGATCATCTCCTTCTCCTGCTTTTCGCGCTCAGTCGCCGTCTGGGCGAGTAAGCCACGGGCCCTGCGGCGCAGGTCACTGAGCTTCGTCCTCGCGCGCCAGAGCTCGCGCTTGTTGCGTAACCCGTATGCGCCGAGGAGCTTCAGCTCCTCCATGAACATCTCCGTGTCGTATGGGACACGGGGAGTCGTGTACATCTTATGCTGTTTCTTTGGGTCTCCCATGCTCCTACTCCTCCTTCTTCGCTGCTGCCGGCTGCTGTAGCTGCTTCTTGGTGACGCCTACGCTACGGCCCTTCCTCGCCGTGGTCTTCGTGTGCTGTCCACGGACCTTGATACCCCTCGCGTGGCGTTCTCCCTTCCAGCTCCGGGTTTCCCTCATGAGCTCTAGTTCGTCCTTGGTCCTTATGTCCAAGTCGGAGGCGAGCAGGTGGTGGTCACCACCCGTTATGGGATCCTTCCTGTGATTGAGCATCCACTTGGGCAACCCCACCTTTACGGGGTCTTCAAGTGCGTCCTCCAGACGCTTTACCTCTGCGTCGGAGAGGCTCCCCAACCTGTGGGTCGGATCTACGCCAGCCGCCTTGGTCAAGGATAAGGCCATGCGTATACCCATCCCCTTAATATCGGAGATGGCGTACGGGACAGCCTTCGTACCATCGAGGTTCGACCCGTGCAGCCTTACTATGTAGTTGAATTCCCTTGACACTGCGGAAATCTCCCGACAGTTTGTAACTGTTGAACATAAAAACGTTGCCTAAAATTGTCCCTTTGTATCTACGGGCGTGACCTGCCGACTCCGCGTGATCGAGGCGGCTTAGGTGGACAAAGACGGGTGGTTGCGACGTTGCCTAGACGCCGGAGACGTTACGGCGAACCGTGACTGAACCGTTGCTTGTCTGGACAGCCACGGAAATCTTGGTTTGAGCGGTGTCGTAACCTACTGTCTGACCCGCCTTGGACGTTCTCGTGTCTCTTGAGTATATGAAGTTGGGTACGCTGAAGGTCACGTCACCGTTGCTTGTGGAGGCGTCGAACCTGTACTCGGTCGTGGAACCAACTGTCACGTCAGCGTTGCCGTTGCTGGTCTGGAAGCTATACGTCCCACTCATGGTCGAGGGGATCTGGATGGTGAGTGGGCCGTTGCTTGTCTCAAGGTCGCAGTTCGTGGCGTCGAATGTGCCCGTTATAGGGCCGTTTGAAGTGCTGCCACTGAGTGTGTCTGCCTTCACATTATTCAGGCGAAGGGCACCGTTGCTGGTATGGATCGTGACGCTCCCGCCATTGACGTTGCTGACTGTCACGATCCCGTTGCTCGTGGTTAGATCGAGGTCGAGCTTTGCGTTTGCTGGGAGCTTGACCTCAACGTTGATCTGGTAAGGGTTGTTGATGAGGATAGGCGAGTTGTAGACGAGGGTGAGGCTCTGCTGGGAAGCGGCATCCACATTTACTAGGTCCTTGCCGAGGTTGGCGAGGTTGTCGTCCGCTTCCTTTTGCGTCGTCCCGCGCGCAGTGATCGTCGAGACTATTCTGTACTCCTGCTGGTTCCATGTGGTGACTGTTATCTCGCCGTTCATCGAGCCCAGCCTGAGGTAGACGGAGTCGCCTGTTGACGCCCCCGTGTATGTCTTAACGTCCGAAGTTAAGTAGGGGAGGAAGCCGTTGTTGACCCCAATTATCCCTGTGAAAAAGCTGATGCCCTGAGTGAGGAAGAGGGCGAAGATGAGGCCGCCCGCCAGGCCGCCCACAATCCTGTGGAGGCCCAACCCGGGGCTCACGGCCCTGATGACAGCGGACAACACTATGGCCGAGCCGAGGATGATCAGAATCCACGCGGCGCTGTTTAACGTCAGATTTAACTCCCTGAACAATAGGTAACCGAGCCCGAGGCCGAGCAGGAACCCGCCGAAGCCAATCGCTCCCCTGTTACTCATGTCTATTTCGCCGCCGTTGAGACTCGTGGCGGGAGATAAAACCGTATCTGAAAGGTGGGGCGGGGGTGGTGCAAATCGAAGGGGGTAATGCGGCCTTCCGGACTCCTTTGTAAGATTCCGGTTTAAAGGGGGAAGGAAAGGGGGTTACCCTCTTGGTTCTGGTCCGGTCACCCTAAGGGTTGCGTATCGGCTCGCCATAGGTGATCAACGTGATTGTACTTTTCACGTTGTCGAGGCGCCGTATCTTGTTGAAGACGACTTCCTTCACCTTCTCCATAGTCTCGGCCTCGACCTCGACTATGATGTCGTAGATGCCGTAGAGGCTGTAAATATTCTTGATCTCCTTGGCGTTCTTCATCGCCTGGATGACCTCCGGCTCCTTCCCCAGCTCGGTGTTTAAGAGAACGTATGCCTTCAAGGTCCTTCGATAGGAGCTTACCCTCTGTACTATTTCAATCTCGCCATGCCGTTCTGGGTTTTCGAACAACTGTTCGGTTCCTTAGGATTAAGCCGGTACCCTGGGCACCATTATAACAGGTGTATGATGTGATGAGGAAGGGCCTCGCCAAACTGGTCATCGTGCTGGGGTCTATGTGCCTACCAGCCACCCTGATCTTCGCCTGGCAGATGATGCAGACGCTCTAGGAAATGTGTTTCCCAGAAAATAGCGAAGGGGGTAACCCATCGGAGCAGAAAAACGAGTCCAAAGGCTAAAAAAGGCTCGGAAACGTCTCTGTTCGTCTCCGATAATGTGTAAAAACGTGCACGTAAGCCACCTTAGGCAACATCTTGCTTCGTTTGACGCTTCTCAAGCCCCTCGTAGACAAGGGAGATGTCCCCAAAGCTGAGCCTCGCGACCCTCTTCTCCAGAATCGCATCGCCCAACCCTAATTCATTGATGGCCTCATTCGCAGCCCTCTTCGTCGACGGAAAACCCATCGACGAGGCCGCTATCATCGCCTCCCTCAGCGCGTTCTCCATCTTCTTGTCCCCCTGGCGGAGCACTACCCTCATGACCCCCTCGAACGGCTTCAGCTCAACCTTTCGCCTGAGAACGACTATCGACGTCTCCGTCTTCGGCTCAGGGTGATACGACTCCGGCTTGACCTCCGAGACAATCTCGACATCGTAGAAGAGGTGAGTCTCCAGTGTCAACTTCGTGTAGTCCGGCTCCCCCCGTTTGGCCATTAGGGTCTTCGCAAGGGTAGACGGGACGACGAGAGAGGCAGCCCTGAACTTCATCCTCTCCAGCCTGTGTATTAGCGCCTCCATTATGGCGTAGGGAGGGTTCGAGACCAGCACGTCGAAGGCCGGGAGGTAGATCGTGAGCGCGTCACCCATCACCACCTCGACGTTAGCCACATCGGAGAACCTATCCCTGAGGAGAGGCATGAATTTCTCGTTCTTTTCGATGGCTATGACCTTCGAAGCCCGACCCGCGAGCCCTGACGTGATGTTACCGGTCCCAGGGCCAATCTCTAGGGCCGTGTCGGTCGGTCTTATTCCCGACGCCTCTATGAGGGCGTCTATTGCTGTTGGGTCGATGAGTTGCTGTTCATCAAGTGCGGACTCAGCTGTCAACCCGAAACGATCAAGTAGCCCGAGGGTCTGGTCTCTCAGCACCTATTCGCACCGGCTAGAGGAGGTATCGGGGCTCTCCTTTGATGCCCTTGACGAGCTCGACCGCTGCCTCTATGTCCTCGTCCATACCTTCGATGAGAAGGCGGACGCTCCCCTCCGCCCCGGCGACTCCACCAGCGCTGATTAGGGTTGTCTGAACGCCGCAGAGGATCTCCAGCGCTTCGATCTCAGTGAAGATGATGCCGGTTACCGGCCAAATCGTCGGCCCCTCATTGTCGGGGTCCATCGTTAGCATGTGCAGCTCGTTCATGTCCTCGTAGACGAGCTTCTCGAGTCCGATTGGGATGACTAGCGTGATCTTCTTGCCGATGATCGTGCCGAGGACGGCGCCGACGGTGCCGCCTGTCCCACCTGCAATGAGTACACCCGCCATCTGGCCGACGTAATCGAGGGCGTTCGCACCCTTGATGTAGACGTCGCCCTTTCCCATGTGCTGGACCGCGTTGTAGCGGTCAAGCTCCTTGGCGACCTCCCCCTTCCTGAAGACTACGTCGGGTATTGGTTCCCCCTGCTTCTCCTTAGCCTTCTCCGGTGCGTCAGGCGTCGTTATACCGCTCCTGTACCTGCGGAGGTCGAACTTCTCGCCCCAGAGCTCCTGCAGGACATAGGCGTTCGTGGTCCCTGTCGCGACCACCACCATTCCCGCCTCCATCGCCCCCTGAACCTCGGGTAGTGCAGCGACACCCTTAGCGATCAGCCTCTTGGACTCAGCCACCGTGAGAATAACCTGCTTCTTCATTGCTTTTCACTAGCACCCTGAGCCCTGCGGATAAAAAGGGATTCCCGTGGCAACCCCTATAACGCTGACACCGGAGATATGCCTCGTCGGGAGATGTTCGAGGACCCAATAGGAAGGATAAACAGGAACCTCGAGGCCTGGGAGGCGGGGCTTAAGGACCCTCAGGCTGCTCAGGAGAAGGTGCTACGTGACCTTCTCGAGGGTTACTCGAAGACCGACTACGGGAGAAGCCACGGAACCTCACAGGCATCAACGATCGAGGAGTATAGGAAATGCCTCCCCACGTTAACATACGCAGACCTAGAGCCTTGGTTTGAGAGAGTCCGAACTGAGGGCTATGGGGTGTTCCTTGACGAGGAGCCCATCACTTGGGTCATGACGAGGGGCACTACTGGTCAGTCGAAGGTGGTCCCGGTCACCCCACGCCACCTGCAGGACCTCATTAGGTGCGGTTCGAGGGGGGTCCTTAACTTCGCCATGCGGAACGGCGGCATCCCCCTACTCGTCGGTGGCGTCCTCAACCTCCAGTTCCCGAGCAACATGCGCGTCCTCACACAGGGGGGCAAGGAGGTCGTCTATGGCTTCAGTTCGGGGACTTATGCAAAGCTTAACCCGATGATGGCCGGGCTCGGATTGGTCCCTCGGCAGGAGGAAATAGACGCCCTCCAGACCGACCTCACACCCGCGGGTTGGGAGAAGCGCTATGAGTTCATCTACCAGAAGGCGAAGGAGAGAGACGTAGTCAGTATCATCGGCGTGGCTCCGGTCCAGACCGGCTTCGCCAGATACGTCAAGAAGAAACACAACATTTACCCGCGCGACCTCTGGAAGCTCAAGGTCATCTACAGCACGAGCGTCGCCAAGATACAGCAGAACTACGCCCCCAAGCTGAGGGCGATGTACGGCGAAGTGCCCGTCGTCGAGATGTACACGGCCACTGAGGGGGCCTTTGCCCAGCAAAGGGACGACCTACCCTATGTCTCCCCCAACTATGACGCCTACTTCTTCGAGGTCGAGACTGGCTCAGGCGTTAAGATGCTGCATGAGATGGAGCGCGGCGAGTGGGGGAGGATAATTATCTCAACGGCCATGCTCCCCCGGTACCGCCAGGGAGATCTGATCGAGGCGATGGGTAAGAACTACTTCCGCGTCTTCGGCCGCGATAAGTGGAGCGTTGTGCTTGAGCACCACCTGTGGAAAATATTTGTTGGTTGGGCAGTTTAGGGGCGCGGGTGCCTGCTCCTGCTCATCAGTGCATTGATTACGATCCATGCGCCTAGCAGTATGAAGAGGAAGGCCCACCAGTCAACGAGGCCAAGGTAGGATCCTATGCCAATTAGTGCGACAATGGCTCCCCCGATTATTAGCCCGCTCGAGGCGCGCCAGTTGCTCGTCTGGACGTATAGCATGACGCCGCGGAGGATCACTATGACGCCTAGCCCGGCGAGGAACCAGTTCCACCACTGGTTGTTACCTATGTAGCCGTACTGGCGGAACAG
>JADGNG010000047.1 GCA_017883585.1 Candidatus Bathyarchaeota archaeon
AAAGGATGCGGAGTCTGCGCGGCAACTTGCCCCAGCGGCGCGATTACGGTCGGCCACTTCACAGACGACGAGATACTTAGTCAGGTGAAGGCCGCCCTAGAGGAGGCGAAGCAATGAGCGAATACGAGCCCAAACTCGTCGGCTTCCTCTGCAACTGGTGCAGCTACGCCGGCGCGGACCTCGCGGGTGTCAGCAGGTTCCAGTACCCGACGAACCTGCGCGTGATACGAGTCATGTGCAGCGGTAGAGTACACCCCGCGCACATATTGGAGGCGTTCAAGGACGGCGCCGACGGGGTCCTAGTGGCTGGTTGCCACATCCCTACCGACTGCCACTACATCTCGGGCAACTTCAAGGCACAGCGCCGCGTCGCCATGGTCAAGAAACTCATGGAGCAGCTCGGCATAGAACCTGAGCGCCTCCGCCTCGAGTGGATAAGTGCCGCCGAGGGCGAAAAGTTCGCGAAGACCATCAGGGAGATGACGGAGGACCTGAAGAGGCTGGGGCCGAGCCCCGTGGCGAGGGCCCTCAAGGAGGCCGACTGACATGGCACAGACGGAGATCAGAATCACTAACGAGGGCAAGGAGTTCCGCAATGAGGTCATGGCGATCCACGGCGCGGACAGGTTGATGCAATGCTACCAGTGCGGCACATGCAGCAGCGACTGCCCGGTGGCTAAGCGTGTACCCGAGTTCCGTCCACGCAACATCGCGCGCCTCGCCATCTACGGGCAGAAGGACCGCCTATTGAGCGGCGACCTCGTCTGGCTCTGCGCCGGCTGCTACACCTGCTACGAGCGGTGCCCGCAGAAGGTGCACGTCAGCGAGATAGTGTCTGCTCTTAGGCAGCTAGCCCTCAGGGAGGGTAAGATACACCCTACCATCAAGTCGATAGTCACCACCATCCCCAAGCACGGCTATATCAATGAGATCGGGGAGTTCGAGAACGAGATGCGCGGCGAGGACGGGCTACCCCCCGCGCCCACGCCTGCTACGGAGGAGATAAAGGCAATCATGAAGAAGACCGGCATCCTCAGCCGCGTCGGAGGCGAGTAGGGTTGAAGTACGCATTCTTCGTCGGCTGTACGGTTCTCAGCAGGCTCCCCGGCTACGAGAAGTCGGCCCGCAAGGTGGCGGAGAAGCTGGGCGTCGAGCTCGTCGACATGCCCGGCTCGAGCTGCTGCGGCACCACCTACATGGAGACACTCGACCGGAAGACGGCCCTCGCACTCGCCGCCCGCAACATAGCGATAGCGGAGGAGATGGGACTCGACATAGTCACCGTCTGCAACGGCTGTACCGAGAACCTCACGAAGACAAACAAGGCCCTCAAGGAGGATCCCGCGCTTCGTGCCGAGGTCAACGAGATACTCAAGGAGACCGGCAAGCAGTTCAAGGGCACGGTTGAGGTCAAGCACTTCGTAAGGATGCTCAAGGAGGACGTCGGCCTCGACAAGGTCAAGGCTGCGAGCGTCAAGCCTTTCAAGGGGCTCAAGGTGGGTGCCCACTACGGCTGCCACCTCCTCAAGCCGAGCGACGAGATGCTCTTCGAGGACCCCAACGATCCCAAGGTGCTAGACGACCTCATACGCGCAACGGGGGCGGAGAGCGTAGATTACCCGGGTAAAACCGAGTGCTGCGCCGGCCCAGTCATGGGCATCAGGGAGAAGGTCACCTGGGACGTCGGCATGGGTAAGGTCGAGACCGTCAAGAAGTACGCCGACGCAATGGCGACCTGCTGCCCCTTCTGCTACATAACATACGAGAGGTGCCAGTTCATGACCAAGACCAACCCCAACCTACCCGTCGTCCACATACCCCAGCTCCTCGGACTCGCCATGGGACTCACAGCCGACGACGTTGGGCTCAGCTCGAACAAGGTGGACGCCAGCGCCTTGCTGGCGAAGCAGGAGGCATAATCATGGAGAAGCTCAAGTTCGGGTTCTACTGGGCCGCCAGCTGTGGGGGCTGCGAGATAGCCGTCCTCGACGTCGACGAGAAGATATTAGAGATCCTAAAGATAGCGGACGTCGTCTTCTGGCCGGTCGCCATGGACGTTAAGTACAGGGACGTCGAGGCGATGGCGGACGGCTACATGGACGTCTGCTTCTTCAACGGGGGCATACGCAACTCGGAGCAGGAGCACCTAGCGAAGCTGCTCAGGAAGAAGGCTAAGTACATGGTCGCCTTCGGTGCCTGCGCACAGCTAGGCGGAGTCCCCGGCCTCGCCAATCTCAGCAACAGGAAGGACATATTCGAAAGGGTCTACCACACGACTGAGTCCACGGATAACAAGGCGGGTACGGAGCCCCAGGTCAAGCACACGCTCCCCGAGGGAAGCTCCGAGATACCAGTCTTCCAGGAGTCCGTCAGGCCCCTCGACCAAGTCATACCCGTTGACTACTATCTCCCAGGCTGCCCGCCGCCGCCGAAACTCATATTCAACGCCATCGACGCCATCGCGAAGGGGCAGCTACCCCCCAAGGGCAGCATACTAGCCCCCGAGCTCGCCGTCTGCGACGAGTGCCCCCGGAAGAAGGAGGAGAAGAAGGTCGCCCACATCAAGAGGATAATCGACTTCACCCCAGAGCCGGAGAAGTGCCTGCTAGAGCAGGGGCTCGTCTGCATGGGGCCGGCGACACGCGGCGGATGCGACGCCAAGTGTCTCGGCGCGAACATGCCGTGCACGGGTTGCGGAGGCGCGTGCCCTGGGGCAATTGAACAAGGATCAGCCATGATCAGCGCGCTGAGCACGGTCCTCGGCCTCGCTGATGAGAAGGCGGAGGAATATGACGTGGACGCGGTGGTGGCTCAGTTGAAGGACCCAGTCGGGACCTTCTACAAGTACGCGCTTCCCGCCTCCATCATCGGCAGGAGGGTAAAGAAATGAAGACCATAACCATCGACCCCATCACGCGGCTGGAGGGCCACGGCAAGATCAGCATCTTCCTAAACGACGCGGGCAACGTGGAGAACGCGTACCTACAGGTACCGGAGCTCCGCGGCTTCGAGAAGTTCTGCGAGGGGCGTCGAGCGGAGGATATGCCGATAATCACGCCACGCATCTGCGGGGTCTGCCCAGTCGCCCACCACTACGCCGCCACGAAAGCACTCGACGCAGCCTTCAACGTCGAGCCAACCGAGACGGCGAAGAAACTCAGGGAGCTAATGTACGTCGGCTACTACATCTACGACCACACGCTCCACTTCTACTTCCTCGGAGGCCCAGACTTCGTCGTCGGACCAGATGCCCCAGCATCTGAGCGGAACATCTTCGGCGTCCTCAAGCGCGTCGGCCTCGACGTCGGCAGGGATGTCATAAAGCACCGTGCCTACGGGCAGCGGATCACCGAGATCATCGGCGGAAAGGCAACCCACCCCACATGCGGCGTCCCCGGAGGCATAAGCAAAGGACTCAACGAGGAGGAGCGCACTAAGATCGAGGAGATGGCGCGCAGCAGTGTCGAGTTCGCAAAGTTCACTCTAGGAGTCTTCAACGACATCGTGCTCAAGAACAAGCAGTACGTCGACCTCATAATCAGCGACCCATACCGCCTCGACGCCTACAATATGGGGCTCGTTGATGCAAATAACCACGTCAACTTCTACGACGGCGACGTACGCGTCACCGATCAGCAGGGTAAGGAGTTTGACCGCTTCAAGGGTAGCGATTATCTCGACCACATCGCTGAGCGCGTCGAGCCCTGGACCTACAGCAAGTTCACCTACCTCAAGAAGGTTGGGTGGAAGGGACTCACTGCTGGGCCTGAGAGCGGAGTCTACCGCGTCGGCCCTCTGGGGAGGCTCAACGCCTCCGAAGGTATGGCTACCCCACTGGCGAACGCCGAGTACAAGCGCATGTATGAGACCTTGGGCGGGAAACCGGTGCAGTCTACCCTCGCGTTCCACTGGGCGCGTCTCGTGGAGCTGCTATATGCGGCTGAGCGCGCCGTCGAGCTAAGCACCGACCCGTCCATCACAAAGACCGACCTGCGTAACCCAGTCGGCAAGCCCGGCGAAGGTGTCGGCGTCGTCGAGGCCGCACGCGGCACCCTCTTCCACCACTATAAGCTCGATGATGACGCCATGGTCAAGAAGGCCAACCTCATCGTCGCCACAACGAACAACTACGCCGACATCTGCTGCAGCGTACGCGACGCAGCTAAGGGACTCATCAAAAATGGGGTGGTCAACGACGGCCTCCTCAACATGGTCGAGATGGCGTTCCGTGCCTATGACCCCTGCTTCGGATGCAGCACACACAGTCTACCCGGTGAGGGGCCGCTCAGCGTCGAGATAATCGGCGCGGACGGCTCAATCTTCAAGAAGCTGAACAGGTTCTGATTTTCCCGGGGCTACCTCGCCGCGATGAAGTCGACGGTGAAGGAGGAGCCCCCGTTTGTTGGGTCCGACACGGCGTCGAGGTAGTTATTCATGCGACCCTGCAGCGTGAATGTGCTGTGTGGGAAGCCTGTGATGCTATCTGTTCTCCCTCCGACCGTCGCGGAACACCCTGTGAAGGTCACACTGCCGAAACTGGCGAACGTCGATATCCTGTTGTTGACAACGGGTCTCTCCACTATCCACTCTGCGGAGAGCCTAGTGGTGGCGTAGTTGAAGCTCTGCCTGAACGTCTGCCCGTTCGACGTGTCGGTGATCTCGATGACCCATGTCTGCGTCGCCGTGTTCTGTAGGGTTATTAAGGCCGTCATGATATCCCCCGGCGACACGTTCATGCTCAGCTGCACCGAGTCCTGCGGGAGGAGCTCGTACCAGACGATATAGCCGGCGGCGCCGTTCACCCAGTCATGCTCCGTCCCCGTCTGGATTAGTGCTTGATCGTACTGGCCACCGACGCCTATCCATGCAGCAGAGAATGAGTTGCCCGCCGAAGCCGTGATCTGCGGGATGGTCCACGAACCGCTCACACTCGTCACAGCAGCCTGTGGGTTGAGTAGGTCGGTGGAGACCGTGTAGCCGGACCAGTCGGTGCTCGCGAGGCGCTGGCTCGGGTACATTGTGAGCACGGGAATGGAGGTGTTGAACCTGAAGAACCAGACGCCGCCCAAGGCCAGGATCACGATGACGAGTAAGGCGAAGTACATCCACGCACTTCTACGTCTCTTTGCCGGCACCTCGACAGGCGCCCCGATCGGCGCTTCTGGGGGCGCCTCCACCGGTGTTTCCCCTGACAAAGCCATCTCCGGGCTACGCTGGAAACGGCTGATTTTTAACCTTCTCAAGCTAGGGTAGCCCGGTCTCCGAGATAAGACCTTTAGAGGCGGATGAGTCGTATCCTATCCATGAGGACCCTGGTCATTGGTATCGGCAACCTTCTACGGACCGATGACGGGGTAGGAATCCACGTGATCAAAGCGCTGAGTGACCTCCACCCGGGGGTTGACATCCTTGACGCTGCGATGGGGAGCGTTGAGATACTGGAGGCGATGAGGGGGTATAACCGAGCCGTTATCGTCGATGCTATTGAGACTGGAGCCGAGCCCGGAACAGTCTTCAGGGTCAACCTAACAGAGGGAGAGAAGCCCCCGGTCGTCACACACAGCCACGGCACCGACCTGATCACGACCCTCCAACTCGGGCGCCAGCTCTACGGCGAGGAGATGCCGGGGGAGATAATCCTCCTGGCGGTGGAAGCGGAGGACACGACGACCATCGGCGACGAACCTACGCCAAAGGTGCGGACCGCCGTCGAGGAGACTATCAAAACCATACTCGCCCTCACGGATACGAGTCGGTGAAGCCTCTAAAACATTATTAACCAAACCACGTCCCTCCATAAAGCATGGTCAAGCTAGAAGGATTCGACTTCCCCGACGACCTCTACTTCCACCGCGAGCACATGTGGGTCAAGGTCGAGGGGGACAAGGTGCGCGTAGGCTACAACGACTGGGCCCAGAAGGCCGCGGGCAAGCTCCTAAGCCTCAAGACGAAGCGCCC
>JADGNG010000048.1 GCA_017883585.1 Candidatus Bathyarchaeota archaeon
ACTGGTGCCTATAACCTCTGGATCATGAGTCCAGCGCATTAGCCAAGCTATGCTACCCCGGCCCTTCTGACCCATACACGCTGCACAAATTTAAATCCTGATCATCGCTCGACCAGCTGGGGTTCGCTCAGAGCGATTGGCCTTCCTTTCTCGAAATAGACCCTAGGCAGCAGGGGATGAAGCCCAACCATCAACGAGTAGGTCATGATCCCGGCGAGTTCCGCCACCTTATGGGCGTTGTTCTCACCATCCCTCCCTATCACCTCAACGACGCCGCCTACGTCGATGTCGGTACCATCTAGGTCAACGAGGAAGTGGTTGACCGAGACCGTCCCTAGAACCGGTTTAACCTTCCCATCAACCTTCACCAATCCCTTCTTCGTCATGCCTCTCGGGTAACCGTCGGAGTAACCGATATGAACAGTCCCGACCTTCATCCTCTTAGGCGCAATGAATCTTCGACTGTAAGTGAGGGATTCGCCGGTATCAACCCACTTGACCTGCTCTACGCGAGCCTTGAAGGCAATGGCTTGTCTCAGGTCCAGGCTACTCTCCCTATCCTCTGGGTCAGGATAGAATCCATAGAGCATTATACCTGGCCGGACCGCGTCCAGAAAGATGAAGGGACGGTGAAAAACAGCGTTTCCACTTGCCATGCTTCTCACCCCGTAATTAATACCGAGACGATCAAGTTCATCGCTGACTCCCACCATCCTGTCAACTTGGATCTTGTCTAGCTCCGCGTCCTCCGCCATGGTCGAGAATAAACCGGTGAGTTCAAGGAGGGGGAGTGAAGAGATGTACTGAACGAGTTCAACCGCCTCGCTCCACCTGATACCTACTCTGCCAAGACCGGTGTCGACCTTCACCCAGACCTTCGCCTTTTTCCCGATTCGTTCAGCGGCCGAGTTTAATCTATCAGCCGTCCCCTTTTGATAGACTGTATGCGTAATGTTTCGAGCCACAACAGCATCGAAATTCTCATCCGAGAACAGTGGATCCATGCTCACCACCTCACATTCTAGTCCCGCGTCCCTGATTTGCTCGGCTTCCCAAAGTTTAGCGACTAAGAACTGTTTGACGCCCCTCTTCATCATGTGTGCCACAATGGGCGCCAGCCCGTGGCCATAGGCGTTAGTCTTTACGCATGGGATAACCTCGACTTTGACCCTATTCTTTACCTCTTCGAGATTATGTGTGATGGCGTCGAGATCGATCTCGAGCCAGGAGGGAAAACCCTGAATGCGCTTCTCTATCTCTTCTGTGGAGAGCTGCCTCGCGAAGAACGCTTCAGCCAAATTGCATCGACGGAAATACTGACTCGAATCCTATTAACGGGTTTGGCGTGCGCTAGTGAACGGCGAGTCGGTTCGTATCTCAGCCAAGAGACCCCCATAAGGGGTGTGGGACTATATGTGTTTAATTTCAGGTGCGACTTTAGTTCATATGAGGAGGGGAGAGCCGGGATGATCGGTCAAATTAGATCTAAAGGTAAAATGCTGTTTCTAATCCTGCTGCTCGCCCTCTCAGGCGCCTACTTACCACCCAAGACAGCTACTGCTGTATCTAACTCTGGCCCCATAGTCGTCATCAACTTCGATGTCCAGGTTGATCCCGGTTCATCACTTTTCGTGAAGAGAGCGGTCGGTTTCGCCAAGGATCAGGGTGCCTCTGCCCTAGTCATAACGATGAACACACCGGGGGGACTCCTTAACGACATGGCCTCGATTATATCCTTGATCGCCGACGCCAACTCGAGCGGTATACCAACCTACACGTACGTACCGCCGAATTCCCTCGCTGGCTCCGCGGGGAGCTTCATCGCGTTCGCCTGCAACAAGATAATAATGGGGAAGGGTTCCGAGATCGGCCCCAGCAAGCCTATAGTTGTGGGCGGGACGCAGCTCGAGCAGGAGCACACCCAGGCAGGAATGCTCAGCCTCCTTGTCGGCCTCGCCCAGAAGTGGGGGCGCAACTCGACGGCGGCGTACAACATGGTACAGAACGACGTCGCCTACTCCGCGGACGAGGCACTCAGGTACCACATAATTAACGCTCAGGCGAACTCCCTCGACGAGGCCATCAATGATCTCGGGCTAACAGAGCGAACCCAGATCACGCTAAACGAGAGCATCTACGAGCAGTTCATCAGCGCCCTGAGTAACCCGATCCTAGACGGAATACTGATCCTCATCGGCGTAATAGCGATAGTTCTAGACATACAGCACGGGAGCGTCCTCCTGACCGTCGTAGGGGCCGTGTCCATCCTCGCCGGTTTGATCGGCACGGAAGTTATAGACGCCTCGCTGCTCGGATTCTTCATAATCGCCATCGCTGCGGTCCTCATCTTCCTCGAGTTGAAGCTAGCACACGGATTCTCGATGATGGCGGGGGTTATCTTGGGGGCGTTTGGGATATATTATCTGGCGAACGGGTTAAGCTACTCACCATCCCCCATAAACATCTCCGTTGATGTGGAGTTATTCGCGATTGTAGCAGCGGGCATACTCCTCGGACTATACTTCAGGTGGGTAATCAGCCCCCTCAGACAGAAGTCGAAGATGACAGGCCCGGAGTCGCTCATCAACGACGTCGGCATCACCATTTCAGATCTCTCCCCAACAGGGGAGGTGAGGGTCGGAGGCGTGATATGGAGGGCTGAGTCCGCCTCAGGTAACATCTCCAAGGACCAAAAAATAAGGGTGAAGAGACTAAATGGCCTCGTGTTGATAGTCGAGAAAGAAGCGGACTAGTTTTTCTTTTAACTAAGTTAAATAGAATCTCCTACAAATCTATCTACTGTGAAAAGAGATGGCTGATCTATTCACAGTCGGCATCGAAGCTTTCATCGCAATCGTCGTGATCGCTATTCTGGTAAGCGGAATAAAGGTACTCAAGGAGTGGGAGAGGGCGCCCCTCCTCATGCTAGGTAGATATAAGGGGCTGAAAGGACCGGGCATCATTTACGTTCCACCTTTTATCGGGAACGTTCCATTCGTGATATCGACTCGGCTACAGGTTGTCTCCTTTAAAACGGAGCAGAGCTTAACGAAGGACAACATTCCTGTGGCTGTTGACTCCGTGATGTACTTCCAACCAGTGGATCTCCAGAAGGTGATTTTAAATGTGAACGACTTCAACCAAGCGACTCAGCTTGCCGCTCAGACCACCCTCCGGGAGGTAATTGGTCAAGCATCATTTGATGAGCTCCTCACAGAGCGTGAGAGAGTAGGAAATATCGCCCGGGGTATCATTGACAGCAAAACAGAGGCATGGGGAATTAAGGTCACTGCAGTGGAGATCCGAGACGTAGGCATTCCCCAAGCCCTACAGGACGCAATGTCTCGTCAGGCTCAGGCTGAGAGGGAGAGGCGGGCCAGGGTCACACTCTCACTAGCGGAATACGAGTCGGCAGAAAAAATGGTGCAGGCAGCCAACATGTACAAAGATAACGATAGAGCGTTTGAGCTGAGATGGATGAATATCGTTTACGAGTTAGGACTCCAGGGAAAGAACCTCATGATACTAATCCCCTCTAACATTCCGACTGCTGGCCCTGGTGGGCAGATGTCGATGTACGGAATCTATGGGATAAATCAGATACCAAAACCCGGGGAGGGAACAGATCAACAACCGAAACCAGACGGAACTTAGTGTCAAGCTAAAGGACAGATTAGTTACCATTCTTTCTTGAGATCTTCAGCGACTATTTCTTTAATATAAGAAAGCAGGGGGCAACGTAAGCTTGTTTATAGGGATTTTCGTCATAGCTTTGATGCGCTCGAGCTCGATCTCCTCATCTTGGGTGACAAGCGTTATAGCGTTACCCTCCTTCCCCGCCCTAGCGGTCCTGCCGACCCTGTGGAAATACATGTTGGGGTCCAAAGGAATGTCATAGTTGATTATCCACGGGACGTCCGCGATATCGAGCCCCCTAGCCGCGAGCTCGGTGGCGATCATTATGCTGAACTTACCAGACTTGAAGCCGTCGAGAACCTGCTGGCGCCTCGCCTGGGTGAAGTTACCGTGTATCGCCTCGGCGCTGTAGCCACCCCGGTTAAGCATAGCGTAGAGGTCATCGACGCCAATCTTCATCCTGCAGAAGATTATACAACGGTCGATCTTGTAGAAGTCTATGATCCGCTTGAGGGTCTCGTCCTTCTCATGCTCGTTGCAGAGTATGTAGTGCTGCTTGATAGTAGTGAGGCCGATCTCGTCGCGGCTGACGTTCACAAACTCAGAGTCACGCATGTAGCCGCTACTGATGTGCATTGTACGGTCGTCGATGGTTGCGCTCCAGAGGCTGACCTGCTTCTCCTTAGGCGTCCGCTTTAAGATATATTCGATGTCCTCGACGAAACCCATGTCGAGCATGTTATCCGCCTCGTCGAGTACGAGCATCTTGACATCCCGGAGGCTAAGGGTTCCGCGGTTGAGGTGGTCGATGATACGGCCTGGTGTCCCGACGACGATTGAGGGGCCCCGCTTAAGCTCGAGGAACTGCCTGTCGATGGGTACTCCGCCGTAGACGGCGGTAGCCTTTACCTTGGTGTACTTGGCAAAGTCGTTTATGTCCTCGGTTATCTGCTGGGCGAGCTCGCGGGTAGGGGCGAGGACTAGTCCCTGGACCGTGCCCTTTGAGGGGTCGAGTATCTGGATCATCGGTACACCGAACGCCGCCGTCTTACCCGTCCCCGTCTTCGCCTGCCCAATCACGTCCTTTCCCTCCAGCATCGGCGGGATTGCCTTCTCCTGGATTGGAAACATGTCGTCGAATCCGATCTCCTTGAGCCCCTTCTTGAGCTCCTTGCTTATGGGCAGTTTACTGAACTTCATTACGGGTCCCGGCGCGTTTCGCTGATTGGAGGTGTGGGGGGAGTTAAATACTATTACTATTTACCGCGCCTACCAGTCGGCACCAAGGGAGGCTGAGGCATCGCTGCACTTACTGCCATAGCTCCTTAAACTCCTCCTTGTTCTTCGTCAGCCCCTTCGAGTAGAGGTACTTGTAGGCTGAAAGTGCCGCCTGAGCCCCCTGTCCAACAGCTATGGCGATCTGCTTGTCCTTTGATTCGGTTACGTCGCCGGCGGCGAAGAGGCCCGGGAACGTCGTGGACATATCGAGCTTCACCGGGATTTCGCCCCGCTCGTTTAACTCGACGAGGCCCTTCAGGGGGTCGCTGTTTGGGATCATACCGATCTCTAGGAAGATGCCGTCCACAAGCAGGTCCTCGCCGGATTCCCCGCCCGATGCGCTGATGCGGACCCCAGTTAGCTTCTCCTTGCCGAGGAACGCCTTAACGTTAGCGCTCCGGTGAATGATCAGGTTCTTGGCCGAGGTCACCTCTTGTACGAGCTGCTCGTCAGCCTTGAACTCGTCGCCCCTGTGGATGAGATGGACCTCGGATGCGAATCGCAGAAGGTCTCTCGCCGCAGTGAAGGCGGAGTTACCTCCCCCCACGACGGCGACCCGCTTACCCGTTAATAGGGGGGCGTCGCAGGTTGCGCAGAAGCCTATACCCCTTCCGATGAACTGGGCCTCCCCAGGTACTTTGAGGCGCTTGTACTCCTTCCCCGCGCAGTAGATGAGGGCTTGTCCCTCGTATACGCGCCCCTCGAGGGTAGTTACCCTGAAGCCCCGATCCGTCGCTTCTACCCTGGTTACCTCGACCCCTGTTACCTCGGCTATTCTGTGGGCCTCGAGGTGGCGCATGAACACGTCTATGACGTCAACGCCGGGTGCCTCGCCGAGGCCGAGGTAGTTCTCGACGCTCGCTGTGATCTGTCCCCCGAGGTTCTTCGTGACGAGGGCGACCTCCAATCCTTTACGGGAAGAGTAGAGGGCCGCGTTCATGCCTGCGGGGCCGCCCCCGACGACGAGGATCTCGTAGGTGTGCCCCTCCTCCGCCCTCCCCACCCGCCTTAGCCCTTGTGCCTCCCGGATGGTCTCGTCGAGTCGTCTGTACTGCTCGGGCTCCACCGCCTTTAGCAGCTCGAGGAAGAAGGCCTCCGCCTGGATCGCCCCTTCGAAGCTGTGGGTCTCGTTTATGATCGTCTTCGGGACCCCCGATACGCCATATCTCTGCACGAGCTGGGGGTACTCGGAGGACTCTATCATATCGGATCGAATTTTATCGTTGACGAGGGCGAACTGGTTGGCGACATGCACCATCCTCGGGCAGTAGGGGCAGGTGAGGGTCGTCATCACTTCGACATGGACGGGCTTCGTGATGCCCGCGATCAGCTTCTTGAGCCTCTCATCGAGGCTCGACTCACCAGTCGAAACCATCAGGATCGTGTCGACGAGGGAGGAGAACTCGTAGCCACCCGTCAGGCCGTAGAACCTTATCCCCAGCTCCCTCACGCCGTCGATGAGAGTCGCAGGGACCTTATCCACCCCGCGGGCTGCGGCCTGTGCTTGGTCGTACACTAGGTCGAGCACCTTCAGGCTGATCTTGCCGTTCATCGATACAAGCGCCTCTAGAAGCCGCCTTTGATCGACGCACGCCTGAGTGGGGTTGGATTGGGT
This sequence comes from Candidatus Bathyarchaeota archaeon, assembly GCA_017883585.1. Lineage (GTDB taxonomy): Archaea > Thermoproteota > Bathyarchaeia > TCS64 > TCS64 > UBA8941. The sequence goes on from JADGNG010000048.1 coordinate 6,530, forward strand.
GAAGAGGGTGATGTTGACGGGCCCTGCGAGGCTCGCGAAGAGGCTCTTCAACTCGGCCCGCGCCTGGGCGTCGATTACGGTGGACACTGGGGGCAACCAGGCTGATCATAAAATCCGCTATGTATCAATATTGACCAACTAGCTGAGCTGCTCAACAAAGTCTATTACGGGCGGATCGAAGCCTACCCTGATAGATTTGCCTAGCGTCGCCGTCGTCAAGGGGAGCCGCGGACCCGAGCCGGTAAACAGGGCCCTCGACCTAGTGGACTACAAGAAGGCCATCGGGAAGTGGGACAAGGTCCTCGTTAAGGTTAA
>JADGNG010000049.1 GCA_017883585.1 Candidatus Bathyarchaeota archaeon
CCCTAAAAATAGCCCCGTTTCGGAAAAATGGCAAATAAAAGCCTCCGATTACCTTAGATTTTTTAGCCTAAGGTGCCATCCCCACGCAAAGAAGGCACTGAAATTACGCTAAAATTGACACCTTTCACGCCGAGAATCCCAAGGGAGACGCCCAAAAAAGTAAAATTTGCACCATAATTTCACCGCCGGGGGCGGTCCAGTCCCTTGGAACCCCGGGGCACCATTATAGAGGAGACCCACCTATACACTCCACAAGCGATGACCGCAGATACGCCGACCCTAGCCGAGGCAGTTACCGCCACGGAGGCGAGACTCGACAAGATCCTTGGCTCAGATTGCACGATAAACATCCACCACAGGCTTAACGATTCCCTTATCCACACGATACTCACCGTGGACGCCAAGAAGTTCAGGGAGGAGCTTAGGTACAGGCATGAGGAGGTATTGGAACACAGCTATATACCCGGCTTCCTCCTCCTCCTCGCCGAGTGCGGCGGGCAGCCTATTGGAATAGTCTACGGCTACGACAAACCGGAGAACGGGTTCTTCCTAGACACCCTGGCCTCGATAGTTGAGAGAAAGGGCATCGGCCACACGCTAGCAACCCTCATCGTGGTGCACGCCGTGAACACCGGCCACAGCCACGTCACCCTCTACACGGAGGAGCAAGACGAGAAGGGGCGCCAGCTCAGGAAGTTTTACGAGAAGATGGGCTTCGTCTACCTCGGCACAGAGCCGCGCAAAGGCGACGTTATGAAGCTACAGATTAGTCCCGAGAAAGTCCGGGAGCTATACTCTCGATACATAGAGAAGATCTAACCCAACATTCAATCTTAAGTAATATAACCTCACATACCTCTACCGATAACCATGGAGGAACTGAAGGGGATCCATATCATCGACAACTCGGAGAAGAAGGACCACGGTATGGAGTGCTGGGCGCTTGACTGCCGCGAGGGCGTGGTGCTAGTCGACGGTGGCATGACGCCTCCACACGTCGACAACATCGCCGCGGAGCTCAAGTCGATGAAGAAGGGGTGGGGAGACGTCAAACTTATTCTCGTCACCCACAAGCACGGCGACCATACGAAGAACCTCTCAAAGCTAAAGGAGCTCACAGGCGCGCCTATTAAGGCGCACAAGCTCGAGGCCCCACTCATACAGAAGGCCGGGGGAGTAAAGGTCGAGGGCCTCGAGGATGGTGAGGTCATCCCCTTCTGCGGAGGCATAGAGGTCATCTGGGTACCAGGCCACAGTGAGGGAAACGCGAGCTACTACCTAAGAAAGCAGAAAACCATCATCGCAGGCGACACCATCTTCGGCGACCCCGAGGGAAACCTAATGGCTCCCCCGGAGAAATACTGCCTCGACGCAAAACAGGCAGCCAAAGAGATGGACAGGCTGCTCAAGTACGACTTCGACAACCTCCTCTATACTCACGGCAAGGACATCATCGGTGGCGCCAAGGCGAAAGTAAAGGACCTCGTTGACAGGACCCGTTAGACAGCTTCGTCTAGATCAGATCGAAATACTTCAGCAGCCCAACGGTGTCCTCGGCCTCTGTGGGCTTCTTTTTGAGTGAGAGGTCCCATGAGTCCCTGTTTGTGAGTATGATGAGGGCTATTCGCTTCTCCGGAACGCGTATGAATTTGTGTTGGAATCCTGCCGTCTCCCCCGCGTGGTGCAGGATCTTCACCCCATTCCTATTGATTATGAACCAGCCGAAGCCGTACTCTGTAGGCGTGCCGTTGCTGAGCCTCCCCGGGCTGAACGCCTCCTCTAGAAGCCCTTCGCTGACTATCTCTCCCGAGTTGAGAGCCCGATCCCACTTAACGAGATCGTCGATTGAGGAGTAGATGCAACCGTCCCCGAGGGTGGCACTTGTCTTACTCTGATCGTTTGGCTTGAAAGCTGCGCCGCTATTTGTATAGCCATAAGCCCGATCATTGATCTTAACGCCCTCGCCCGCGTATAGTCTCGAACCTACCATGCCAAGTGGCTTGAATATCTCCCTCTCGATAAAAAGTGGGAAGGGGACGCCGGACACTCTCTCGACGATGATGCCAAGAAGCACGTACGCAGTGTCGCTATATTGGAACCCTGACCCCGGGGGAAAGTATGTAGATGGGAGCCCCCGTACCTTATCCACGACATAGTCCTCATGCACCTGTCCCGGGTAGTCCTCGGGAACGTCTGACTCGTAGTCGCCGAGCCCCGAAGTGTGACCGAGCATCATCCTCACCGTGATGTCGTCAGCATATCCCGGTAGACCAGGGATGAATGAGGATAGCCTGTCCACGAGGGTAATCTTCCCCGAGTCTACGAGCTTGAGGACACATATGGCGGTGAATGCCTTCGTCACCGATGCGAGGCGGAAGTTGGTCGACGCACCTACTGGGGTTCCCGCTGATACATTCGCCAACCCGTAACCACTGCTCTGGATCAACTCCCCATGCTTTACTAGTGCAAAAGCAGCTCCGGGCACTACACCTGAATAAGAGGAGAACAGTGTCTCTGAACGGTCGCGAAGGTTCATACCGGTAACAATCAGTCGCAGGAATAAGTGACTTGCTCAGAGGATGAGGTCGACCGGGATCAATCTATCCCTGCACATCTCTGAGACTCTTATCCTGAGTCCCTTATAATAGTCGGAGTCAGACGCCAGGGCTGCCTCGAACATTGGAGCGAGGTCAGGATAGTGAGCTGCGAGCGTCCCCCTGATATCGGGCAGGTTACCACACTTGATGTTCAGCCGATCAACTATCAGCCTGCCCACCCTGTCGGCCAACACGTTCAGCAAATCCTCCAGGTGTTCATCGCTCAGGTACGGTAGCATAGGTCCTAGGAAGGCGTAGGTCCTGATGCCCTCGTCGCTGAACCTCTTAAGCGCATCCAGCCTAGCCTGGATAGTTGACGCCCCCGGCTCGAAAGCGCGCCGAACCGAGTCATCCAAACTGGTAATGGTTAACCCAACCTCAACATCGTCGAATCGCTCTATAACATCGAGGTCCCTCAGAACCAGATCGTTTTTTGTCAAAATATCAACGCTGAACCCGTGATCCAGGAGGACGACGAGGCACTCCCGAGTAAGTTGATATTTCTTCTCGATTGGCTGGTACGCATCCGTCACGCTGCTTAGGAGTACCTTGCCCAACGGCTTCCTCGCCGCCTCCTCCCGAAGCCTCTCCACAGCGTTCACCTTAGCATCGACGAAGCTCCCCCATGGCTCCCCGGGGTGACCCATCCTTCTCATGAAGCGCGCATAACAGTAAGTGCATGCATGACCGCAGCCTAGGTAAGGGTTCACAGCGTAGTCCATGCCACTGATGCCACTGTGTCCCAGGATGCTCTTGCACCTGACCTCGCCAAGCCTCATACCTAACCCGCTCACCCGGGAACCTATATATAATCCGTCGGGCAGAATTGAAACATCAGCCGGGTGAAAGTAAAGAAGATGAAGGTTCTAATCATCTACGACAGTAAAACTGGGAACACCGAGAAGATGGCCACCGCTATAGTCGAAGGCGCAAAGGAAACAGGCGCCGAGGTCACAATGAAGAAGATAGGGGATCCCTTCCCCCTAAGCCTCCTCGAGGAGAGTGACGGCGTTGCATTCGGCAGTCCAACAAGATATGCCGACGTCACGAACGAGATGAAGGACTTCCTCGCCCACGTCGCCGACTACGCCAAGATGGGAAAGATAAAGTTGAAGGGCAAGACGGCTGGGGTCTTCGGCAGCTATGGATACGACGGCGCCTGGGTCATGGAGGACCGTCTTAAGGGCTACATCGAGGCCATCGGGTACAAGGTCGTCCCCAAGGTCTGCGTGAAGGTCGACACGGAGCTAAAGACCCGACTCAAGGAGACTCTTGCAGAATGCAGAACTTGGGGAAAAGAGTTCGCCAAATCCCTCAAGTAGGCTCCCCGAGCCTACGCTTGAGGTCTTCTTCCATCGGTCCCCTCTCGTCGGGGGTCTCCCTCCACCTCTTATCGAGGCCGCGCCTCTCCTCCGCTGAGACCATACCGAGGTACCGAGCCTTGTTAAGGAGTTCGATGAACCCACGGTACTTCGCCGCTTCATCAACCGGCTTCGCGATGCGGGAGTGAATGATCTCCCTCTGGGTCTTGACGGCCGAGAGTAGGGTGATTACTTGCCTCATATCAGACAGTACCTTGCCAAGCTCACCCTCATCAACCTTAGTCTGGGCATACACTATCTGCAACAGAGGCGTCGCAGGGGCCTCATAGAGGGTCCTACCACTCACTGAACGCCTCCCACCCGATCTAATCACCTCGGCCTCCTCGATGAGGAGCTGCAGCAGCGCCGGATCCACCCGGCTGGCTATGAACTTCTTCTGCACGGTAAAGCTGCTCTCCTTGAAGCCCCTCTTCGAGAGACGGGTCTCAAAAGAGATGGGAAGAAGCCTCATAACACTATTAAAGGCTCCCTTTGCCTCCACTTGGCTTGGGCTAAGAAGGTTTCGCAAGTGTCTCAGGCTCTCGGCATCCCTATAGACGACGGACACGTTCAGTCGTTCCCCAGCCTCCTCAACCTCGACGAGTGGGAGAGGTCGCTTCTCTCCGTCCCCTTCTGAGAGTGGAATCGTGAGGAGCTGGTCGTCGGAGACAAACTCCATGACCTCAACATCACTCAAATCCCTGAGAAGATCACCGAGTGCTGCTTTGATTACCCTGTACCATGGAAGAAAACGGGACCTCGAAGCCAAGAGAATCTATCAGGATAGAACAGGCTACCTATTCAAAGATTCGTGTTTGACTAGCGAAAAAGGGCAAAGTTAGGAATCTTCAATCTTCCTTCGGATTCTCTCTCGGCCAGTGACATGCACCTCCTTTTTTAAATTTAGACCCACTGCACACGTATAATATTCCAAGGTCTTAGACATCGTGGACACTCGAGAAATCTGTTAGTCTAAAGAAATTCACTAGCTATAAATCGGGGAGTGCTAAGTGGTGTGTAATCAACGATGGCTTCTACAAGCATTTACGGAACAAGGGTCATAAAGGCCCATAACATCGGTGACCTGTATATTCATGGATCAGATGAGACTAGAGGATATTGGACTTCATGGGATTGTTCCGAGATTACTGGTAAAGACTCTGGACGGGATATTGACGAAAAATGGGGGAAACTTGCCAACTTCCTAGAAAGAGCTGGGAGTGAATGGCATTGTTTCCAGAGGCTTAATGGAGTCTCTGACATTATTCAAGGGAAAAATGATAACAAACATCTAACCTCTCTCATCCAAAGATCCCACGATCACACCAAAGTAGGAACTCCAGAACTATACCTTGGCCTAAACGATCAATCCCTAGGATCAATCGTCAAAACATTGCTTAGCGTAAGCATGGAGCCAGACAACATCATTACCCCAATAATTAATCTCTCAGATTCATACACTTGGCCCAAAGAGGACCTCCCTGTCTTCGAGGCGACTTCTTCTTTGATGTCACCGATATTCATCAACAAAGAGCACAAGGCAGAGTATGAGTTGAGGAATCCCTGGTTAGATGGAGGCGCTCCAGGCGCGAACACGGGTGTCATCGGGGAAATAACGCCTAATCTACCCAGGGCTGCCCACGATTCTGGAAATGAGGAGGTCTTCTTTGAGCACGTTGAGGAACAGATCGACGTCGCCGTCGAGGGGTTGGAGGCTAAACGTGCCTTCCTTGAAGAAGAGCTAAAGGTTGGTCACTTACCTGTTACGGCCTCGGTCGTGGACTCCTTCGACGACTTCTTCGGCGCCATAGGTGTCGTAGGGGTGCAGGAGGCTCTCCTGAACCTAATGGGGAAGGGGATCGATTCGATGAAAGGTAAGGCAGTATCCTATAAGATCATCGAGGCTATGAGGGATAGGATCGAGGCTCATGAGAAGGATACTGGGCACCGATTCTGCCTCGAGGCTGAGCCCTCTGGCGAAGCCGGTCACCAATTGGCAATATTAGATAAGGAAAAGTTCCCCGAGATGCAGG
>JADGNG010000050.1 GCA_017883585.1 Candidatus Bathyarchaeota archaeon
CAATAGCGGGCCAGCCCAAGGGCAAGAAAAAGGCGGAGAAAGCAGCCGAGCCAGCCGCCGAGAAGCCCTCGGAAGAGAAGAAAGAGTAAAATACTAAACTTCTTTATAGACTAAATCAAGTAACTTCCAATTTTCTTAAATCATAAGCATAAGTCTACATCTACTCTATCTACATTCAAGGTTGGGCATTATGAAACTCATAGCGACCGGCACTAAGGGCTTCGACGAGATCCTCGATGGGGCATAAAGGAGGGCAGGGTCGTCCTCGTTTGCGACGTGCGCGCAATTGTAAAATTTGCATACGACTGATCTCATGTGTTCCATTTGCCGCTGATCTAGGGAGCCCCGTGAGGTTCAATAAATGTATTTAAGAGGAGGCTGATCACTGTTTGAGTTTGCACGGGGGAAGAAGAAATACCTAGGCTACCTAAGCAACCCGAGGTCAACATAGGCACGATCGGCCACGTTGACCATGGTAAGACGACGCTCGTTCAAGCCCTCACTGGGCAGTGGGCTTCCAAGCACAGCGAGGAGCTGAAAAGGGGCATCACAATCAAGCTCGGCTACGCCGACTTCGCGATATTCAAGTGCCCCGACTGCGAGGAGCCGAAGTGCTTCTGCACCTCACCCGAGTGCGGGGCGTGCGGCAATAAGGCGGAGTTCCAGCGCGCCATCAGCTTCGTGGACGCCCCTGGCCATGAGATACTGATGGCAACAATGCTCTCCGGCGCGGCCGTCATGGACGGGGCCATCCTCGTCATCGCCGCAAACGAAAAATGCCCGCAGCCGCAGACGAGGGAGCACCTCGCCGCAATCGACACGCTCGGGCTCAAGAACATAATCATAGTCCAGAACAAGATCGATCTCGTAAAGCGCGACGACGCAATCAGGAGCTATAATGACATAGCCAAGTTCGTCGAGGGCACTGTCGCAGAGGAAGCACCTATAATTCCGGTCTCCGCGCAGCACAACATCAACATAGACATGCTCCTCCAGGCGATACAGGAGTACCTTCCAACCCCCAAGAGGGACCCCAACAAGCCCGGGCGCATGCATATCGTCAGGAGCTTCGACGTAAACAACCCCGGAACGATCATCGACGACCTTAGTGGAGGCGTCCTAGGCGGCAGCATCTACCAGGGCAGCTTCAAAGTCGGGGACGAGGTCGAGATAAAGCCCGGCCTCCCCACCAGGGAAAAGAACAAGCTTAAGATGAGGGAACTGGTCACCGAGATCACGAGCCTCCATATAGGCGGCACAACCGTTGAGGAGGCTATTCCTGGGGGACTGGTCGGCGTCGGCACCCTCCTAGACCCAAGCCTGAGCAAGAGCGACGGACTAGTAGGAAGTATGCTGGGTAAACCAGGGACGCTGCCACCGGTCAGGGACGAGCTGTCCATGAAGGTCAAGCTCTTCGGCAGCGTCGTCGGCAGCAAGGAGCAGGAGAAGGTGGCGAGCATCGCCAAGGGTGAGAAGCTCCTACTCAATGTCGGCACCTCAAAGACGATGGCCGACGTGACACTCGTAAAGAAGGACTACCTCGAGGCGAAGCTCAGCATCCCCATCTGCGGAGAAGAGACCGACCGCGTGGCGCTTAGCCGAAGGATAGACGGGCGTTGGCGACTAATCGGGGCCGGAGCCCTGAGCGGCTAATGCCCACCAGAGAACCAACCCTGGTCCTCCTGGACACAAACTTTCTGATGATATCCATAAGGTTCGGCGTAGACGTCGAGGCAGAGCTGAACCGGATAATCGAGTCCTCCCTCAAAATAGCCACAACGACAGCGATCGTGGATGAACTAAGATGGCTTAAGACCCGGGTGAAGCCGGGCGAAGAGAAGGAGATCGACTTCGCCTTAACTTTCGCGGGGAGGATCACCATCCTCGAAGAGGCGCTAGGACCCGGGGAGGAGGTGGATGACCAGCTTATCCGGCTCGCCTCCCGGGGAGGCAGTATAGTGGCGACGACGGACGCCGAACTGAGGAGGAGGCTGAGGGAGCGCTCCATCCCCATCGTCTACCTCCGCCAGAGGCGCCACCTAGCCATAGACGGGTTAATCGGCCGTTGATTCGATACCCCATTACATTTATTAGGCTGCGAACTTCTCTAAGGCTTCGCAAAGGAGAATCCGTCAATGTACCGGCACCTCGAAGAGGCTTGGAAACGTCCGGCGAAGAGCTACGTGCAGGATCTCATGCGCCAGCGCGTCGTCGCCTGGAGGCGGCAGCCAGCCGTCAACAGGGTAGATAAGCCGACGCGTCTAGACCGCGCCCATAGGTTGGGCTACAAGGCCAAGAAGGGCATAGTGGTGGTACGCGTACGCGTCCGCCGCGGTGGCGCACACAAGCTCAGAGCCATACTAGGCCGCAGGCCTAAAAAGATGGGTGTTACGAAGTTCACCCCCGCGAAGAGCATACAGCTCATAGCTGAACAGCGCGCTTCAAAGAAGTTCATCAATCTTGAAGTGCTGAACAGCTACTGGGTCTGGCAGGATGGTATGAACAAGTGGTACGAGGTTATAATGGTTGACCCCGCGAGTCCACACATCAAAGCCGACAAGGACCTTAACTGGGTCTGCAGAAAGTAAGAACCCGCGGCTCCTTAGGAACCCTAGTCTTCTAGTTATAATCCTGCTTGGCATAGCTGCCCTTGGTGGGCTTCATGCCGAGTACAATCACATTAAAGTCATTTTTCATGATCATCCAGGTGTACTTGGCGATGCCTAGCTTCTGGATGCGGCGGATGGAGTAGTCGACCTGTATACGGTCATCCATCGCCATCTTCCCATGTGCCCTCAGCCTTTTGCCTATCTCTATGTCATCCGAATAGGCGAGGTCTTTATAGCCCTCCACTTTAAGGAAGGCATCCCTACGGAAGGCGGTGTTAGCACCGCAGAGGTGGTGGTAGCCCACCTTCGAGCCAGCCCAACGTAGGCCGTTGGCGACCTTGAAGGCGTAGTAGTAGGTTCCCCCCCTCATCCACGCCATCTCTTTTGGGATCATTGGGTCGAGGTATCCTGTGACTGCAACTATTTCGTCATCACTGAAGTCTTCTAGTATTGTGTGCAGCCAGTCCTCTTCGGGAATGCAGTCGGCGTCGGTTGTCGCGACTATCTGCCCGCTCGCGGCCATTGCACCGTCGTTTCGGGCTCCACCGACCCCAGAACTCACCTGCTGGATTACCTTATCCGCGTACTTGGAGGCAATCTCCCTCGTCTTATCTTTGCTGTCACCGTCGACTACTATGATCTCATACGAGTCCCTCGGAATGTTCTGATTGTTCAGGGCTCGGAGGCAGCGTTCTATGTTCTTCTCCTCGTTATATGTTGGCACGACTACAGTAATCATTTTCTTTTCTCTTCCTCCGCCGCTCTCTTCCCTGAGAGGATGGCCTTGTCCATGTTGAGATATTCCCATTCTCCAAACCGCCCCATGGAGGAGACTCTAAGGGATTCAAGGTATGCCTGGATAAGATTAACGTTTCCCTTGTGCTGGAGGTCGTAGATGACGTAGGCGTACTTGAAGTCGAGGGCGTCGAAGACCTCTAGTTTGTCGTTTTCTCGGAGTATTCCTGCGTGTATGAGGCCCTCCCTAACCTTCGCCTTCGTCTCCTCCGGGTCTGGCTTGGCCCCCCTGTAGGTGACCTCGACCACGATGTTGCTCTTTCCCTTGGGGGTGGTCTCGGGTGAGAGGTTCATGGGGAAGCTGATCCTGTTGAATATGTACTCCTTCTCGGGGAAGTAGAGCCAGTGCTTGTCGCTGATGGTCTCGCGGTCGACGCCGATGTTGAAGCAGGCGAGGCTGTTGGAGACGAGCCTCTCGGATGCCTTGATGACCTCCTCGGGGGTCGACTTAATCATCTTCACGAGCTCGGGTAGGGGAACTGAGGATAGCACCCTGTCCGCCTCGAGCCTCTTCGGCTCACCGTTTCTAGTATAGAGCACGTCTAGGCGCTTCCCGTTATGGCGTATCTCGTGGACGTTTGAGTTGAGGGAGATGTCTGTAACCCTCTTGGCGAAGGCGGTTGGAATCGCGCCTATGCCCCCGACCCTCGGGTACTGGAAATAGGCGTTCGGGCCGTACTCCCTCTCCACCTTCCCCTGCGCCCCCTTCACCATCTCTTCTACACTAGGCGCTGGTACTCTCCCCGCTACCCAGTCGATGCTCATCTCCTTGAGGGGGTACTTCCAGATCTTCTCGTTATAGGGGACCATGTAGTGCCTGGCGACGCCCTCCCCCATCGTGGCACTGATCCACTCCATGAAGTTTCGAGGCTGGATGTCTGGCCTGTTGCGTGCACCCTCTATGCACTCGTCTATGACGCCCTGTGGAAGACCGTGCAGGTTGACCTCGAAGGGATACTCGACGTAGGTGCTGAGGAGGTAGATGTAAGCACGGCGCCTCTGCTTTATGAGGTCGCCGTTTAAGAGCTCGTTAACGAGGCCGTTGACGTACTGGCTACCCGTGAAGAAGATATGTGGGGCGAGGTCGAATGTATAGCCCTTCGTGGTTACGCTGCGACACAAGCCGCCCACCTCGCTCTCCCTCTCCAGGAGCTTATTGCCGCTGCCCATGTGGTAGGCGGCGCTGAGCCCCGACAGGCCCGCCCCGATTATAACCTTCATTATAGTCAACTCGCGTGGAATTGCATAGTGGTGGCGTGAGTCCTCTTAAGCTTGGCGAGGGCTCAGCCGAGGGCCTTGATGAGCTTCTCGGCGACTATCATACTGTTCCCCAGCTGCGCCTCCTTGGACTCAGCTCCGATGTGCGGTGTGCAGACGACGTTCTCCATCTTTACGAGGTCCATGTTCTTGGTTGGCTCCTCCTCATAGACGTCGAGGGCTGCACCAGCCAGGTGGCCGCTACTGAGGGCATCGACGAGTGCCTTCTCCTCGATGATACCACCGCGGGCAGCGTTGATGATGTAGGAGTCCTTCTTCATCTTGGCGATGGTGGCAGCGTTGAACATGTGCTTCGTCTGTGGGAGAAGTGGGACGTGGACGGTAACGAAGTCGGACTCGGCCAGCAGCTTGTCGAGTGGCACGGACTCGGCGCCAGCCTCCTGCACAAAGTTCATCATCTTGTCTATGAGCACGTCGTAACAGAGAACGCGCATCCCGAGGGACTTCGCCTTCTTACCAACGAGGAAGCCGATGCGACCGAAGCCCACGATACCCAGCGTCTTGCCGCTGAGCTCGAAGCCCGTGAGCTTGTTCTTCGCAAACTCGCCCCGCTTCATGGAGGCGTCGCCCTTCGCAATGTTGCGGCTGAGGCTGAGCATATAGCCGAGGACGAGCTCGGCGACGGCATTGCTGGGGGCCTCGGCGCTGTTTACCACCTGGATACTGAGTGCCTTCGCGGCGTCGGTGTCGACGTTGTCGAGGCCGACACCGCTGCGAGCGACAATCTTGAGCTTCGGCTTCCCCGCCTGGAGGACCTCCTTCGTGACCTTTGTGCGGCTCCTCACGACTAAGGCGTCGTAGGCACTGGCGACCTTCACGAGGTCAGAGGCGGTTATCTCCGTCTTGAGGTCGACATGGTAGCCGGCCTCCCTGAGCAGTTTAACCCCAACATCGTCGATGGGGTCGCAGACCAGAACCTTAACCTCCTTCATCACGGTCACCCTTTCTTCGCGGATACTATCTGTATAACGTCTTTATCCTTGAGTACTTGAGCTTCTCCTAGGCGGCGCTTGGTGCGTGCGTCGACGGCGAAAAGAAAGCTCTTGGCAAGGTCGGTATGGATGACGCCGGCGAACTGGCGCGCTGTCGTACCCCTCGGTACGAGGAAGCAATCGGGGAGTACCCTGCCCTTGCCGTCGGTGAGCTTTTCAGCGTCCTCGACGGGGAAGACCACTATCATGTCTAGGAGGCCGTAGAATGCTTCGTTTATCGCCTCCTGCAACCCGGTGCCGCCCCACTTCTTGAAGACCTTCTCGCGAATGGTTTCAAGCGCATTGATTTGGTTGGGGTTTAGCTTCTCGGGGTGTAGAATTGCAAAGTCCTTGTCGCCGGGGGTATACTTAACGAGGCCTGCTTCGGCTGCCCTACGTAGTGCGAGTTCAGCCTCAGCGCACGTCGGGACAACCTTGTAGCCCGCTGCCCTGATCTTCTCGATGTTCTCGGCGGCGAACTCCTTATCGGCCTTGTTGGCGGCGACGATGAGGGGCTTGGACGCCTTCCTGAGCTCGGTGCAGAAGACGCGGAGCTCCGCCTTCGTCCACTGCGCCGCCTTGAAAGGGTTGAGCTTCGCCTTCTCGCAGGCTATCTGCATGTGGTTGCGCGTGATGCCGAGCCCGCTGACCTTCTCGTCGATGTGCTTCCATATCTCCTCATGCTTCATCTCGGCCGTGCGGGCCGGGCGCTCCCAGTCCTTGACCATTATACCGTATAGCCAGGCGTCGAACTCCTCCTCGAAGAGCTTGATGTCGTCGATAGGATCGTGTGTCCCGGGGGCGCAGCTCACACCGCCTTCATCGGTGCAGCCTGCGGCGTCGCAGACCACGATGAGGGCATCCGCGCGGCGGACCTCGTCCAGGAACTGGTTGCCCAGCCCCTTACCCTCGTGGGCGCCACGGATAAGGCCGGGGGTGTCTATAAGGTCGATCGGCACAAGGCGGACGCCGTCTATACACGCGCTGTTGTTCGGCTGATCTTGGACGTGGAACTCCTTGCAGACGCATGATGTGCGGAGGTAGCCGACGCCCCTGTTCGCCTTGATTGTGGTGAAGGGAAAGTTGGCTATCTCGACGGGTTTGAGTGTGGCGGCGGCGAAGAATGTGCTCTTGCCTACGTTTGCTTTGCCTACAAGTCCTACGAGGGGGGGCATGTGTACCGGTATTGCAGGGTGACGCTGGTCTAAAACCCTTTTCGGCCCACCAACTTACTCTCCCATAGATGACGAAAAATATTTTTATGATTTAATGGGCTGTCTTAGAATCTCGGACTCTATGCCCGGTCACTCTATGTTGAGTATACCCTTCTGCCGGAGTTCCTCTACCTGCCCTTGCGTGTAGCGCCAGAATATCTCCCCGCGCTCGTTCGTCTGGAAGTCCCAGGGGCTGACGAGGACGATGTCGCCTTCGCGTATCCACGTGCGGCGCTTCATCTTGCCCCTGATGCGGCAGATGCGCACGTTTCCATCTTGACACTTTACGCTGACCCTGTCAAAGCCGAGCATCTTCTGGGCTATCCCCAGGACGTCGTTCTTCGATGGTAGGACCATCGTGTGGAGGTTCTTCTCGCTCAGCACTTTCTTCTTTCCCAAATACCGACCTTCTCGACAGTGAGCAGGCTCCGCCGCTTAAAAAGAGGACGCTGATTAAGCCCTCTCTCTGGGTGTTTTTTAAGCTTTTCCTAGGTTAAAACGGGGTTATGGTGGTCAGCGGACCAATGTACTCATTAGTTCCGCCCTGAGCTTCGTCTTCTCGGAGTTAAGGCTGTTGAGGCGCTCCTGGTCTCCCCTCATCCTCTCCTTATAGCGGGCAATGTACTCACTGAGCTCGGGGCTGTTCTTCCTCACCTCGACCGTCCTGTCGAGGTCCTCGGGTGAGGAGATGGTTATCCTTCCCCCGCCGCTCCCAAAGTGTTCGAGGGCCTTGAGGTCCCGCCTCGTGACTATGTAGTCCTTGCTGTGCTCGATATCCTTTATGTTGGTCTCGATCTCGAGTATCCTAAGCAAAGTCGCTCTTCTTTCGGAGAAGGACATCATTATGTAGTGTGCGCCGGACGCTTATAGGTCTTTTAAATTCCCAGCTAAGCCCCGTTGGGAGGATTTTAAGTCGATCTCTCGTAGTCGCCAATCTTTTTCGGGAGGCCGAAGCTGCGTAAACCACCCTCTTTGAGCTGTTTTCGGAGTGTCTTCGCCTCGTCGCCTGAGACATCACCCCTCTTCTCGAGGTAGGCTATGATCTCCTCTGCCTCTTGGGGCTTCTTGCATCTACGGATGAAGTCGATGACGCCGGGTTGGTAGCCGGCGAATCTCCTGTCCTCCTTGTAGCTCGGCTCTGTGGATGGCTGCGGCTCGATCGCCTTCTTAAGGTCGACCTTCGAGGCCCCCGACTCCATCTCGTCGGCGAGGTTCGGGAAGAGCCTCTTGAAGTCCTTCTTCTCCATCGGGCTAAGACGCTGTAGACCTCTTTAATTAGTTTGTCTTCGGCTTCTCGCGCGTGCCCTCAGGAGTGAGGAGGATCCCCTCTGGGACGTCCTTATCGACGGTTATCCCGGGGGCTATCCACGCGCCTGCACCGACGATGACGCCGGGGTGGAGGCTCACGTTGACACCCGTATGGCAGTCGTCCCCCATGACGGTGCCGAGCTTCCGCAGCCCAGTGTCGACCCGGACACCCTTGATGGTCATTTTGACGTTCTTGTGGTCAAATCGGAGGTTCGCGGTTATGGTTCCGGCACCGAGGTTACACCGCTCCCCGATTATGGAGTCACCAACATAGCTGAGGTGGGGGACGGCGGCCTTCTCCATGAGGATGGTGTTCTTGACCTCGCAGCTCGCGCCGACGCGGTTCCCGCCGACGAGTGTCGTGCCTGCGCGGATGTAGTTGTTCGGGCCGACGTCGCAGTCGGGGCCTATGTAGACAGGGCCCTCGATGTAGACGCCGCTCCTCACCCTCGCGGTGGAGGCGACGTAGACGGGTCCCTGGATGTGTGCGCCTTCCTCGACCTTGCCCTCTATCCTCGATTCGAGCCGCGCTAGGGCCCTCGTGTTCGCCTCGAGGACGTGCCAGGGGTGGCCGATGTCGAGCCAGTCGCCTTCGTCGAGCATGTGGACGCGGGCAGGGACCCCCGATGCTATGAGGTGGTTCACGGAGTCGGTGACCTCGTACTCGCCACGCGGGCTGAGTTTTGTCGCCTTTATCGAGTCGAATGCCTTGGGTGGGAAGACGTAGATGCCGGCGTTTGTGACGTTGCTTGGGGCGGTGCCGGGTGCGGGCTTCTCCACGACTCCGAGCACCTTGTCCCCCTGCAGCTTGAGGGCGCCGTATAGGTAGGGGTCCCTCTCCAACCCGGTGACCGTCAGCTCGCCCATCCTGTGGGCCTTGACAACCTCCCCGATTATGCCTGGGCTGAGGTAGAGATCCCCGTTCATTCCGACGAAGTCTTCCCCCCCGGCGAACGCCTCGGCGTATCTGAAGGCGTCCCCGGTCCCCTTCATCTCCTTCTGGGTGGTATAAGTGAGCCTTAAGCCGAGGTAGGAGCCGTCGCCGAACCTCTGCTTGATCTTCTCCTCCATGTAGTGGGTAACGATTAGGGCCTCTTCGATGCCCGCATCGGCTACCCCCCTTAGGAGCCACTCAAGCTGCGGCCTCCCAGCTATGGATATGAGTTGCTTTGGCTTCGTCGATGTGAGGGGTCTGAGCCTCTCCGCTTTCCCCGCGGCTAAGATTACTGCCTTCACTTTGATGCCTCCCTGACGAGTTCCTTTCCACGCTCCAGGAGGGACGTGGTCGCCTTCTCATCTCTCCCCTCTGCGGTGAGCCTTATGAGGGGCTCGGTGCCGGAGGCGCGTATGAGTATCCACCCCTCTGGTAGCTGGAGACGTACGCCGTCGACGCGGTTCACCTCCGCCTCCCCGAAGGCGCGGCGAAAGCCCCCCTCGACCACCTTCATGATCCGAGCCTTGTCTTTGACCTCGACCTTGGCGCTCTTCGTCGAGTACTCAGGCACCTCCGAAACGAACTGTGAGAGGGTCATCTCGCTCTCCTCGAGTGCCTCTAGGAGTTTGAAGGCGCTTAGTAGACCGTCGGGGCACATGTGTACCTCGGGGAGGACCCAGGCGCCTATCGGCTCGCCGCCGAAGACAGCCCTCCTCCTCTCAATCTCCTCGGTTATGTAGGCGTCCCCGACCCTGACACGGACGACCTTGCCCCCTGCGGCCTCGACCATGTCCTCGATGCACATTGAGGCGCCGACGTGGGTGACAACTGTGCCTTTTCCTTCGCGCCTGACAACGTGGCCTGCGTAGGCGGCGAGGAGCCTGTCCCCACTCACGGGGGCCCCCATCTCGTCGACCGCCATCATCCTGTCTCCGTCGCCGTCGAACCCGAATCCAACCTCGGCCTCAGTCGCCTTCATGTAGGCGCCGAGCCTACGGAGGTTCTCGGTGGTTGGTTCGGGGTCGCCGGCGGGAAAGTGTCCGTCCGGGTTACCGTTGATTAGTGTCGCGCGGAGCCCGACCGCCTCGAAGGCGTCCGCCGCGATGGTGCCTGTCGCCCCGCAGAATAGGTCGCAGGCAATCTTCCAATCCCTGTCAAGCTCGACGCCCTCCTGTAGGGCGTCTAGGTATATCCAGGCCGCTTCGGTCGCGTCGGCTGAACCGACTCCATCCCATGGGGCGTAGTCTAGCTCCCCGCCCTGTACCAGGGACTCGACGGGGCCCTGCTCCTTCTCGGTGAGGCTCATTCCCCGGGCGTTGAATACTTTGAGGCCGTTGTCCTGGGGCGGGTTGTGGCTCGCCGAGATGGCAACGCCAGCGTCGGCTTCGAGCTCTCGGGTGAGCCATGCGATGACGGGCGTTGGGAGGAGGCCGACGAGCTTCGCGTCCCCCCCACAAGAAGTTATCCCCGCCGATAGTGCGGCCTCGAGCATGGGACCTGTGACGCGTGCATCCCTACCGACGATGAACTCACCCCCCTCGTAGATTGTGGCGAGTGCCGAGCCGAGTGTCTGGGACAGGATGGGTGTGATCTCCATGTTCGCGACGCCGCGTATTCCTGATGAGCCGAATAGTTTCACCTAGAACGCCTCCGGGGGACGAATCTGCGTAGTGGGTCAACCCTCAAAAGCCTTTCCAGCTCCGGGAGGGTGACGCCCCGCTTCACGTCGCCGTAGATGTCGCAGCGGTCGTCCGTGTACTCGGCGGGGTTCCTGACGACGACCTCGATCTCGTCCCCGCCGGCTTCGAGCTTGAAGTGGTAGGCGTGTACGCCCCCCTTGAAGTTGACCTCCCCCTTCTCCCTGATCTCGTAATCAGCGAGGGCCTTCTCGACCTCCGTGGGGCTCCTTGCTAGGGCGACGACGTCTATGTCGCTCCCCCTCCTCACCGTCCCCCTCCAGACGCTGCCGATGAGACGGGGGGAGAACGACGCGAGCTTCTTCATTACGGCGAGGGCGGTTTCCCTCATCTCTGCGAGGCGCCTCGGCCTCTCCCCACCCTCTATCTCGTCGGCGAGGCGGTCAAGCTCGACGGCTACCTCGTAGTTGCTCGGCGTCCCCCTCACGCCGAGGCTCGCGGCAGCCATCTCCTTCGCCTGGATGTACTCCTCCGCTGCCCCGTTGTAGAGAAGCCTAGCTGCCTCCCTCGCAACGCTCGATCTCTCGCCCAATTCAGGTAATAGAGTCAGCTCTGGGGGATTAAACCCCTACCCTCGGGGCGTCGAAAAACGGAGACTACTTGTTGTCTTGGAGGACCTTCTTCGTGACCATAAGGAGACTGTTGGGGCTGACCGGCTTCATGAGGACCTCCTTGACATCGACTGGCTCCCCCTTGAGCCCCTCGGCGAGCTTTTCGTATCCGGTGATCATCACGATCTTCGTCTTCTTGCCCTGCTTCTTCATGATGCGTGCGACCTCGTCCCCGTTGATGTCAGGGAGCTTGATGTCGAGGATGATCAGGTCGAAGTTCTTGTCCTTCGTCTTGTGTATCGCCTGCATGCCCGACGAGGCTATCTCGACGTGGTAGCCCACAGTCTCGAGTATGACCTTGAATGTCTCGGTGAGGAACTCGTCGTCATCGACGATGAGGATGCTCGACTTGCCTGAGACCATCTCCTCGGCCTCCCTCTTCGCCTCCTCGATGAGGTTCTTATCGTCCGGCTTGACCTCCCCTGACTCGAGGCGCTCGGAGAGCTTCTCGAGCCTCTGTGTAATCTCGTATAGGCTCTCCTCATGCTCCTTGAGTATACTTATGAGGAAGTCTAAGACGTCAATCTTCTCCTTCAGAGACATCGCTTAGGATCGAGAATCATGGGCACGTCGGCGATAAAAGCCATTGTGGTTCCCTGATTCATAAATTTTATATAGTCTTGTTTGTTATTCGCGTCATTCACCCTTTTTTAAGGAAGAAAGGGAGTGGGCTGTCGACGCGTGCCCAGCCCAGGCTGAGGCCATCGGAGTACCCCACAACGGGTTGCTGGACCACGTCGTCACCTCGGGTCTCAATCAAACTTTTAATTTAAGTGGTCCTAGATGTCTTGGACATCGCGCGCCCACATCGCCGAGGACAAGGCGGCCGCGTCGACTGGATCACCCGTCGGTCAACACCAGTGTCTACCTTCTTCACCCAAGCCCCCTAGTTGCTCTCTTCCAGCCCCAGTCGTTTGCTTTTAAAACGATTAAGGATTTCCAAAAAGGATGGGAAAGTCTTTGGCGGAAACGCGTATCATGCTTATCTGGGAAAACCTTATGTCTTCGTCACCGTAAGCATGTGTTCAATATGCCTCGGAGAGGTAAGGTCGAGATATACATAGAGGTCCTCGAGATTATCATGAAAGGAGAAGCGAAGCCCACGAGGATCATGTATAGCGCGAACCTCTCCTGGAAGGTCTTCCAAAATGTGCTGAACAACCTCATCACACAGGGGCTGATCAACGAGAACGAGGAGCCCGCGAGGAAGGATAAGGACGTGAAGAGGTACGAGATCACTGAGTCGGGGATGAACGTCTTAAAGTACTTCCGGAAGGCGACGATGGCCCTACCCAAGTAGCGTTTATATCGCGTCTGCTCATATGCGTCTCGATGGACATATCTGGGCGGGTTGACGCCGGCTCACTCTTCAGGGAGATAAACGAGGTATTCAAGAGGTACGGCGTGGGTCGAGGCGTCGGCTTCGTCCCCGACAGGCTTGAGGTCAAGCTGGAGCGTGCCCCCTCTGGGACCTGCTCCCTCGTCTATCGTGAGTTCTTCACCTACCTACCCCTCGATGTGATGGAGCTCGCCATGGGCAACGCTG
Organism: Candidatus Bathyarchaeota archaeon; assembly: GCA_017883585.1. Classification (GTDB taxonomy): domain Archaea; phylum Thermoproteota; class Bathyarchaeia; order TCS64; family TCS64; genus UBA8941. The sequence goes on from JADGNG010000050.1 coordinate 12,964, forward strand.
TCGAGTTCCTATCCGGGATGGGGGTCCCGAAGGAGAAGATCAAGCCCCTCGAATCCGGCGTCGAGGTCACCCTTGAGGGGGATGCTAGGATCGCCTACTTCCCCATACTAGAGATGCTCATACAGGACTATGACATAGCCCGGAACCTCGACCCCGCCCTCGACTCCATGAAGGTGTCGATACGCAGTCTCACGGAGCTGTTCGACTTTGCCTGGGCGTGGGACGTGGCGTCCGAGAAGATGTGGAGGAGCAACGTTGCTAAGCTCAACGAGATAATCGAGGAGAACCCGGGAATGCAGGCGGAGATCGAGACGATCGTCAAGAGGCACTCGGGCGGGTCTCAGCTCCCCTCAAAGTGAGACGTCCCGGTCCTTCGCCAGCGGCACCTTGACGAAGTCGTTAAGCAACAGGCAGGTCACGAAACCGTAGGCAGCTATGAAGAGGTTCGCGCGCGCAACCCGATCGTGGATATCACGAACACAATTATCGAGTTCACAATCAGGGCCAATCCTAGCCACTCGCTCGGCCGCGAATCCCAGAAGTGACGCCTCTCCCTAATGCTAACCACCGTGTAGTAGCCGGATAGGGTCAGCCAGACGAATACAAAGGTCTGTAGTGTAGCTAGATTCCCGTTCAATTCGAAGTAGTACATCCCGATGTAGAGGATAACGAGGCTCTCCACGACGATCATGGAGGCGTAGAGGACGTCCATGGTTGCAGCGTCCTCTATGGCGTCGAGGCGGGTGACTATAGCGCCCTTCTTCGATAGCTCGAAAGAGCCGAGTGCAATGCTTATAGTGAACATGGTGAGCATGGCGACGGGGATGGCGGAGACGAGGAGGATCACAGCGAGAAGCGCGATCTCGGCGGGGTCGAGCCCACTGAGGAGGGCGAGGCCCATCCCTGCCGCAACAGCGGCTACTACCATGATTTGGAGCCAGCGCACGACCTTTGAGATCATCTCCTCGATGTGTAGCTTCGGGCGAGCGATCTGGACGAGCTCGGCGGTCTTCCCGAAGAAGGTCTTGAGCCTCGTAACGGTGACTTCGGTTGCCTCCCCGACTTCATCGTGGAGCCGAGTAGAGGATGTCCCCCGTATTCCTCTCGACCGTCAGGGACTCCCCGGTCAGAGCAGACCGGTCGACGTCGAGGTGACCCTCGAGGAGCTTTGCGTTGGCGGGTGTCGCGCTGCGCGCGCGCCGACGATTGCGTTGAATGTGAGGAGGCCCGCGATGAAGTAAGTGTGTTTTTTCCAAGGGCGAGCTCCATCGCGACACGAGCTCCAACATCCATAGGGTGACGTCCCAGAACTTCTTCCCGAACTTCCTGAGGGGGTTGGCCCTCCTTTCGGGGACCTCGTTTGTGCCGTACTCGTCGAGTCTGCGCATCGCCTCGATCAGGCTAAGGCCCCTCGCGGCAGCTGTCCCCGTTGTTTCTCCCAGTAATTCCTCCTCATCAATCGCGTGATGGTTGTTTGACCGTGGTTTATGACTATACAGCTTTCGTCTTCGATGGCAGCCCCAGATAATTGTATATAGTCGGTAGACTCATCGGATGGGAAATGGGCGATTCTGCGGGGTCTGGCAGGTTCCGCTGGGTTGTGCTGGGCATCACATGGATGGCGTACATGAGCGCGTACCTCGTCAGGACGGCGGTGGCTCCCCTCACTCCTTTCCTCATCTCGGGCCTGAGCCTGAGCAAGTTCGAGGTGGGGCTGTTAGTCTCAGCCTCCGCCTTCGGCTACATGGCTTTCCAGATGCCTGCCGGTTGGCTCGTGGACAGGATCGGGGTCCGGAAGATGCTCTTCATAGGCCCGGTCGTCGCGGGTGGTTTCATCCTCGGCATGTACGCGGTCGGTGGCTTCATGGGGGCGATGGGTGTCCTCGTGCTGGCTGGGTTCGGCTGCGGCTGCTTCCCCACAGTTGCGACGAAGGCGGTTCTCAACTGGTTCCCCCTCCGCGAGAGGGCGACGGCGATCGGCATTAACCAGACGAGCCTCAACGTCGCCGGGATAATCACCGCCTCTTTACTCCCTACACTCGCACTCAACTTCGGCTGGCGCATCGCCATCGCCTCGATGGGAGTCATCCCCATCACTGCCGCTATCCTCTCCTACACGTTCTACAGAGAACCCCAGAAGGCGAAGGAGGTCGAGGCCCCGAAGCGCGGGCCGACGAACTGGAGTAACATCAAGGATGTGGTGCTCGATAGGAACATCCTCCTCGTCGCGCTGGCCTGCATGGGGCTCTGCGTCTGCGAGTTCAGCTTCACAGGCTACCTAGTTATCTACCTGACCGAGGCCGTTGGGGTCTCCGTCGCATTAGCGGGTGGGTACCTCGCCCTCGCGAACTTGGGCGGTGTCTTCGGGAAGCCCCTCTTCGGAGCCCTCAGCGACAGGGTATTCGGCGGGAGCAGGAGGAAGCCCCTTCTCATTGTAGGCGTCTCCATCTTTGTGCTCTCTATCTTCATGCAGATGCTGGGGGTATCGACGCCCTACCCCCTCCTGATCGGGGTGATCATGCTCTTCGGTTTCACAGCAATTGGCTGGGGCGGGATGAACCTCGTCCTCGCCTCCGAGTTCGCGGGGAGGGAGAACGCAGGACTCGCCGTCGGCTACGCGGCTATGATCTCACTCGTCGGGAACCTGCTTGGGCCACCTATATTCGGCTGGATGGCGGACGCGACGGGCTCATACTCCGTCGGCTGGTGGTTCCTAACCGCCTCCGCCCTCGTCTCAGTCGCCCTCCTCCTCTTCATACAGGAAAGCAAACGAAAGGTGAGGTAGCTCAGTCTGCATGTGGGTTATTTCGCGCTTAGCCCACTTTTTCTAAAGGTTTTTATCGGTTCTCTTCGCGTTGCTGTTGAAGGTGTCGGGGATAAATCCACTCATCTGCCTAGGAATTGAGTCCACTGCGGACAACCTAGGGGTGGGCATCGCATCAAGCGACGGCATGATCCTCGCCAACGAGGTGAAGGTTCACGTGCCTGACCTCGGCGGAATCCACCCGCGCGAGGCGGCGCGCCACCACTCGGAGAATATTGGTTCTGTCATCACCGCCGCACTTACGAAAGCGCAGATAACCGCGAAGGACATAGACTTCGTCTCGTTCGCACAGGGCCCCGGCCTCGGTCCATGTCTACGCACTGGAGCGACGGGAGCGCGTGCCCTTGCTAGCTACCTCAAGGTCCCGCTCGTTGGTGTCAATCACTGCATAAGCCACATCGAGGTCGGGCGCCTCGCCACCGGGGCGAAGGACCCGCTCACGCTCTATGTTAGCGGCGGCAACACGATAGTCTCCGGCTTCGAGTCGGGGCGTTACCGCGTCTTCGGTGAGACCCTTGACATAGCCATCGGGAACTGTCTAGACACGTTTGCACGCCTCGCTGGACTTGAGTACCCAGGCGGCCCCGCCATAGAGAAGTTCGCGGCACAGGGCTCCAAGCTCATCCCCCTCCCATACGCCGTAAAAGGCATGGACATGAGCTTCAGCGGCTTACTCACCGCCGTCAGCAACGAGTTCAGATCCGGAAAGCACTGCATCCCAGACCTCTGCTTCAGCCTGCAGGAGACGGGCTATGCGATGCTGGGGGAGGTTACGGAGAGGGCACTCGCCCACACCCGGAAGCCGGAGTTGCTCCTCACAGGCGGCGTCGGCGCCAACAAGAGGCTCAGAAGCGTGATCAGGGAGATCGCGGAGGAGCAAGGCGCCAAGCCATACTACGTCCCCATCAGCCTCGCGACTGACAACGGCGCTATGATCGCATGGACAGGCATACTCGCATACACGCACGGCATCAGGACCCCTATAGAGACGAGCTACGTCGACCCCCGGTGGAGGCTAGACGAGGTGGAGATACCATGGCGCTGATCGTAATCGCGAAGGGGGCAGAGGCCGACCTCATCCTCGACCCTGACTGGAACGGGCGGAAGGCGCTCCTTAAGCGCCGTGGCGTAAAGAAGTACCGCCACCCCCAGATCGATAGGGACATACGCCGCTATAGGACACTCCACGAGGCAGACATCATACACCGCGCCAAGGAGGCCGGCGTGCCCACACCCCTCATTTACCAGCTCGACCCCGAGGAAGCCACCATCGTTATGGAGTTCATCGAGGGCACCAAGGTCAGGGATGTCGTCCCAATGCTGAGCCTCGAGGAGAACCGCGCCGTCTTCCGCCTCATCGGCGAAGAATCGGGCAAGCTCCACGCCGCCGCCCTAATCCACGGCGACCTCACGACAAGCAATATGATCAAGGACGGGGACCGAGTCGTCTTCATAGACTTCGGCCTCGGCGAGATTAGCAAGGAAATTGAGAAGCGTGGCGTCGACTTCAACCTCATGGTCAGGATGCTCGTCAGCACCCACTACACAATCATGGAACCACTCCTCGAATCCTTCAAGGAGGGATACCGCGCCACCATGGGGCCCGAGGCGGAGGAGGTATTCCAGCGCGCAGACGAGATCAGGCGCAGGGGACGCTACATTGATAAAGAATAGGATCTGGTTCGCCACCGGAAACAAGCACAAGGTGCAGGAGGCAGGAGAAGTCCTCACCCCCTACGGCATAAAACTCGAACACTACCCCCTCGAACGCATAGAGATACAGGCAGACGACCCCGCCGACATCGCCGCCTACAGCCTCGCACAGGTCAAGGACCCCCGCCCACTATGCGTCGAGGACGCCGGCGTCTTCATCGACCGCTGGGGAGGCTTCCCCGGCCCATACAGCAGCTACGTCCTCAAGTGCCTAGGCAACCCTGGCATACTCAAGCTCATGGAAGGCGAGCAGAACCGGAAGGCCCACTACGTCTCCGCCATCGCCTACCGTGACGAGTCGGGCGTCCACATCTTCCGAGGCACAGTCGACGGCGAAATAGGCGACAGCATCCAGGGCACGAACGGTTTTGGCTACGACCCCATCTTCATCCCAGCCGAAGGCGACGGGCGCACATTCGGCGAGATGGAGCCAGAGGAAAAGAACAAGATCAGCCACCGCGCACGAGCCTTCCGCGCCCTCGCCGAATGGCTGACCGAATGATGGAGCATCCTGCCGCAAACGGACCCTTAAAACACCCCCAAACCAAGAAACAGTCCCGAATAACCGGAAACGCGGCGACGGTGAGGGTACTCCACCTCCCCCGGTCATCCACACGCAAATCAGTAAAGTTTTTTAAACAACCCCGGGTCTATCACTGACGCATTCCGGGTCACCCGGGCAAGGCGAAAAACAAATGGTCAAGCTATCAAGCATGCAGGGGCGCTCACTCTCACAGAGACCCGTCTCCAAGAGGCCCCCCACCTGGGTGGTCTACCAGCCAGACGAGGTCAAGGCGCTCATAATCAACCTAGCGAGGGAGGGGCGCAAGGAGAGCGAGATCGGCACCTCCCTCCGTGACGAGCACGGCATACCGCTCGTCAAGCCGATAGTCGGCTACGGCATACGAAAGGTTCTGACCGAGGCAGGGATCGCGCCGACCATCCCCGAGGACCTATACGACCTCATGGTACGCGCCACGAGGATGAAGCGCCACATGGAGCGCAACCCCAAGGATTACGGGAACAAGAGGGGACTACACCTCACCGAGTCCATGATCTACAGGGTCACGAAATACTACAAGAGCAAAGGCGTCCTGCCGAAAGACTGGAACTACAGGGACGAGATCGTCACCATCTAGTCTGACCCGAATTGGAGCCCCCAAAGGAGTTTTTATCCTCCTTCAAGCCCGCAGCTGATCTATTCAAGACACACTCTGATC
>JADGNG010000011.1 GCA_017883585.1 Candidatus Bathyarchaeota archaeon
AGCTAGCCAACCAGAAGCTCATCCCAGTCGTCGCCCAGGGCAGCAGGACCGGCCTCGCAGGGGCAAGCCACCCAATCCGCGGCGGCATCGCCCTCAGCCTCGAACGAATGAACAAGATCATCGAGATTGACGAGGAAAACCTCATGGTCGTCGTGGAGCCAGCGGTGCTAGTCGACGACATCCACAAGGCCGTCGAGAAGGTGGGCCTCTACTACCCCCCGGACCCGGGGCAGGAGTCTGGGAGCATCGGGGGAAACATTAACACCAACGCGGGGGGGATGCGCGCCCTCAAGTACGGCACCACACGGGACTACGTTCAAGCCCTTGATGTGGTCCTCCCGAGCGGGGAGGTCATCAAAGTCGGCGGTAAGGTGGTCAAGGACACCACTGGGTACAGCCTCCTCGATCTACTCATCGGCTCCGAGGGCACACTCGGTATTGTCACCAAGGCTACGCTACGTCTCGTCCCGAAGCCGAAGCACACAGCCCTCATCTACGCCCCATTCGACTCAACACACGACGCTGCCAAGGCCGTCAGCGAGATAATTCGCCAGAAGGTCCAACCCTTCGCCCTAGAGCTCATGAGCAGACACGCCGTCGAGACCGTAGAGCGCTACCTAGAGCGGAAGCTCCCCGACGACACCCACCCCGCCTACCTCATAGTCGGCGTGGAATCCAATAGCGAGGCGGAGCTGGGGACGCAGCTCGAAACGGCTGGAGAGGTCTGCATCGAGAATGGTGCGGTGGACGCCTACATCGCGGACACGGCGGAGAAGCAGCGCCAGATGTGGGAGGCCCGGAAGGCAGTCTACGACGCCTATAACACGCTATACGAGGTGGACGAGGCGGACATCTGCGTCCCGCGGAGCGAGATCCCCGCCTTCATGGACCGCCTCGACGCGATTGGCACCAAGCACGGCGTCCAGATCATACCAGTCGGCCACGCGGGGGACGGCAACATCCACTGCAACGTCATCCGCCTCGGCGGCACCGACGAGGAGTGGCACAAGGAGCTCGAGGCCACCATTAGCGACCTCATCGACCTCGGCCTCAGCATGGGCGGCACCGTCAGCGGGGAGCACGGACTCGGCTACACGAAGCGCCTCTACCTCGTCAGAAAGGTGGGCGACACGCAGGTCGAGCTGATGAAGGGGATCAAGAGGGTCTTCGACCCAAACGGCATCCTCAACCCGGATAAGATCTGGGGCTGACCTGAGTTTATTAATCTTTGAACGTCCGTGCGCGGATTCAGTATTCGCGGTATGCCTCGGCTAGGGGGTGGCCGATGCTGGTGAGGGTGAAGCTCTTGTACCACCCGAATGGGCTCCTGTGCGCCTCGAAGCCCTCGGCGAGTAGCGCCTCCTGCAGCTTCTTGAGGAACTCCTTGGCGAGGCGGGGGGAACCAAGTTGTTTGCTCAGGTGCGCGTAGGGGTGGATGAGGACTCGCTTCGTCCCTATCCTCCCCGTGTCGACTTTGATGTTCTCGACATACGCTTTCAGGATCTCCTCCATATTCCCCTCGTCCTGCTTCTCGAAGCACGTGAGGCAGACGAGGACGTTCTCTAGGCTCTCCGTCCTGGGGTTTGGTGGTTGCTCGGCGACGGGCGTCTCCTTCTTGACCTCGTAGCTGAAGTTGCTGCAGTGTAGCTGGAGGACTCTCATGGGTGATGAGCCGTGGGTTGGGGATAAAGGCGTTTGCCATTTAGGATTAATGTCTCATAAATGGACGCATTGGGTGTAGCATCGGGGCGATTTTCTTGCTTCTTTCGCCTAGAAAAGCATTATTCAGGCCGGGATAGAGGCTAGCTCCCCTCCCTTTTTTAGATCGCCTGTAGCATCTGGTTGACCGCCAAGGCAAAGAAGCCGACGGCAAGCAGGAAGACGGCGCTGAGGAAAATGGTCATCCCCTTGTTGTACTTCCCGAACTTGAAGGCGAAGACAGTGTTGAGCGTGGGAAAGAGCGCGGAGACAGCCAAGAGGACCAGCAGCTCGACCTTGCCCCCATACCTGTTGGGGACGCCGTTGAATCCGAAGTGGACGGGTATGATCTCGGGTAGCCCGGGATAGATAGAGGCGACGTAGGCGACGAAGGCGAGCCATGCTACCGCGACCACGGCGACCTGTACGTAAACGAGCTGCTTAACGAGGCTGGGTTCCACGACCCCTGCCATTGTCGGCTCGGCGAAATCAGTCTTCTCCCTCAGCTTCTCGAGGAAAGGCGCTGGCTCCTTCGGCGAGAGGAGGACCTTCTCACCGTCCAATAATTCTAGGAGAACAAACTCGCCATTGTACCGGGTTGCATAGACTTGGGCGTTACCGAGGCTGCTCGTGGTGAAGGCTCCCCAGTGTGCCCCGGGTAGGCTAACGCCAAAGAGGCGGAAGCGGAGGTTCGTCTCAACCTTCGCTGCGCACTTGATCTTACTGTAGCTGACTCTGAGCGGAGAAAGGGGGAAGCTCACCTTCAACTCATCCTCCCCGAGGACGTACTCCATCCTCCCCGCGACGTACGATGAGTAGATTATCACACCAGAGATCGTCAATGGGATGAGCATTACGAGAAGTAGCACAGGCTCGGGCTCCCATCCGGAGAGCAGGAAGACCATGATGAATGGGAGGTCAATAATTAAGGCTAGTAAGACCGCCCATCTGAGGTTTTTCCCTGCGCCATCGGCCGGGAAGGATCGAGACATCTACAAGGCTTGTGAGTGCTCCGGGTATAGGGGTTACTCCGCGCGCGCGGCCAGGCTCATCTACAAGAGTGTCCGATTCTTCCTCCACGCCTGCGGCTTCAAATTCAGCATGGACCGCGAGGACCTCGGACGAAACGTCTACTCCGGCACCAGACGAATGGACCGGGAGCACATTATTGAACTCTGGGAGGTTTTCAACGAGGACTTTTCAGGGAAGCGTAACAGGGCCCTGCTCATGCTTGGGAAGGACTCGGGGCTGAGGGTCAGCGACATGGCCGGCCTCACCGCGTCGCAATTCTGGGAGGCTAAGAAGAGAGAAGTGCCCGGAGTCGGGGAGTTCAGGATCTTCAAGGAGATCACCACAGTCAAGACGGGCGAGATCGCTCACCCACACATCGGCCCCGAGGCCGTCGAGGCTCTCAAGGCCTACCTGGGAGATCGGAAGAGCGGCCAGATGTTTCTGAACCACGAGGGGAAGCCCTTCAAGGCTAAGGACATGACGCAGGTCTTCATGAACGTGAAGGGTAGGAAGAAGACCCTGAAGCAAGACTACACTCGGATCAGCGCCCACAGCATGAGGAAGTACCATTATACCCTCCTCCCCTTCAGGGATGAGTGGATCCTCTGGCTCGAGGGCAAGGCAACAAGCGTCTACATCGACGACCCCTCCGAGGTCACGCAGGCCTACATCGACAACTATAGCAAGATCAGGGTCTTCGAGCCAGACATCGTCAAGGACATGGAGAGAGATCATGAACTCGAACGCTTGAAGGCCGAGCTGAAGATTAAAGATAAGGAAATAGCGAGCTTGGGAAATAGTCAGAAGAAACTCGAGGTAGATATAATTAGTGAAAGTAAGAAACTTAACAATCGTTTCGATACCGAAATGAAACAAATGACCGAGCAATTCGCTGCGCGGGTCATTGAACTTGGGATGACCCCTGACATGAAATTCCATCTGGAGAGCGATCCTGACACTTACAAGCACTTGTTAGAAGAAATTACGGTTAGGTTTTTGCATCCCGAACCAAAGACAGACGATGGCAAATCTGCAGCTTAGGTGCGCAGTCGGTGTGCCGGTCGTAACCGACATCTAGAGGTAGGTTACATTTTATTCAGCTGTGTGCGCGCGCTCGTCGTCGAATAAGCACAGCCGCTCCAGTAACGATCAATGCTATTATCGAACCAGTAAGAAGTAAACCCAAACTATAATCCAAAGACCAAACCGCTGTTAACGTCTTCGGAGAATCCATTACAAGATAAACTGTTTCAGACACGGAAACAAAGTCTCCTGCCCATCCTGAGAATACTGTCTTTACAAGCGATCCATCAGGGGGGTGTGCTGTAACTGTAGCCGTAGATCCTTCGTCATACCATCCATCACTTGTGACAGGGTATAGAGAGTTAATCGTCAGTTTATACTGTCTTTTGTACTCAGCGCTCATCAGCCTACTTGATGTGGGATTTACACTGAAATACCCTGATTGTGATTGAGATAATCCCAAAGTTTTTACCCAAACATATCTTTCCTCGCCATTAATAGCTAGTTCCGCGCGCGCGTGTTCCAGAACGCCGCTCTCCTAGCGTAGTTCTCCGGGTTCACACTAGAGTCGTACTTCTTCTTGAAGCGCGCGCGATCGTCGAGGCGGGTAAGACTATCTGGCCGGGCTATTACGTCAAGGACCCCTACTACAACCAGAACCACTGAGCGGCTCGCCAAAGTTATATTCACATCTCCAATCAGGGATCAGTCATGCCAATCATCAAGGCCGGAGATATAAGCATCAACTACAAGGTGGAAGGCACGGGGGAACCCCTCATCATGATAATGGGTTTCGGCGCCGGAATGGAGGGCTGGGACTCGCAGACGCCTTTCTTCGCCAAGTACTTCAAGGTCATAACTTACGACAACCGCGGCGCCGGCAAGTCAGACAAGCCGAAGGGCCCCTATACGACGGCGATGATGGCGGAGGACGCCGTCCACCTCATGGACAGCCTCGGCATCGGGAAAGCGCACGTGATGGGCGCCTCCATGGGCGGCTTGATAGCTCAGGAGCTCGCCATCAACCACCCCGAGAAGGTCAATAGGCTCGTCCTCGCCTGTACCTTCGCTAGGCTAGCGATGGCTGACCCCGAAGGGGCAAAGTCAACGGATACGCCCGAGGAGAGGCAAAAACGCGTCCTGAGCCTAGCCTACAATAAGCCACTCTACAGGTTCTTTTACGGCACACTCGCCAAGTTCAGGTCTATACCGCAGGACTCCCCCGAGGCTATGGGGATAGAGGGACAGAACGCCGCGGTCTCGACACACGACACAGTGGACCGGCTCGCTTCGATTAGAGCCCCGGCACTCGTCATCGTCGGCACCGGCGATAGGCTAGTATCTCCCTCAGCTTCGGAGTTCATCGCGGGCAAGATCCCTGACACGAGGCTCGTTAAGATAGAGGGCGGCTCACATGTCTTCAACGTAGAGAATAAGAACGAGTTTAACCGCGAGGCCCTCAAGTTCTTAACCGGTTAATAATGGCAATTTAGTATGTAGAAGATGACTCCACTGTAACGCTTGTCGCAGTTACCAATACCCCAATCGTCTGCGCATCAACCAACACTAATTCACTGGATTA
>JADGNG010000051.1 GCA_017883585.1 Candidatus Bathyarchaeota archaeon
CCCTTTCGAGCTTCGTCTTTCAATCTGTAAAACTGGGCTTTGTCTGCGCGCGCGCTTCGCATCCTACGTAAGTATGTTGATCTGCGCGCGCACGTGTTTAAATTCCGATTATTCTATCAATCGCTTCCTCGAGGTCGCCCGCAGCCTTCTCGAGTTTTCTCCTCTTCTCCGTGATGTATACTGAGTCTTCCTCTATCTTTCTCTGGCTGAGGGCAATCTCTTCTAGAACTCTCACGGGGGCTGGCCCACCGATGAGGGTTCGTCGATACACCATCTTCCGCGGATCCATAGCCTCCTGAATGATCTGGGTCGATAGTCCCAGATTCCTTCCATAGTCGGGATACATCGTGGCAGCTTCGTCAAGATGCTCCTCTGTGACCTGGCTGGGTTTCACTCCACGTTCGACACTGACCCTGACAAGTGTCGCGACTATCTGATGGGCGGTCCTCCACGATAAGCCCTTCTCGCGCACGACGGCTGAGGCGAGGTCAGACGCCCCCGCCCAGTGGGCACCAGCCAGCTCCTCAGCGCGTGAGGAATCCACCTTCAGGGTGCCTAGAATTCCCGGGATCATTCTCAGCCCATTGTTGATGTCGGTCCAGGATCTGTGCATCCCATCGACGGAGTCTGCCCCCAACATCCTCGACTTGACGTTGACCGTCAGGTCAGCTAGGAATCTGAGAGCCGTGGGGTTTCTCTTCTGCGGCATTATACTGCTTGTTCCACAGTACCTGTCGGCGGGGTCGACGAGCCCGAACTCGTTCGAGCTGTAGACGAGCAGGTCGTAGAACAGGCCGCTGATAACGTGGCTCAGAGTGAGGAGGACGGCGAAGCTGTCAAGTGTGTACCACTCGTGCTTCTCGGCGTCGTAGCAGTTCCTGTACAGCGCATCAAAGCCTAGGAGGGCCATGGTGCGATGTCGGTCGAATCCAGGGATGTCGGTTCCCGTGCCAATCGCCGAGCCCGCGGGGCTGATCTGGAACAGATCGTAAGCGGCCTCAAGCTTCCTCTGCTCCCTCTCGAGCTGGTTGAGGAAAGCCATCGCGTAGAACCCGAGGGTCATAGGCTGAGCATGCTGCAGAATGTAGCCTGAGCCGTAGACTGTCAGCCCTGGAGAGTACATCGGCCAGATGGTTTCCACGTGTTTCTCCGCGAAGCCAGCCAGGGCCATCCTGGCGGATGTGAGCAGCTCCATGGCTTCGAGGACGTATTCGCGCTGCGTGATGTGTTGGCTCACCGTGGCGAGGTCTCCAGTACTTCTCCCGATGTGGATTCGACCTCCGACCTCCCAACCAAGCCTCTCAATCAGGTAGGCTTCACCCGAGTGGTCAACTCCGCCAACTCTGACGCGGGCCGCCACAACACCCTCCGCCTCCATCTCCCTGAAGGCTCTGAGGATCGCCGCTCCGTCGCTCCTCGGAATTATGCCCTGTTCGGTGAGCATAACCGTGTGGACCTTGTCGAATATATGGTAGGCGAGATAGGGTGGGGTCTTCTCCCACCCCTTTTCCGCCCTCTGGAACTCAGGCGCCATCGGCTCGGTGAGGCGGCCGACACCGGGCCTCATCGCGAACCATAGGTGACCCCTGTACTTGTACTCCTCTTTCTTCTCCAAGTTTATCGATGATAGAGCTGCTGTGCGCCTACATAGTACCTATCATTGGCAGCAGAGATCGATAGTTGTGTGTGGGGAGTTTAAGAAAGAAACGATGCGCACAACTCACGCGGACAAAGATTTAATTCGTTTTCAGCTGGGCGAGCCAAGTTGCCTCACACAGAGCGTCTGAGACTCGGTTAGCCTCACGGACAAGCTTCGTCTTCAAGGCTTTGAAGCTGCTTGTATCGGGGTTTAACTTCACAAGTTCGGAGAGCGGATGCAGCACAGGTATTGGCTTGATGTATTCGGCACCATAATGGTCCTGCCCGTATGGTCCGCTGAGGGTGTAGTTGATTGGGTTGATGACCCTACAGATCTTCAACATCGTAGCGTTTCTTGATTTTGCTCTCGTCTCATCATCCTCGTGAGAATTTTCGAAGGACTTGTTTAGTTCCTCTGTGTTTAAATCGAACGTGACTGCAGCCTCCTTAAAGCCCTTGGCTTTCTCACTTAGCCCTGAGAGGTCTAGTGCGTCGCCTGAGATCTTCTTGAGCTCATCGAGGGCTGTGAGTGTCCAGTCCGCAACTGGGGTAAATCTGTAGGGCAGTAATGGCAGAGTGCAGATCCTCAGGATGACAAGGAGGTGGGCCTTGTTAGCCATGTACAGGGTCTCAGGGTCGCATTTCTCGATGGTGTCGTATTCGCTGTGATACCACCAACCACCAGGTTTCTCCTCCTCGCCATTAGGGGTCACAGTCAAGACCCTTGTGGATGGCACTCCGACCCCGAGGTAGGATTGATCCCCGGCTTTCCACGGTGTGTAGCCGACGATTCTCCTATACTCAGCTCCCTCGTATTCAGCTAGGTCCTTGATCGTCTGGTCCATGAAGTCGTGGCAAACGGGGTCTGAGTCGACGGTGTAGACCGTTGTCCCAATCATGCACGGCGTATCGTCGTTTAGGTATGCGACACAGTGTTGCTTCACTCTATCCCAGTTGCTGTCCAGGTAGTATGTTGAGCCAGTCATGATGCCGGTCTCGTGCCCCTGGAAGAAGAGGAACTCCGCTCCTCTTCTCATCGGTTTAAGACTTGATAGAACCCTCGCGACTTCGAGAGTGCATGCGACCCCGACGGCGTTGCAGCTACCGGCCGCAGCCCAGGCATCCATGTGGCTGCCGAGTAGGACATAGTCCGCCTCCTCCCCCGGAATAGAAGCCGTGGGCTGTCTTGTTCGAGCCCAGCCCCTTTCACTGCGGCCACGCATAAATATCCTCACGGGCCCGCTCTGGAGGAGTTGCTTGAGCTCGTTTCCATCCTCATTGGTGACGAGAAAGGCGGGGATTCTCCCGATCTCGTTGATGTTCTTCGGAGTAGGGTTACCCCACACGGACTTGACTGTGCCCCTGTTAAAGACCCTGCTGGGGGCGTGGTAGCTGATGACTATCAGACCAGCTGCACCCTTCAACACACCCGCAACGTAGTTCTTCCAGGGCCTCGCTGGCCCGAGCTCGAACTCCGCCAGAACAATCTTGTCCTTGACGTTCTTATCTTTGTAGTCTTCAAGGCCGCCTCCGGCGACATAGACCAATTCTCCCTCGACCCCCTCTGGACCCGTGGAAGCCATCTGAGCGAGAGGCATCGCATCTATGTCCCTCTTTTTTGGCGCCATGACTCGGAGTTCGGCTTCAGTAAGCTTGGGGAAGTCGAGCCAGCTTTGATACTCTACTGCTTTCGCCTGAACATGGTACCCTTTCAGGACGTTCAGTACGTATTCGACGGCTTTCTCGTTTTCCGGAGTTCCCGAAAGCTTCTGTCCTGATTCCGCGAACCATTTGGCGTGTTCCCAGCTCTTCTCCTTGGAGACTCGGCTAAGTGCCTCCTTTTCGAAGTCCGTTAGAACCATATGTGGAGATTCGTAGTCTGCGGATATTTCAGTTGCCTGCGCATAACGCTCTATTTTTAATTAAAGGATCAAGTCGGACTCGCAAGTGAAAACGCTAGTATGGGGCTTCCCCCTCCCCGCTACCACACGGATTTCTCATATCGAGCAGCGTGCATACTCCAAGATTTTTCGGGGGCTGCCTTTTTTTGCCCTCTATAAAACGGATGTATGTAAAACGCATAGCTGTAAAATACACAGCCTATGGAAAGAGAGTGCACGCGTCATTTTGAATGGGACAGGGGGATGACCCATTCACAAAATTATAGCCATAATGAACAGTCGTTTATAATGCCCTATTTCTTCGATTCATCCGAATTCCCTTCGTCACCACTAATTTCATCAATAATCTCTTCCATGGTCTTCACCTTAGATACAGGTTTCTTAGCAACCTCCCCTGTCTCACTACTACCTATCTCTGCTTTCCTCTTCTCAACTTCAGCTTCGAAATCTTCCGAAGTAGAATACTTATTCATTACCTCCAGGAATTTATTGACCCCTCCTAACTTCTTAGTTATATTACCTACTAACATCAAACTCCCAATATTCCAACCATAAGAGTATAGTAAATTGATCTCGATCAATTCCAAATTATAACCCGCCACAATCTTCGAGAGCGGCGTAATATCATCTGTGAGACTCTTCTTAAAATCCTCTAACTCTTTAATCTCCTGCTTGTTGATGGAGATGTTCTTCTCTATCTTCTCCTCCACCGCCTGAGCACCCAGAAGACTCTCATGAGCGATGAGAACCGCGCTGAACCCATCCACCCCACCATAGAACATTGAGAGCTCCAAGACCTTCTTCTGCACATCCAATGTGATACCCAGACCATCGAGTTTAACATCCAGATCCATTCTGGCGCGGAGTTCTTTCATCGTCTTCTTCGCCTCAAGCAACTCCTGAGAGAATTCGTAAAATTCAATGAGACTGGCTTGAGACACTAAAATTGCTTTTCCAATGGTAATTAGATCTTTATAAGTCATACCGCTGGCATCGAGCTCCTTCTTGGTTTCGAGGTAACCTGCGACATCCTCAAACTTGTAACCCTTTGAAACGAACTCCGAGAAGACCCCGAGAGCCGCATCCCGCCGACTAAA
This sequence comes from Candidatus Bathyarchaeota archaeon, assembly GCA_017883585.1. Lineage (GTDB taxonomy): Archaea > Thermoproteota > Bathyarchaeia > TCS64 > TCS64 > UBA8941. The sequence continues at coordinate 4,637 of JADGNG010000051.1, forward strand.
ATCAGCAGCACCCGACCAGGCACCATACTGTCTGACATTATCAGAACTCCACCTGCCGCCAGACAAATGACTAATATCCGGACAGCTGAAGCCAGCATCCCTAAGCAACCCCATCAACCGACGAGCCCTTTCAAGCACCTCCCCCCTAATCCGCCTCAATCTCCCCAACCCAAAGAGCTCAACCGCGTAGCTATACATCTCAGCCCCTACACCAGGATCCACCATGAGAGTTGGAACACCCCTGAACGTACTACCATGGATACGTGGTCTACCGATGGAAAAAGTCACGCTCCAATCACATAATAATCACGTTGTAATCACGTTGTAATCACGGTCCAGTCACAGAGTAATCACACGGGTTTGTTCACTCGCCGAAATATGCCTAATAAAAAAAATTCGTCGGTGGTTGTGCCCGTAGTTCGGGCTAAGAAAACGACCTATTAAATCGATTACTCCTTCCAGCACCTTGCTACGTCCTCACCGCGGCAGAACCAGACACCCTTCTGCCTCATCATATGCTGAATAAGTCTCTCAATCATCATGATCCTGTGCGCCCTACCGCTTATGTAAGGATGCAGCGTCAATACGTAGACGCCATTCACAACATTGTCATACATGTAGTCGAACTCCTGGCTCCACACCTCAAAGACGTCACTCGGGGCGTGAAGACCCGGGTTTAGGGGGGCCCGGCGGAACTCAAAGTGAGGGTAATCGTCCATGTACCATGAGATAGGGAGCTCAATAATGTTTGACTGCCTGCCGAAAACCCATGGCTCCTGCGGGGAGCCGTGGTCCCCGACCCTGCACCTGTAGGGATTGAAGTCGTCACCCATCTGGGTGCTGTCGTAGAGGAAGCCGTGGTCCTCCATCAGTTTTATTGTATTGTTGCTGTTGGCGAAGCCGCCTGAGCGGTTACCCACGGGGTACTTGCCGGTAACCCTCTTAATTACCTCGTTCGCCTTCTCCATCAACTCCAGCTCCTTCTCGTAGCTGAGCTGAGGCGCATCCTCGTGGCACCACATGTGGTGGGCGATCTCGTGCCCCTCGTCGAATATCTTCTTGGTGAGCTCAGGGTAGACCTCGATGGTCCACGCCGGCACGAAGAACGTGGTCTTGAAATTGTACTTGTCGCAGAGGTCTAGCACCCTCGGGACGCCGACACGGGCGCCAAACTCGCCTTGACTGATCAACGTGGGCGTCGTCTCGCCGCGTAGAACGAACGCTGACATGGCGTCGAAGTCCCAGCTCAGGATCACGGCGCACTTCTTACCCTTCGGAAGAACAATCGGCATATCGGTTCGAGGATACGTTACCCAGATTACCCTTTTAAGACCGCGCATCACACTGGGGCGAGCCTATCAGAGGGAACCCAACCGTACCTCCACTCTCCATCTAAGCACTCCGCCCACCCCAGCGTCTCACCTAGAAATTGAACCGTATCGCCCACCTCGACATTAAGCTCGACCGAGTTATACGGCTGGTTGAAGACACCCCTTGTTCCCTCTACATCGATGTGTGTGGAGGGGACCCACATCTCAACCCCCTTCACATCCCTGCACCAGAACCAGCCTAGCATCTCCGGGTCCTCCCTCCCGACCGAGACCACACCTCCCTCCCCGGCGACCATCGCGTAGTTATAGGACGCCTTGTGCTCCTTCATGACGCGATACAGAGGCCTCTTCATGGTTTCGGGTCCGTGTCCTCGAATAAACCGTTTACTACAGGTGATCCTACTTTCTAAGAGTCTCCTTGACTACAATAAGGGCAAGGAGGCATCCAACCATTGCTAGCCCAGCGTTGAGGAGGAAGAGTGAGCCGACTCCGAGGAGCGCTGACACAATCCCCGCCACCGCAGGCCCCGCAAACGTACCAAGGTCCCTCGTAAGTCGGTAGAAGCCGAAGGCCTTACCCCGGTTCTCTGGGGTGGATATATCGGCAACGAGGGCACTAGCGACGGGGTGGAAGAAGCCGGTGCCGAAACCTAGGGCGAGGCTAGAAGCCGCCAGCGCCAGAGGCGAACCTGCCACAAATAATCCGATGAAACTCAGTGATGTGAACCCCATTCCCACTGCGATTGGCAGCCTCCTCCCGACACGATCCGAGACAGGGCCCGCGAGGAATGAGCCGAGAGAAGTAGCCCCAGCGAAGGCTACGAAGAGTAGCGCCAACTCCTCGATGCTGAGGAGGCTCGTCTGCGTAGTGTAGAGTGGAATTATTGAGCTGAAGACATTCTGGGAGTACATGAATAGAAAGGCGGTATACATGGCGGCAAGGTACTCGGGGCCGACGATTCCCCTAAGACCAGCGACGTCGAGCACTGGCCCCCTCACCCCTGTGGGAGCGGAGGTCTCCCTGACGAGCACGATACTGAATATGAAGGCCACAGCAGAGAAGGCGGAGGCGACGCCGAAGACAGCGGCGACACCGATCATGTTGACGAGTACGCTGGACGCTGCAGAGCCTATCATTATTGCGAAGCCGTTTCCCCCCTCGTAGAGCCCCATGGCAAGGGCCCTCCTCTCGGGGCCAGCGGCCTCAACCATCGCAGTCATCATAGCTAGGAAGAACATCGCCTGCCCCGCCCCGTAGAGGACGAAGCCGATGACTAGCATCAGGACCGAGGAGGATAGGTAGACGACGGCGAGGCTCGTAGCTATCGTCGCCGCCCCAACCGTGGCGAGCCTCTTCCGTCCGTGGACGTCGGATAAGAAGCCGCTAACCGGGCCGAGCCCCGCCTTCACGAGGCCGATGGTCGAGATCAATACACCCACAAGCAGGTAGGATGTTCCGACGAAGCCACTCGTGTGCAGGGCAAGGAGGGGCTGGATCATGCCATAGCCGATGAAAGTGGCGAAGAGCGCCGCCATGTAGCCGGCGACCCTCATGAAGAAGACGAGGCCACTCTCTCTCGCCGTCAAGGTCTCAACCAACTCCCCCTACAGCCGTGAAAAGGCTTGCGCCGGTGTATTCTATCTGAAACGATAAAAATGCCACTGCTAGAGTTCTACTAGGTCTCAGACTTGATCAAGGCTCTCGTCCTGTATCACAGTCAGGAGTTCGGTAACACGGGTAAGATGGCGGAGGCAGTGGCGGAGGGGCTGCGCTCCGCGGGGTGCGACGTGACTCTCTTCAACACCAACAATGGGCGGTTCGACGCCTCCACCTTCCCCCAGTACGCATGCGTCGCCTTTGGCTCACCCGACTACTACAGCTATGTCGCTGGCGGCCTCAAGACCTTCATGGATGATCACTACATACTCCATACCAGGAAGGGCGTCGAGGGAATGAAGGGCAAGCCCTACTCCCTTTTTTACAGCCACGGGGGAGGCGGCAGGGTAAGGGAGGTCATGATTAACCTCTTCAAGTATATCGGCACATTAGTCGGGGTACCCCTCGGCTGCCCTGGCGCGCCCTCGAAAGATATTCTGAGCAAGTGCCGTGACCTCGGCAGGGAACTAGCCAAAAAGTCGACGACTCAGTAACGATCGTTTAGGAATGAACTCAGCCAGAAACGATGTCTACCACCTCAGCTTCTGGAGAAAGACCCTGACCTCCCTCTCGAAGTCCGCTGGTCTATCCTGCGGCACCATATGGCTCGCCCCCTTAACCGCCACGACCTCCAGGCCAGGGATCAGTTTCACCATCCTCTCCCTCTTCTCAGGGGTCACGAGCGGGCTTTCTGAGCCTAGTATTAGCTTAGCGGCTACCCTTATCCGCTCGACGTAGGGCCAGAGGTCGGTATAGTAGCTCGTCATCGTCGGGCTTCCGGTGGGCTTCGGCTGCAGGCTACCGTCCGGCTGCTTTACGAAGCCATGACGCAGCCGGTTCTCAAGGTACTCGGGGGAGAACCCAGGATACCTCTGTTTGAGGTACGCTTTCGCATCAGCCTCGTTCCTCATCGATTCTGGTGCCTGCTGGCTCCAGGGGCGGGATACAGGGTCGGGTGGGGCGATGTCGACGAGTATCAGCCCCTTCACCTCGTCGGGGTGCTCCGCTGCGAGAATCATGCTCATCCTCCCCCCTATGCTGTGGCCTATGAGAACGCAGGGGGAGTAGTCCAGCTTCAGGTAGCACTCCCTCATTAGTTCCGCGTGCTCGGGCAGAGTAACGGTCTTTGATGGGACCGTTGTGTCCCCGTGTGCGAGGATAGTGAGGGCGAGTATCTGATACCTGTCCGCCAGTGACTCGCACATCTTCTCCATGCTGTAGGCGTCCATCCCCATGCTATGGAGGATGACTATCTTTCTGCCCCTCTTACCCCAGGTGGCGTAGTGGATTTTGTATTCGCCGACCTCTAGGAAACCCTCGGATGTCGTCAAAGCGTGTCGAAGAGTGTTGGGGGCTTCGCCGGTTTCAATTTTTGGATCAGTACCTGTCGCGTGGGCTCTGAGTGAGCTTCATGACGGCGAGGCTGTGGCTGCAGACCCCCTTCTCCTGGTACCCGGGGCAGCTGCAGTAAACCCGATTATTCCTCACGACGAGGGTGTAAGTACCATGGTCCCCGATAACATTGTAGTGTCCATTGTCAAGCCTCTCGATCCTCCCCGCCTTCAGGAGCCGGTCAGCCTTGTCGAGCATTTTGTAGAGTGGCAAGACGAGCACTAAAAACAGGAGGCGACGGCCTCAAGATAAGCTATTCCATGTGGGCGTCAGGATACCGTGAAATACACTATGCGATGATATCGTGTTGATTTGCATGGGTAAACTTGATGGCAAGGTCGCGGTGGTCACGGGCGCCACCGGCGGAATAGGTGAGGCAAGCGTCAGACTCTTCGCGTCGGAGGGAGCCAAAGTCATCGCGGCCGACGTAGAGGACGAGCGGGGACACCGCCTTGAGAATGCCCTGAAGGATAGGGTGGTCTACCGCCATACAGACGTCTCGAAGGAAGAGGAAATAAAAGACACGGTAAAAGCCGCCGTGGACACCTGGGGCCATCTTGACATCATGTTTAACAACGCGGGCATCGTCGGCGCCGTTGGCCCAATCGAGGAGGTGAAGCTTGAGGACTTCGACAGAACCCTCAGGATCAACCTCAGGGGCGCCTTCCTCGGGATAAAGCATGCCTCCCCCGTGATGAGGAGACAAGGCGCAGGAAGCATCATAAACACAGCAAGTACCGCCGCCATTCTAGCTGGCTTCGGCAACCACATCTACAGTGCCTCGAAGGCGGGGATAGTCCAGCTCACCCGCAGCGTCGCAATGGAGCTCGGCGAGGCGGGCATCAGAGTGAACTGCGTCAGTCCCGGTTACATACCTACGCCGATGATCGGGATAGCCCGGAGCCTAACACGGGACCAAGCTGAAGCGAAGATGCACATCATCGAGGACGCCTTTAGGGACACCCAGCCCCTACGCGGCCCTATCATGCCGGAGGAAGTCGCCAAGGCTGTACTCTTCCTCGCCAGCGACGACTCAAGGTTTGTAACGGGACAGAACCTCTTCGTCGATGGCGGCGTTACCGGTGGGAAACTTTGGAGGGACTACCAGAAGGGGACGAACAGCCTCAGGGAGGCACTGGAGAAGGGATGACTGAAAGCGTCTTCGGGGCGCGAGCGGAGGGAACGATTAATCTCCGTGGTCGGTCAGACAGTTCTCAGTGATGACTGCTTTGGCGGAGAAGATGCGGTGGGACATCGCACAGTTAGTCGAGAACACGGACCCGGACTGGATCACGAGTAAACTAGAGGAGATGGTCGAGGCCGCGAATGGGCTTGCTAGGAGGTACAGGGGGAAGATCAAGGATCTAGATGCGAAGGGGCTCCTCGCCCTCCTCACGGCCCGTGACGACTTCTCCCTAAGGTACGAGGGGGTGACGGAATATAGCAGCCTCAGATATAGCGCCGACTCCACCGACGCCGTCTCGAAGAGGCTCAACGAGGCATTGAAGAAGGCAGGAACGAGGGCGGGGCAGGCTCTCGCCTTCATGGAAATAGAGCTCGGTGATCTTCTTAAGGCGAAGCCTGGGCTCGTCACCGACACCAATCTCCAGGAATACAAGCACTTCCTCGAGAGGATAGTTCGCAGGATACCCCACGTTATGACGGAGGAGTTAGAGAAGATTACAATGTCGAAGGACCAGAACGGGGTCTCAGCCTGGTCCCAGCTGCAAGGTGACTGGCTCGGTACACGCACCTTCAAGATTATGATCGACGGCGTCGAGAAGACGATGCCCTACGGGGAGATCATAAGCCTCTACCAGAGCACCAACAGGGAGCTGAGAAAGGAGTCGAACCGTGTCGTCTACGACGGCTTAGGCAGGGACGACCAACTCTGGGCCAGCGCCATCAGGAGCATCTGCGGTGACCACCTCCAGATGTGCGAGTGGAGGAAGTACCCTGCACCGATGACGCAGAGCATCATAGACAACGACGTGGAGCAGGCTGCCATTGACGCCCTAATGAGGACGATGGAGGGGAGCGTCGAAGCTTACCGCCGCTACCTTCGCCTCAAAGCGAAGTTTATGGGACTGGAAAAACTTGGAAATTGGGACATAGTCGCTCCGCTTCCCGGAGTCCCCGAGAAAAAGTACACTTGGGAGGAATCTAGAAAAGAAGTAGTCTCTGCTTACAGGAGCTTCGACCCTGAGTGGGCGGGATGGGTCGACGAGATGTATGGGCGCCGCCACATAGACGCCGAGGTAAGGAACGGAAAACGTAGTGGTGCCTTCTGCGCCAGCTGGCTTGCCGGGAAGAGTGCCTGGGTCCTCCAGAGCTTTAACGGTCAGATGGGAGATGTCTACACCCAGGCGCACGAACTGGGCCATGCAGTCCACGCCTACCTAGGGAGCCGACATCAGAAACCCAGCAACTATGAGATAGGCAGCTGCATAGCGGAGACGGCGAGCGTCTTCGGGGAGCTGCTTCTCACAGATAGGCTCCTAGCAGAGGCGAAGACGAGGGAGGAGAAAAGAGCTATCCTAGCCACTGTTCTTGACGAATTTGGGATGGCCGCCTATCAGGTAAGCGCTCGCGTCTTCTTCGAGCAGGGTATGTATGACGCAATAAAGGAGGGAAAGTTCCTTGATGGGGAAACGGTGTCCAGCCTGTGGACTGCAGGGAGAGATAAGATATACGGGGACGCCATCGAGTGGCTCCCCGAGATGAAGTGGGAGTGGACGATGAAGCCACACTACTACATACCCAACTACCGCTTCTACAACTATCCCTACGTCTACGCCCAACTCTTCGTTTTCGCTTTATACCGACTCTACAAAGAACAAGGCTTGGCATTCGTACCCAAGTTGAGAACCCTCCTAGCCGCCGGCTCGAGTAGAAGCCCGACTGAACTGGCCAAGGACGTAGGGTTCGACGTTACAAGCGAAGACTTCTGGCGCAAGGGTATGCAACAATTCGAGGATTTCGTTGGCCAGCTAGAGGCTACCCTCTAAAAAGAGGATATGATGATGTAAACAATCGAAGCCTGGATACGATACCAATCATTAAAAGAAGTTAAAATATCCCATCCGTACCTCTCGATTATGTCACAAAATAAGACATAAGGAAAAGAAGTGGCGCCCTGGCCGGGATTTGGACCCGGGATCTTTCGGGTGACAGCCGAACATACTAGGCCGGACTATACTACCAGGGCACGCGCCAAGCAAATGAAGGGGGTTTCTATATTAAACTTTACGGGGCTCACTTATACTCCTTCGCGATGAGCATCGTCGCGGTGAGAAGGATATCGGGTATCCCTCGAAGCTTATCCACGATTAGCCTATCGAGGTGGTTCATGTCCTTCGCCTTCACCTTAAGAATCAGGTCGAACTCACCGTAAATGGCGGCCGCTTCATCGACCTCGCTGAACTTGAGGACCTGTTCGCAGACAGCGTCCTCGGTTCCGGTCTTGACATTGATCATGATGTATGCCTTGACGGACATGCTACATCACCTCTCCTCCGGGTAACGGGTGGTTAAAACAGTTACCCTAGGAGGGAGAGACGATGCCGGCCATCACCCTGCCGGTTTCGGTGAGTCTCACCGGGACGCCTTTGTTGTTACGGTCTCCTGCAGCGATTAGCCCCGCGTCGCGGAGCCCCTTCAGGTTCCAGCGAACCGTTGACTTCGGTATGTCGAGCTCCTCCGAGACCCTGTCGATTAGAGTCGTGTAGAGGGTCTCCCCCTGGACCTCGGAGACGATATGGAGCATCATCCTCTGTTTCTCCGTTAGCCTCCTCTCCGAGGCTGCCTCCAAGGCGCCCTCGATCGCGTAGAGCTCGCGGTAGTGCTCCTTAAGCGACTCCTCCAGGGAGTCGACGTTCTTCACCAATCGGTTGTAGCCGATCCTGTCTGGGTTTGTCTTCCCGAATCTGGATAACTCCCTCTTAAGCTCGTTGAGGGATTGTACTAGGTTCTTTGATTCGGGAGTCGGGTAGAATCCAGCCTTAACGCTGGAGGAAACGTTCACCGGACATTCTTGCTCCCGTTTCGCTATGCGTCATCCAGTGTTTAAAAGGTTTTGGAATAAGCCATGGCTTACTTTATCAGACCTTTTTAAAGACTGAAACGGCTTTTCGGGTGAATAATTAGGTTTTTTTCTATGGTATGGTGAGGAATTACAGTAAACAAATACATTAAGCGCGTTTTCAATTTCATTCTCCCGCCAGTCCTCTCAGATGTTGCGGTCTTGTTTTTATCCGTGACTCATAGAGCTCCCCTGTGCTTATGCCGGAACAGATCGAGACGTTTTGAATGGACATTTACATGTTCATAAGTTCTGATGCCCATTAGCATATGCTTATAAGTTCTAAAAAAATGGTGTTTTTATGCCGATCATAGATTCCCAGACGGGGAATGCGCAAAATAAACTATCTGTGACTGAACTGAAGACCACCGCGAATAAGATGCGCGCGTATAGTCTGATTGCGCTACATGCCGCGAAATCCGGCCATTCCGGAGGCACTCTTTCGATTATGGACATCGTGGCTGCATTATATTTGAGTGTCGCGAAGCATGATCCAAAGAATCCTTTCTGGAAAGACCGGGACAGGATAATATTCTCGGCTGGTCACAAGGCGCCATCTTTGTATGTAGGTCTTGGGATGTCGGGATACTTCAATGTCGAAGATATGATGACACTACGTAAGCTCGGCAGTCCATTCCAAGGTCACCCTCATTGGTTGAAATTGGATGGTGTCGAGGCATCAACCGGCTCTTTAGGACAGGGGCTGTCCATTTCTGTTGGCATCGCGCTGGCTGGTAAACTGGACAAGAAGGATTACAGAGTCTATTGTATAATGGGAGATGGTGAACAACAGGAAGGGCAGGTATGGGAGGCGGTGATGGAGTCGGCTCATTACAAGCTCGACAATCTCATCGCGATCATTGACAAGAACAACCTCCAGATAGACGGCAATGTGTGCAGCGTTATGGCGATAGAACCTTTAGCAGATAAATACAGGTCCTTCGGGTGGCACGTGATTGTTATCGATGGCCATGACATGGAGGACATCCTTCGAGGTTTCGACGAAGCCTCGAAAGTCAAAGGCAAACCGGTTGTGATCATCGCTAACACCGTGAAAGGAAAGGGTGTTAGTTTCATGGAAGGCGTCGCTGGCTGGCATGGCAAGGTTCCTAATCGTGAGGAGCTAGACAAAGCTCTCAAAGAGCTCGGTTTTTCGG
>JADGNG010000052.1 GCA_017883585.1 Candidatus Bathyarchaeota archaeon
GCAACATGAAGGAGATAGGAGCCCCCCAGTTCACGAAGCAGGAGCTAGCATTCGCCAAGAAGATCAACGCTGATCTCGACAGACAGGTGAAGATCGATGACATGAAGAGGCAAAAGGTGCCCATGTGGAAGCGGTACGCGGACATGGATATGGCGGACGACGTCCTCGACCCATACGGAGAGGACTATTGTAGCGCTGGTAGCACGGACGTCGGTGACGTCAGCTGGGTCGTCCCGGCCGTCGAGTATAATACGTCGACTTATCCCCTCGGCAGCCCCGCCCACAGCTGGCAGTGGGTCGCATGCGGTGCGATGGGGCTTGGCCACAAGAGCCTCATCTTCAGCAGTAAGGTCACAGCTGGGACGGTGCTCGACCTGCTGACGAAGCCCGAGATAGTTAAGAAGGCGAAGGATGAGCACACTAGTCGACTGGCTGGGAGGAAGTATGTATCCCCCATCCCGGCCGAGATTCAGCCGCCACTTGAGATGGCGAAGGCATACGCAGACAAGAACAGGGGCAAAGACTAGTCTCGTGAGCTCAGAGGGGGTTGTTGTCCTTGTCGGTTTTCCCCTTCCAGTCTTCCTTCGGTACCGCGTTCTTTGGGCTATACTTTGACTTTAGCGAGTGAGTCCTGGCGTATCTGAACCAGTAGATAGCGATGATCATAATGATTATCAGAACCCCGATTACCAGGGCATTATTCCGAAGTTCGAACGCTAGTACCTCTAAGGCGATCAGGAACAGTAGGGCAATCTGGTAGGCTGGCCTCGGGGGGTTTGGGTTCATATTCAGTACGTTTGTGGTTGGGGATTCAATCTTATTATAAAATGTTATTTTTAGGGTGTATTTATGCACGAACAGGTGACCTATGCTTAGTTCACAAGTCGAATTATTTGATGAGGCCAATCCCTGTCAAGATCGAGAAAACCCCTGAGGCTATGACGAGTAGCAGGGTGATCCTGCGAAACAGCCCCTCATCAACCCTGTACAAGAGCCTTGCACCAAGCAGGGCACCAGCAACCATAGCGGGCGCTGCGAGCAATGCGGTTGAGAAGACTTCACCAGTCAAGAGCCCCCCGAGATAGTACGTGGGTAGGGTAAGTGGGTAGAGGAGGATGAAGTAGACGATGAGGTTCGCCCTGAAGACCCGCTTCTCGAAGCCCCTGTTCTGGAAGAATAAGGCGACGGGCGGCCCACTCATCGAGGTAGAGCCACCAAGGAATCCGCTGAGCAACCCAACTGGGACCTGAAGGAGCCGGGAGTTTAGCTCGATCTTTATGTTGAGTAGGAGGGCGATCGCGAAGGTGATGATGACGACACCGGTTAGCAGCTTGAGGAGGGGGACGTTCAGGTAGATGAGCAGAAGACTACCACAGAGCATCCCGAGGAGCCCGGAGGCGATAAGGGGCGAATCTCGCGTGGACTCGCCCACCTCCTCGCCTCATAGAAGAGTATGGAGTTGAGCACAACGCTCAGCAATGTGACGACGGGAACGGCGGTCTTCGGGGAGAGGAGAAGCATGAGGTTGGGAGCCAGGACGAGGGCGAATCCGAAGCCTGTCAACCCGCTGACGAGGGCAGCGAAGAAGACTATGCACTCGACGAACAGGAGAACCATATAATCCAATTTTCGTCTCCCCATTACCGCTTGACCATCGTTTAGGGGTTATCCGGATATAGGAATCTTACTAAGGCTCACTCTATCTGGGTCTGAAAAAGGAACTAATTAATTAAAAAAGAGGATTGGGAAGTTTACTTCTTCCCGTTTTTCTTTACGAAGTGCTCGACCCTGTTCCAGGCGTCCTCGAGGCGGTCCATTTTGTCGACGAGGGCGAACCTGATGTGTCCCTCGGCGGCCTGGCCGTAGCCCGTGCCGGGTGCACCGCGGAGCTTCTCCTGTAGGAGCAGCTCCTGGCCGAACTTGGCAGCTGGCATGCCGACTTCGCTGATGTCGGGGAAGACGTAGAAGGTACCCTCTGGGTAGGCGCACTTTATACCCTTGATCTCGTTCAGCCTCTTGACGCTGAAATCGATCCTCTTCTTGTACTCCTTCCTCATCTTCCTGACGAAGCCCCAGCCCTTCTCGAGGGCTGCTGCGCCTGCGTACTGGAAGGGCACTGGCATACCGATGATGCCGATCGGGACGTTGTTCAGCAGGGTGCTGAATTCTGGGCTCGCGATTGTGTAGCCTGCACGGCATCCGGTCCAGGCGAAGGTCTTGCTGAAGCTCATGAGGGCGAGGGTCCTGTCCTCCATGCCCTTGATGCTCATCGTCGGGATGAACTTCTTGCGTCCCCAGATGAACTCGGTGTAGATCTCGTCGCTAATGCAGAGGATGTCCTTGTCGATGCAGACGTCGGCGAGGGCCTTTAGCTCCTTCTCGGTGTAGACCGCGCCCGTCGGGTTGTCGGGGCTGCAGATCATGATGGCCTTCGTCTTGGGCGTGCATGCCTTGGCGATGGCTGGGACGTCGGGCCTCCAGAGGCCCTTCTTGTCCTTCTTCATCGCGACGCGGACCATCTTTGCGCCGAAGTAGGCTGCTGGCTGGAAGTAGCCCTGGTAGGCGGGGTCGAGGAGTATGATCTCGTCGCCGGGGTTTAGGATGGCGCCGAAGGCGCGGAAGATGGCCTGGCTGCCACCGGAGTCGATGCAGAGCTGGGTGTTGGGGTCGATCTTCACGCCGTACTTTGCGTAGTATTTCGCGATCGCGTTCTTGAACTCGGGGACGCCTGTGAACTCGTAATGGGTGTGCCCCTGCTTCATAGCGTCGTAGACGGCTTTGTTGATGAAGTTTGGCTGGTTGAAGTCGGGGTCACCCGCGCCAAGGTTGATCAGCTTGGGGTCGGGGGTGACCGCTGCTCGGGTTGAGGAGCCTCCTCCCATGGCAAGGAGTTCTTTCTTCGCGAATTTGCTTACATCCATATCTACCACTTATCCTTGAAGCAGAGAGGGTCTTCCTATAAAACGTCTTCGCTGTAAGGCTAAGTAATGATTGTAGCTCAAAATGTATGAATGATATATAGGGTCAGCCGACGAGTGGGTTGAATAATAACTTGAAGGCGGCGTCGCTCTGTGCCCTGTACTGGGGGGCGAATCCGTATAGGATGACGCGCCCCCTCCCAGTTTTCGCTTCCACCATCGCGGCTTTCCGTGAGAGCCTCTCCTCTCCCTGTAGCCAGCCGCTCTCCATTATATGGTCATCAGGGTATGTGAGGACGACTCCATAGTCCTCGTTCCTGTTCCCCGGCTTCACCTCGAAGGCGCCGTGGCTGCGGAAGATGACGAGTAGGTCCTCTTGGACTCCCCACGCGAGCGGATTGGTCGAGTCCACGTTCACGTGGAGCGTTGAGCCGGGGCAGACAAACTCTGTGGACTTCACATCCGTGAGGACGTTCTTCACTGGGACCTTCAGCTCCTCTATTGCGAAGTCGCTCGACTCACCTAGGCAGAGGATGGAACCACCGGCCTCGGCGAAGCCTTTCAACTTCTCGACGCCCTCCTTCCCGATGCCGCTCCTATATTCTGGGGGGTATTTCGGCATCGTCATGGTGCCCTGCCACCTCTTCTCGTAGTACTCCTCGATCCCCTCGCCGGTTATCATGCTCTTGTGGTCAGAGGGGAGGATTATCACGTCATACTTTTCGGCGAGCCTCCCCTTCTTGATGTCCTTGTCCATCACCGTCTTGTAGGGGAACCTGTACTGCTCGAGGAGCCACCGGGTCCAGCCCTCGTCCGTGTTCCCGCCGTAGTAGCGCTGGTAGATTCCTATTCTAAGTTGGCGGGTTGGCGTCTCCTTCATCTCGCCCTCGGGAGCGGCTTCGAAGATGAGGTGGTAGCGCTTGGAAATCTTCTCTAGCTTGTCTCGGGCGCCCTCGCCGACAATGTGCCACGTCCCGGGCGGGTGGGTTTGCTCGCCCACCTTCAGTGGGGCGGTTAGCCTCCTCACCGCGACGTCGCGCCGGAGCAGTCTGTTGATGGCTGCATAGCCATCGTTGATTCGGGTGTCTAGCAACCAGCCGTTCGGGGCGGGCGCGGCGACTTCTCCCCTAGGGAACCTGAGGCTCGGCACCGCCTCGAAGGAGCCGTCAAATGACTTCTCCACCTCGTGTAGCCTAACCCCCATGAACTCAGGTATCGTGTAGGTGGCTAGGTCGTATGGGGTGAGCGGTGTCCCGTCGGGCTTCTTACTCCACGGTCCGACGCGGTAGTAGGTCCGCTTCAGGAGACTGATTATGTAAGACCTGCATGGCTGGGAGGTGAAAACGACGTGCGTACCGCGGGGATACGTGACGCCACCCGCTGTGAACTCTCTCAGGCTCCTCTGGACCTCGACACCCATATCCATCAGGATCTTGAGGAGCTTGTACGTCGTCAGCTCGTCATGCTGCTCCGCCTTCACCACGAAGGCGTATGGAGCCTCATTGAGTCCCTTCTCCAGGGCGTGGGTCGCCTTCAGGTGCATGTTCCGTAGCAGGGTCTCCCTGAAACTGGAGGCGGCCATCAGGGTGGCTATTGCGCTTATCTTCTGCTGCTCGACGACGTCGCGCAGCCTCCACGCCCCGCCGGGCCATGGGTGGGGGAAGCCCATCTGCGTCCTGTACTCGGGGCGGCCTCGGCTGCTCGGCTTGAGTTGGTGGTAGTGGACCCAAATGGGGGTTGCTATCCCAGCGCTGGCGGACTCCGTGAGCATGCCACAGATGTTGTGCCAGCATGGGACGTAGTTGAAGGTGGGCATGAACTCACCCGGGTAAGTCGCGGCGGACTCGACGCCCGTCTTCCCCGCGGCCTCAAGCATCACGTGCATGAGCCCACCGTAGAGCTCCTGCTCCGTCCAGACTAGTGGGTCGACCTGGTCGTCTAGTGGATTACTGAATGGGGGTATGTAGAATCTGGCGCCGTAGCTCCCCATGTGATGGTAGTCGATGTACGCCTGAGGGTGCCACTCGCCGTAGAGGACCCTCGCCACCATCTGGCTCTCGACCATGCTGAGATTGATAGCATCGCGGTTATTGTCGTGCCCCGTGTACTTGTGGTAGAGCCATGGAGGGCTACCCCCCTCATACTCGGTACCGAGGTACCTGTTGTACCAGTCGGTGACCATGATCTGGCCGTCGGGGTTGAAGCAGGGGATGAGTAGGAGAACGACGTTTCGGCGGACCTCCTCGAAGGCTGGGCTCGTCGCGACCTCGTAGGCTAGCTCCGGAGCCATCTGCGTCCCCCCGACCTCGGTGGCGTGAATGCTCATCGTCATCGCTATGATGGCCTTGCCCTCGGTGATTATACCCGCTATCTCCTCATTGGGGACCCCCCTCGGGTGGGCGATCCTCCAACTCGCCTCCCGGATCCTGTCCAGCTTCTTCATGTTCTCCGGGCTCGTGATGACAGCGAGGATGAACGGGTTACCCTCTGTTGACTTGCCCAGTTCCACCACCTTCACGCACGGCGACTTACCCAAGGCATTAAAGTACTCGACCAAGCGGTCCCAGCTGGCCAGCTTCCGGTCCGCCCCCATCTGGTGACCGAAGAACTCCTCGGGGGAGGGGATCTTTCCAGACATGGTGTGAAAAACCTCTTTTTCATATTAAAAACGATCCATTATAACGCCAATTTTTCATACGTTTGACTCGGAAAATCCCGTTTTCCTCGTTTTTAAATGGATTTGAGGATTGGAATACAAAAATATCTTCGTGAGTGAGCCAGCCCTAGCTCAAGCCGTCCGACCTGGGGACCAATCACCAACTGAGGAGCCCTCCTGTAAGGATATAAGCCCCCGGCTCCGAGTAATGGTTGCCCGCCAAGACGACGCGCCATGCAGACGGACTCCGCGGAGGGTCACCGGTGAAGACGGGGTTACCCAGTCATGGAACAGGCGGGCAGGGCACGGGCGTCGGACTCCTCGCGATTTGAGAGAGCTCAGCTGAGTGGAGCGTTGGCTCTAAACCGTGATGCTGTGTGTTTGTCGCGAGGCACAGGGACGCCCCGCCCACCATTAACGTTTGAAATAACCTAGAAACCAGGAGGCGATCTAAAGCCACCTGCTACTTGCCCAATCTTATCCGCCAAGTCAATTGTCGTGGCGTCCTCCATGAAGGGACCGATTATCTGGATTCCTACGGGCAACCCGCCCTTGGTTAAGCCAACCGGGGTTACCGTCGCTGGAAGCCCACAGAGTGTCGCGAAGCTTATCCAGAAGCGTAGCTCCTGATACTTCCTCTCCCCTTCTGGGGTCTGGATAATTCTGGATTTCAGAGGCGTTATATGGTCATGCGGGAAAGCGGGGACGAAGGCTACAGGGACGAGCAACGCGTCGACGCCACCGAAGTAGTCTAGCCACGCCTCCTTCGCCAGGGCCGTCCTCGCCATCGAGTCCTGGAACTCCTTAACAGTCGACGCGTAGGCGTGCGCTGCAGTGTACTCGTCGGAGCCGTCGTTCACTGTCTCCATCCTGAGTCGCTCGTATATCTGGTCGCCGTTAAGGCCACCTGCCCCCGATGCGTAACGGAGGTATCGGTAGTCATCAAATAGTTTCTTCGGCTCAATACCGCTCGGCCAACCAGCTACCATGTCGACGCTCTCCCCCTTCAGCACCTTAACCATCCTCTCGAGGGGCTCCTTGACCTCCGATGAGGTCCGGCACAGCGGGTCGTCGATGATGTACCCGAGGCGGTAATCGCTGAGCCTAGACCTCCTAGGTGATGATAACCTCCACGAAAATACCTTCTCGAGTCCACCGTCTGACCCGCCGAGTACCTCCATGGCGAGCCTGAGGTCCGCCGCGCTCCTCGCGAGGGGACCGGCGACGCTGAAGGCGGGGTCACCGGGGGGCGTCCCAGGCATCGGAGGTATGTGCCCCCTAGCAGAGACGGCTCCAAGGCTCGGCTTGTGCCCATAGAGGCCGCAGAAGTGGGAAGGAACTCTTATCGAGCCACCGATGTCGCTACCCACCTCGAGGAAGGTCATCCCAGCGGCTAGGGCCGCTGCTCCTCCGCCAGTGGAGCCACCGGGGGTACGCGCCGTGTCCCACGGGTTGTTCGTCGTCCCGAAGACGGCATTGTAAGACTGCCAGTCGGCGGCGAGCTCGGGGACGTTCGTGTGGCCGATGATGATGGCTCCCGCGGCTCTCATCCGCCCCACTACTGCCGCGTCCCGTTTGGGGACATAGTCAGCGAGGGCTATCGACCCGGCCGTTGTCCTGACACCCTTCACCTCGAAGCAGTCCTTGATCGTGACGGGGACCCCGTGAAGTGGACCGACGGCTCCGCCTTTCTTGATGACCTGGTCGGCCTTCTTCGCGTCGGCGAGTGCCTCCTCAGCGAGGAGAGTGACTATTGCGTTGAGCCTTGGGTTGTATGCTTCGGCCCTTCGCAGAATCTCCTTGGTTATCTCGATTGATGTGATGCTGCCCTCCGCGATTGCCTTCGCTACCTTCAATGCTGGGGCATACACTAGGGAGGCGGCTTTGAGCCTCCTGCCGCTGGTTTTTCGGGACAACTCAATGGTAGTATGTCTACTCCGCTTATCTCTTTAATCGGGTGGGGCAGCGACCGCTGCCCTCAAACCTTTATAGCGGAGCCTCTGAGAGATTCCAAAGGCGAAGAGATGGACACCGAGACCCGATACAGGCTAGTAACCCAGAACCTCCAGGAGATAATCACCCCCGCGGAGGTCAGGACGCTGCTTGAGACGAACGATCACCCCAGGGGATACGTCGGATTCGAGCCGAGCGGCATGATGCACGCCGGCACAGGCCTAATCGTGGGGAATAAGATGAAGGACTACGCCGACGCGGGTTTCCACTTCATAATCTACCTCGCGGAGTGGCACGGCTGGATAAACAACAAGCTCGGCGGCGACCTCGACAATATACGCGCTGGCGCCGAATACTTCAAGGACTGCTTCACAGCTCTAGGCCTCCCCGAGGGGAAGGTCGAGTACCTCTGGGCTAGCGACATCGTCAGCCACAAGGACTACTGGGAGAAGGTCGTCCGCGTCATGAAGGCGACGACAATGAAGAGGGCGCTTAGGGCTATGCCCATAATGGGGCGCAGCGCAGACGCCGAGGACGTCGAGTCGAGCTGGGTACTATATCCCGCCCTCCAGACCTCCGACATCTTCCAAATGAGACTTGACGCAGCCTGCGCGGGCATGGACCAGAGGAAGGTACACATGCTCTGCAGAGAGGTGGCACCGAAGCTGGGCTTCAAGCCCCCGGTGTGCCTACACAACCCGCTTCTCCCCGGTCTCCAGGACTCCACTATACAGGGTAATTTCGATGAGGACGAGGGCATCAACAAGCTCATATCGACTAAGATGTCGAAGAGCATCACTAAGGGTGCCATCTGGGTGAACGACGAGCCAGCCGACATCAGGACCAAGTACAAGGATGCCTTCTGCCCGCCAAAGCAGGTCGAGGGCAACCCCGTACTCGAGCACACACGCATGATAGTCTTCCCCCAGCTGGGAAAGCTGGACGTGGAACGCCCAGCAAAGTTTGGCGGAGACATATCCTTCGAGAGCTATGAGGAGCTAGCCAAGACCTATGCAGACGGCAAGCTCCATCCGATGGACCTCAAGACAGCCACGGCGGAGGCGATGGTCAAACTCCTCGAACCCGTGAGGATCTACTTTGAGAGGAAGCCGGAGAACCTAGAAAAGATGAAGAAGCTCCGGGTCACCCGGTAAGAGAACCTACTTGGCGTGGCTGGCCATCTTCTCGGCCAGCTCGATCGTCCTGCAGCTGTACCCATACTCGTTGTCATACCAGGCGACAACCTTCACCATGCTCCCGTTCGAGATGGTAGATGTGCCGTCAACGATGGCGCTGAGGGGGTTGTGGACGTAGTCGATGGAGACGAGGGGCTCATTGTCGTATCCGAGTATACCATTCATCTTCCCTGCCGCGGCCTCCTTGAAGGCGGCATTGATCTCGTCGGCGCTCGGCTTCGCCTTAAGTACCGCGGAGACGTCGATGAGGCTCACATCGGGGGTCGGGACGCG
This sequence comes from Candidatus Bathyarchaeota archaeon, assembly GCA_017883585.1. Lineage (GTDB taxonomy): Archaea > Thermoproteota > Bathyarchaeia > TCS64 > TCS64 > UBA8941. Next base: position 8,997 of record JADGNG010000052.1, read on the forward strand.
GAAAGCCGTTCCGTCGACTTTGCCCTTCAGCTCGGGGAGGACCTCGCCGATGGCGCTCGTCATGCCAGTGGTCGTCGGGATGATGCTCATCGCCGCGGCACGCGCCCTACGCAGGTCCTTGTCCGCACGGTCGAGGATCATCTGGCTCCCCGTGTAGGCGTGTATCGTTGAGACCATCGCGGATTCGAGACCGAAGCGGTCGTTGAGGACCTTGACGACCGGAGCAACACAGTTCGTGGTGCAGCTCGCGTTGCTGACGAGATTATGCTTCGCGGGATCGTATACGCCGTCGTTTACGCCTAGAACTATTGTGGCGTCGAGCTTCTTACCCGGGGCGCCGACGAGAACCTTGCTAGCCCCAGCCTTAATGTGCTTGCCAGCGCCGTCTCTGTCCCTATATTTGTCTGAGGCGTCGATCACGAGCCAGACGCCAAGGTCCTTCCACGGGAGCTTCTCAGCGTCCGACTCGTTCAGGACCTTAATCCTCTTCCCCGCGGCCACGATCGTGTCACCTTCCACCTCAACGGGGAAAGGTGCCTTGCCGTGGACGCTGTCGTACTTCAGCAGGTGCCCCAGGAGCTTCGCGTCGCCGCGATTAACCGCAACGAACTCAAGCTTGGAGTCCCTCTCTAGCGCCGCCCTAAGCGCGAGGCGGCCCGTCCTACCAAAACCATTTATCGCGACTTTAACCATGAGGACGAACCTCAGATAAAGGTCGGTGAAACCCCCTTAAAACTACCGCGCTGCCCCAGACCCCTGATCGACAACGTTTTTATTCCTAGATGAAAGTATCCTAAACGCGCCATAAGGCGTGGTTCACACTCACCGCGGGTGTAAAGGCCGGGAATGGCCGATGCCCCGCAATCACTGAATGGAAGCCAAGCGAGGGGACGAGTTCTTCGGACCCCTGCGAAGCCCCAGAGGAGAAGAGGGGGACGCACCGCGGGCAGTGTGAATCGGGAAAACAACAAACAGAGTTGCATAAGCATGGGAGATAAGGACAGCTACACAGGCGTCAAGTACACGATACAGGCACGCTTCACAATCGAGGGCGTCGTTGAACGCCACGACGTCATCGGAGCCATCTTCGGACAGACTGAGGGACTTTTCCCCAAGGACTTCGAGCTCCGTGAGCTGCAGCGCACCGGCAAGATCGGCAGGATTGACATCGAACTAAAGTCAGCAAACGACAAGACGACCGGCACACTAGTGGTTCCATCGAGCCTAGACAGGCCAGAGACTGCCATTATTGCGGCGGCGATGGAGACTGTGGACCGGGTCGGCCCCTGCGAGGCGAAGATCGCCGTTGAGGGCATAAAGGATGTCCGCGTCGACAAGCTCAAGCGCATACAGGAGCGCGCGAAGGAGCTGATGCGCGACTGGCACGTCAAGGAGAGCCATGACATCGAGATTATGCTCGAGCAGGTGGGGCAGGAAGGCAAGAAGATCGAGCCCGTACACTACGGGCGCGAGAGGCTAACAGCCACACCCGACATCAGCCAACGCAACGACATAATCCTCGTCGAGGGTAGAGCCGATGTCATCAACCTCCTGCGGGCCGGCATTTCCGGTTCCATCGCGGTCGAAGGCGTAAAGGTGCCGAGGACGATCCGCGAACTCGCTAGGAAAAAGGAGATTACAGCCTTCCTAGACGGCGACCGCGGCGGCGACCTCATACTGAGGGAGCTGATGCAGGTTGCGAAGCCGAAGTACGTGGCGCGCGCCCCAAGGGGCTCAGAGGTCGAGGAACTCGACCCCTACCAGATAAAGGCCGCACTCGAGGCGAAAGTACCCGTTGAGGAGGCGTTCGCAGCCCTCCAGTCGGGGCCAGCGCCTCCTGAACCGCAACCACAGGTTGAGGAGCGCCCGCAGGTTCTCCAACCCGAGCGTGTGCCGGAACGTGCACCAGAGCGTGAGAGACGCGAGAGACCCCCACGTGGTCAGCGCCAGAGAGGGCCACTACCACCAATACAGCAGGTCGTCCAGGCACCCAGCCTCGCCAACGCATACGCTAAGCTGACAGATGGGCTCAAGGGCACCCTCGAGGCCGTCCTCATAGGGAAGGACGATGCCGAGTCGGGTAGGTTCCCGGTAGCAGAGCTCGTAGAGAAGCTCAAGGCTGCGGAGGATGTGAAAGCGGTCGTCTTTGACGGCATAGTGACAGGTCGCCTCATAGACGCCGCGGCGTCGAAGGGTGTGAAGGTAGTCGTCGGCGATAGAATCGCCGAGGGCGTCAAGATCCCGCAGGGAATGGAGATCAAGGCCTTCAAGGACCTACCACAGTAACCAGTTTTTTAAACGAGCCGTTTTCTTACAGCGGGCCTGCTCAGGCTGAGCCTGTGTAGGGCCTCCCCGAACCCCTCGTCTGACTCCAGGATATGTTTTAGGTAGACCCCGGTGCGCCCGACGGCGCGTCTTCGTTCCAGCGTCCTCACCCTCTCCATGACTATCCGGACATCCACGCCTAGGAGGCGGGCGATCTCACCTTCCCTCCCGGTCACAGCGGACTCGACGTGCCCCCCCGGCGTGGGTTCGATAAGCATCAGCCTCTTGTCGACACCCGGTACCCGGGTGCCGTCTTCTAGCTGTTTCAGGTCCACGGAACCGGCGAATGAGTAGAAGTCGCGCTCGGTGGGAAGGAGTGGGACAAGTGGAAAGCTGTAGCATCTACGCTCGGAGATGTACACGTACCCCTTCGCGGCGTATCCCGGGGTCGCCTGTATTATCTCTCTCTCAGAGGAGCGAATCCCCGCCCGCTCGAGAGCCGCCTCAATGAGCTCCGGCGAGGGCGGGCTCGGGAGGAAAATGTCAACGTCGCTCGTCGGCTTCACGTCGCCCCTTGCTAGGCTTCCGTATGTGAGGCAGTCGATATGGGCAGCGACCAAAGGGCGCATAAGGGCGGAGGTCTCCCCCCGCAGCGACCTTAGTAGGGCCCACCTCTCCTCCCCGTACCTCACCTCGACGCGATCCGACAAATTGTTCAATCACTTATAGGGAGCGGTCTCCTTATATCTGCAGCATCGACGTGAAAATGGAGGCTGAAGAATTGGACGCCCTTACTACACTCGGTATAATCGTCGCCGCCTGGTTCACCTTCTACGCGGTCATCACCGTCTTCAAGGTGAAGAGGGACGACCTCGAGGTCAGCCCAATCTACGCCCTCTACAAGTCTACGAGGCTCAATGGCTTCATAGC
>JADGNG010000053.1 GCA_017883585.1 Candidatus Bathyarchaeota archaeon
CAGGTGAACAAGCCTCCCCCCGTGCTTATAGATAACGGCCCGGATGGGAGAATCTATTTCCCAGATCGGTGCCTCTAGCCTTGACTTGATTTGGGTAACGAAAAGCTACGCGTTGGAGTCGCCAAGTTCCTTCACGATGGGAACTTCGCGAGGAAGGAGTTCGACGAGGGCCCCAACATCATAGAGAGGGGCGGCCTCTACTCGCTGCTTGAGCGTCTCGGCGTCGAGGTCACGGAGACTAAGACCGCGGGGCTCACGCCCGAGGAGGAGAAGCAGTACGGAACACTGAACAGGCTCGGTTTGGCCGGGCGCCACATGGCGGAGATAGTCTCCGGACAGATCAAGAGGGGCGAATTCAACATCTCCCTCCTCTCGAACTGTGTCGGGCTCACGGGGATGCTGGCGGGGGCTCAGCTCGCCGGCCCCAACTGGAAACCCCTGCGGGTGGGACTTGTCTACTTCGACGCACACGGAGACATCAACACGCCGGAGACGAGCCTCAGCATGATGATTGGCGGGATGCCCGTGGCTGTTGGCTGCGGCCTCTGCTTGCACCGCCTCAGGAGGCAGAGCGGGCTCGAGGTACCCCTCCCAACCCGCTACGTCGCACTCGCCGGGGTCCGCAACACCGACCCCCTCGAACAGGAGATAATCGACAACAGCGACATCGAGCACATCACCGTTGATGACATCCGTAAGCTAGGCCCGAACGTGAAGACCCAGATGGACAGGATCAGCAGCCTCACAGACATAATCTACATACACGTCGACACTGACGTGCTGAGTGCCGAGGAGGTGCCCGGTCATTCGACGCCTGTGTCGGACGGATGCAACAGCGACCAACTCTCCGCCACCCTCGAGGTCATGTTCAGGTACCAGAAGGCTGCCTCCTTTGGCGTCGCGAGCCTACCCACGAAGGGCGACCCCGACGGCGTCGCACTGAAGGCCGTCTACAAGATGGTTGAGGGTGTCATCAAGGGTGTGAAGAGCCGCCCCAGAAAGGTCTAGAGCTGCACTATTACCTTGTCGGCTTTCTTCCCGCTCATGTAATCGATGTCCATCCTGCCGATAAGTATGCGATCCGTTGAGTGGGGCGTGATCTGCTCACGCATTATCTTCTCCGGGTTCTCGTCGAGGTGCCTAGTCATGATATGGAGGGCATTCACCTTCTCCCCTTGGTCGTCTACGAAGGTTACCCTGCCGCGGAATTGTGCGGTCCTATAAAGGTGGTCGCAGCTACCCTGCCGGTATCCATTGTCGACGAGGGCCTGCCCCCAAACGAGTGGGTTCGCCCTCAGTATCTCCACCTTCTTCCCCTCGCGGGCGCAGTGGAAGTAGATGCAGTTTCGGTCCCCGTCATAGCCGTGGCTGAGGGTGGCGAGGTAGGGCTCATCGTCGAGGCTCATGGCTATCGTCAGGTGCTCCGCCTCGTGGAGTATTTTCTTAATCTCGGCCTCGTCTGTGATCTCTTTGTCGCGGCGTCTGAGTGGGTGCATTCACAACATCCACATTGCCTACGCCGTTGGCGTTTTTAAGCTGATTTTCTGACTACGGCCATTATGACTCATATAGAGCACTACGTTTTCTATTATTCACATACCGGGCGCGAGTCGTCCCGTAAGCCGTGTCGATGTTCAGAAGAACCCCCACCAGCAATGGTGATATTCTGAGGACCCGGGTCTCATCGGGGGGGAGTGTTGTGTTGGGTGAAGTGTATTTCCTCACGAGGATCTGCATGTCAAGGTTCCTCCAATACGTCTCGCCCACCACATAGACGTCGTCGCCATAGATGGTAACCGCCCTGTACCTGTCGATGCTGATGTCACGGTAGTAGTACTCCCAGAGTATCTCGCCATCGGGATCCAGCTTATAGATGGACGCGTCGCTTAGGTCGTCGAAGTAGAGGCGGGTGTGGCCAACCAGGTACGTATACGGTCCCGTCACCGCCACACCCCAGGCTATGTCCTCGATCGACGAGACCCCCATAATCTGTGTAGACTTAAGATCGCCATCCCCGCCGAATCTCAGGAGCACGTCCTTAGCCGTACCATTCCTGTAAGACACATAACCCGTCACGACCACATCTCCAACCGAGTCCACGGAGTTCGCGACACTGTCCAACCCGAACGACGACTCCCTCGACCAAATCACCTCGCCATTCACGCTGACCTTCTTTAGTAGCATACTGGCCGTTGCCACCCCATTCTTCTCCAGCATCGTTGTGTTGTGGGTGACCTCTCCGCAGATGTAGACCGCGTCGCTGACCGAAAGGCCCCAGGCTGTCTCGGTGTCGTTCGCGTCCATAACCCTAGAGTAAATGAGGCTCCCATCACCGCCGTACTTCAGAAGGAACTCCCTATTCTCGAAGGCGGAGAGGATCACGTAGCCCGTGACGTAGACGTTTCCACCGGCGTCGATAGCGATGCCGCTCGACTTGGCGTCGGGTCCCGGCCGCCACTCCCTCGACCAGATGAGCCGTCCATCTAGGTCGTATTTGAGCAGGAGCGAGTAGGACGCGTTCTCGGCTATGTGTATGCCGCTGACGTAAACAGAGCCGCCGTCGGAGGCGATGCCGCGCCCCATAGCGTAGCCCCCTTCCCAGTAGGTCCTATTCCAGAGCAGCTTCCCCTCCCCGCCGTACTTCAGCAGGACCAGGTTGATCGGGCCGGGGCCATAGCTGAATGAGGCGCCTGTGACAAAGAGGGAGCCGCCTGAGAAGACTGCGTCATAAGCATAATCCCTATAGGATCCGCCCCAAGTATTAGTCCAGCCAACCTGGAACGATGAGGCGTCGCTCAAGATTAGTCCTCTGTGGGTGTACAGAACTCCTATAAGTACGAACTCTGAAGCGAGAAGGATCAGGTAGAGGGTACCGGACTTCCGCATATCACTAATTATTATTGGCCCTCAACTAATATTTGTAATTAATAATTACTATGCCTAGAGCTTAACAGGCTTTGGCGGGCTCGGGTAGGTGAACCTGCTCTGAGTCAAGCCCAGCTCAACTAGCATCTCCGCTAACCTTATCGAGGTCCTGCCGGGGTGAACGATCGTCGCCCCGGGGTGGGACTCCTTCAGCTCTTCGGTTAGCCTGTCCACGTGGTTGTTGAGTGCCATGCAGCCGAAACAGACGGCGTCCGCGCCGTCGTCGATCGACTCGATCACCGTCTCCTTCACGGCGTCGTAGCTCTCCGGCTTCCCCAGCTCCAATACGGGGATGTCGACACTGTAGACGCCGACGCACTTCTCCTCAAGCCTGTAGTCCCTGATCTGGCGCCACGCGAGCTGCTCCACCTCGGGGAGCTGTACTATGAGGCTGAAGTAGTCAGCGAGGAAGCTGGCGACATGCATTGAGGCACTCCCTGGGCCGAGGACGGGTATATTGACTAGGCTTCGAGCTGAGAGAAGTGACGGGTCGTGGCCCCCCCAGATGAGGACGGCGTCGGCGCCTTCCCTCTCCGACTTGACTACACGCTCAAGGATCCCGGGGGCAGCCAACTCCATCTCCACTAGGGAATCAACAGATGGAGGCGGATTTTTGGTGAAGACGAGGTTCACCTCCGTGCCAGGTGAGGCGTAGCTCTTGAGGATCTCGATCCTCCTCTTCAGGTCCACATCGGACAGACCGCCAATTAGCATGACGACATCTATACGCAATCTAACCACTAACACTAGGAACCCGGTCTGAGGATAAAAGCCCCGAGGCATTTACTTCATATTATAATGCTCGACCAACTCTTCAGCGAATTCTTGCTGAAATATACACGCATGGGTTGAAGGTTTGACTATATTTTATAACTAATTTATTGGGACCTGATATTCATTAATACTCTGATAGTTGACTTGGTAGGGTTTAGTTTCCCTTGAGTTTCTTGAGCACGAGGTTCGCGACTGAGGAGTCCTGAATGGCGATACCAACGCTCTTGAAGACTGTGATGCCGTCTGAGGGAGTCCTTCCCTGTTTCTCGCCGGTGACCAGCTGGCCGAGCTCGGCGTATATATGGGACTCGTCTATGGCGCCTTCCTTGATCGGTATGAGGATGTCCCCAGACTCGAGCCTTATTGCCTCCCACTCGTCGATGACCACCTTCGCGTCCCTGATGATGTCCGTCTCTAGTTCCCTCCAGTCTGGGTAGAAGGCGCCTATGGCGGAGACGTGTACCCTGTCCCCGAGCCAGGCCCGCTTCACGACAGGGATCTTCGAGGTTGTGGCTGTGAGCACGATGTCTGCTCCCCTGCATGCCTCTTCCCCGCTCACCGACTTGACGATGGGTATCCCTAGCCTCTTCTCCATGTCCTCAGCGAATCTATTCACGGCCGGTTTGATGGGATCATATACCCTGATCTCGTCTAGCTTCCGGACGGTAGCAGCTGCCCAAGCTTGGTTACGTGCCTGCACCCCAGCACCGAAGACGGCGGCTACCTTTGCGTCCTTTGGGGCGAGGTATTTAGCCGCGACACCCGAGACGGCGCCAGTCCTAACACCCGTAAGATATGTCCCGTCCATGAATGCCATAATCTGGCCCGTCTCCGGGTCGTTGACAATTATCCACGCAGCGGTTGTTGGTAGCCCTTTCTTTGGATTATCGGGGTAGATACTGATTATCTTCGTCGCCTGTGCTTTGGATTCTTCAAGGTAGGAGGGCATGAGGCTAATGCTTCCGTTGTACTCAGGGAGCATTATAGTACTCCTAGTCGGCATCACAACCTTGCCGCGACGGAGTTGGGCGAAGGCCCCCTCCACCGCCTCGATCGCCTCCCCCATCGTCAGCAGACCTGCGACATCGCTATCGCTCAAAACGAGCATGGCTTGATCACCACGCCCCCCCAATAAAAAACATGAGGGGATACACGACGAGCCCTAAAATAGGGAGAGGGACACCCAGGATCATCTAAAAACTTCTTTCAAAGCGGGAAGAAGCCTTAAAAATGACTCGTTGGGGTTCCCATTAAGTTCATTTCTGGAATTTTTTGGGAACTTCAGACTTCTATAGCTTGCTCGTGAAGCTCTTTACGCGCTCGACGACATCCTTGAGGACCGGTATAGGGGCCGTCATGGGTACCCTGATGAAGCCCTCCTGCTTCGTTCCGAAACCCGAGCCGCTACTCAAAGAGACATTCTCCGCCTTCTCAAGCTTCGAGATGAAGTCGTCGCTCTTCAGGTCGTACTTCCTCGCATCGAACCAGGCATAGAAGGCGCCTTCGAACTTGTGGCATGGCATACCCATGTCGTCAATTGCCTTCGTGAAGTAGTCACGACGGGCGGAGTACTCCTTCCTCCTCTCCTCGACGTACTTGAAGTCACCGCGCAGGCACGCAACACCCGCGGGGTAGACGAACGTCGCCGGGCGCGGGGCTGCAACACGCATCATCGACTGAGCCTTCGCAATGAACCTGTCGGGGACGATGACGTAGCCGAGCCTCCAGCCTGTCATGCTGAACGTTTTGCTGAAGCTCATGATGTTGATCGTCCTCTCTTTCAGGTTCCCGATGGTGCTCGGTGCCACGAATTTGTTGTTGTCGTATACGTAGTGGAGGTAGATCTCGTCGCTGAGTATGGTGAGGTCGTGTTCCTCGGCGAGGTCGCCGACTGCCTCGATCTCCTTCTTCGTGTAGACGGAGCCGGTTGGGTTGTTTGGGTTGCAGACGAGGACTGCCTTCGTCTTCTTCGTCACATAGCTGGGGAGTTTGTCTAGGTCCATGTGGTATTTCTTCTCGCGGGGCAGTTCGGGGATCTGCATCTTTATTCCCATATCTCTCAGCATCCCGTAGTGGTTGCTGTAGCTCGGCTCCCAGAGTATGATCTCATCACCCTCCTTGAGGCAGGAGGAGAGCGCTATGTAGAGCGCAGCGCTGCTCCCCGCGACTGGGAAGACCTGTGACTCCTTGTACTCGGGGCCGATCCACTTCTTGTAGTAGTCCACGACAGCTTCGCGGAATTGCTTCGGGATCTCGTTTCCGCCGTAGTGGGTCCAGTCTCCACCCTTCTTTATCGCTTCCTGAATCGCCTCTATGGCGTACTTCGGAGCCTCGACGTCGGGGTCACCAGCGTTCAACTTCACATAAGGCTTGCTCGGCATAACCAGGCACCTTTCAGCTAGAAGGCGTCTAAGAGGGTATTTAACACTAGCCGATTCCGCTCCATGGCCATTCATCAACCAATTGGTTCAAGAAACATCCCTAAAGCAGACCTTTGGTGCCCGAAACGAGCCCAACAAGCTAACACACCCCTATAAGCGGAGTCCAACTCCACAAGGACTGAAAGATATGTACTCGATAGAACTCCAGGACCTCACGAAAAGGTTCGAGGACAAGAACGCGATCGATGACCTCACCTCACAATTAACACCGGTGAGCTCTTCGGCCTGC
>JADGNG010000054.1 GCA_017883585.1 Candidatus Bathyarchaeota archaeon
AGGTCGCCAGCGCGGTCGGCTACGACCTCGACAAGGAGATGGTGGAGGCGCTTGAGAAGAGGATAAGGGAAGCCGGAATGGTCGGACGCATATCCTCTATCCAGGCAAACTTCATGGAGGTGGACCTCAGCCCCGCCACGATCGTGACCCTCTACCTGACTACGAGCGGAAACGCGAAGCTCCGCCCGAAGCTGGAGGCAGAGCTCAAGCCCGGAGCTAGGGTCGTGAGCCACGACTTCCCCATACACGGATGGGTTACCGACCAGCCCGACGGCACCCCGTACATTATGGGAAGCCACAAGATGTTCCTCTACCGCATCCCCGAGGCGTACACCAAGGAGATCAAGGTGCAGCGCAACGACGAGGAAGAGGACAGGTGGAGGCGCATACGCGACATGTTCACACGCGTAGACAAGGGTTGACCCGGACTTCATCTGTTTAAAAAAGATTCACCTGTGCGAGAAGTAGAAATGGTGGATGCTCTTCGGGCACTCCGAGTTCAAGTATCCCTGGTTCACAGGGGAGCTACCTGCACGAGAGGACCATCATCAAAGTGTGCCCGGAGGAGGCGAAGGTGGTGAAGGGCAAGAAGTTTGACTTCATGGTCACCCTAGGGTAGGGGACCAATAGAATTCGTTTAATAAACGGTTACTTGATGGCACCGAGGAGGAGGGCGATGAGCGCCATCCTCACGTAAACGCCGTGCTTCACCTGTTTGAAGTACCACGCGTTCGGCATCGAGTCCACGTCCGTCGTGATCTCGTTGACGCGGGGCAGCGGGTGCATGAGGACGAGGTCCTTCTTTCCCTTCCTTACCATCGCTGGATCGATAATGTATGCGTTCTTCAGCTCCTCGTACTTCGCCGGGTCGGTGAATCTCTCCTTCTGGATGCGGGTGTCGTAGAGAACGTCGAGCTTCCCGATGACTTTAGCGAGGTCCGTCCCCTCGATGACCTTCATCTTGAGGTCCTTCCGGATGTCCTCCTTCATCGCCAACTCCTTAGGAGCGATTAAGTAGAGTTCCACGTCGAAGTGATTGAGTGCGAGGGCGAGGCTGTGAGTGGTGCGCCCATAGAGGAGGTCGCCGCAGAGCCCGATCTTCAGCCCATCGATCTTCCCCTTCGCATACTTGATCGTATGGAGGTCGAGGAGGGCCTGCGTCGGATGCTCCCCTGAGCCTGCACCCCCATTAAGGATCGGGATACTAGCCGCGGCTGCGGCCCTAACGGCGGCATCGATCTCCGGGTGACGCATCGCTATGATGTCCGCGTAGCACTCCACCGTTTTTATCGTGTCCTCGAGGGTCTCACCCTTCTTAACGCTGCTCGCGCTCGGGTCGCTGAATCCTATGACCCCTCCGCCGAGGCGGAGCATCGCGGTCTCGAAGCTGAGTCGGGTGCGCGTGCTAGGCTCCCAGAAAAGGGCCGCCATCACCTTTCCAGCGCATAGCGTGCTGGGCTTCTCCGCCACCTTGACCATCTTCGTGGCCTCGCTGAGGATGAAGTCGATCTCCTCACGGTCGTAGTCCCGCATCGAGAGTACGTCCTTCCCCTTGAAGTCGGATGCCTTAATCAAAGCTATCACTACGGCAACTCAGGTAGGTTTCTCTCCTTAAAAGCGTAAGGGGCTCAGAACTCGGGGTAGAGGTCGATCTTCTTTAGGAGTTCGACGACCGTCTGGGATATCTCGTACTTCCTGAAGTCCCTAGGGTGGACCCAGCGGGCGTCGAGGGCGTCATCGTGGTGGTTCATCACCCCCGAGACGGGATCCGCGAGGTAGTCGATTATCACGAAGTGATACTTGACCCTACCCTCATCGTCTCGGACTATCTTATCGACGACGCCGAGGTCCTCAAGAATTTCTACTACGAGCCCAGTCTCCTCCTCCGCTTCCCTAACGGCAGCTTCGCTTGTCTTCTCTCCCAGCTCCACCATGCCTCCGGGGACGGACCAGAGCCCCTTGTCAGGTTCAGCAGCACGTTTGATGAGGAGGTACTCTTCACCCCTGCGGATCAGCGTGCCAACGCCGATCATTGGGCGCTCAGGATAGAGGCGGCCGGGACTCATCGATCACACCATGGGAGTTGCGCCGACGCCGCCGTTTAAGCCTTAACGACTCACTTCAGCGTCTCGATGATGTACTGCTTTGTGTGGCAGGACCTGTGATCTTCGTCCCCTTCGAACTTGGCGTAGACCTCAGCGGTGTAGTCGAACTCGTCAACCTTCCTGACCTCCCACTCTACCTTGTAGGTCCCCTCGACGTCGGTTACGCCCTCGCCCAGCAGGTCGTCCTTCCCAATGTCCTTGTCAAAAACTAGAATAGTCGCCTCTGCCATCGGTTTCCCGCTCGCCGTCTCTGTAAGCTTACCCGTAAACACCATCTTTTCCCTTATATTCGCCTTCTGCGGTGGCTGATCGAGGGTGAGCGTCGTCGGGGTCGGCCCCATCCTCGCACCGGGCCTATTTTTCAGGATCACCTGACTGAGCACGAGGCTGTTCGGTATTAGTATGTCCTTGGAGCCGTCGGAGGTCTCTAGGAGCAGGTGCATGATCCTGATCTCCTTGACGGTGCCTATGTTGCCGGAGATAGTCACGACGTCACCGAACGTGAAGGGGCGGGTTATCAGGACGAAGATGCCAGCAATCGTGTTGGCGAGGAACGTCTGCGTCGCGAAGCCTACGACTAAACCCCCGAACCCGCCGAGTGTGAGCGCAGCGGCGGGGTCGACGCTAAACACCGATGCCAGCATCGCGAGGAGGACGCCGAAGCCCACGACCCTCGTTATGTTCTGGACGGTTGCGGCCGACGACTGGTCCGCGAAGCCCCGCATGTAGGCGTAGGCAACCTTACTCATCTCCCCAACGACGAAGTATCCTAAAATGAGGATGATCAGGGCGTTGAAGTACCTGATGTAAGGGCTCAAGACGAGCAGAATCGGGGCGTACGGCCTGAGGAACATGGGGAGCTGCTGCACGTTCTGCCACTGGAATAGGATGAAGAGGATGCTCAGGCACGCGCTGAGTAGAATAAACAGGACAATGATCTGGAGGAGGCTGCGACCGTAGTCGACTCGTCTCCGCCTCGTTGTCTGTGCTGCTCCCATATACCCCCGGCTGCGTGTGTTTTATTAATAATTATTGGAGGGCAACCGCCTCAGTGAGGGCCATGTGGACGAAGCGGCTCATAGGCGTGCTCAGGCTCGACGCGGGGTAGACCTCGGGGAGCACCTTGACCCAGATGGGGAACCGGCACTTGAGGGCGGTGCCCTTCACTATCGCCTCCCCGGGGGGCAGGTCGCCGATGAGCTGTGTGAACTCGTCTCCCATTATCTCGGCTAGGCGCTGCTTGTCAAGGTCCTCTAGGCCATGGCAGATTATGTTGTTGGCGCATTGGGTGATGACTGTCTTCTCAACCGTGGCGAGGCGCTGCGTCACGGCCCAGAGGCCGACGCCGTTGCGCCCGCCGTTCGTCGCGATCTCCTTTATGACGCTCAGCAGCTTGCCCCGGCTTTCCTTCTCGCCTATCTCGAAGACGCCGTGCTGCGGCGCGTAGTACATCGCCTCCTCGAGCAGGACTACGCAGCCGAATTTCCGGTTCTCCAGCGCCTCACCGAAGATTTTGCGAAGGACCTGTGCCACGACGAGGTGTTTCTGCTCCCACGTATCCTTGCCGTCACTGAGGTCCATGATAACGATCTTGAGCTCCTTGAGGAGCTGGACGGGGTCGAGGACGATGGCCTCGCCCTCAGGGATAAGGCGGCTCGTGTTGATCGCGTTTTCGACCTGAGCCCTGTAGAGTTCCCACTCGTCCGCCTTCTTGTTGAAGCCGAGGTTGTCGGGGCTGACGATGGCGACGGCTCGGCGCAGGTTCGCCTTCGTGACCGTAGCGGCCTGCGCGTACAGGACCTTTAGCGCCTGCGTGAGTATCTTGGCGTTCCACCAAGTCTTCTGCCAGCCAAACTCGGCGACGTAGTCGTCCCACGGGATGTCTCCGGGCTGGAAGAAGCTGCTCCACGGCACCTTGAGGACGGAGCCAGCACCGAGGCGATCGGTGAGGCTGCTGTACTCGCCGTCCTTGTCGACTATGAAGAAGCGGACGGGGGGATTCGCATTCGCGGCTCTGGCCACCATGCTGATGGCGGTCGTTGTTTTCCCGGTTCCCACTGCCCCGCAGATGAGGCAACTCTGCCTGATCAAAGGGTATAGGCCGAGCTCGACGTCGAGGTCGGTGGTCGGGTCGGTACCGAGGAGGAACTTCCACTCCCCGTTCGGCTTCGTGAACTTTGCTACTAAGTCGCGCTCCGCGGCGAAGACCTGGGTGTTTGGGGCGAGTGGGTAGCGGAGAGGTCGTAGGCTGCCCTCGCCGTCCATCCAACCCCACTGGTATGCTTCCGCGTGTAAGCTCGAGTCCTCGGCGTCGTCTATAACTCGTCCCTCGGTGAGGAGTGCTTCCTCGTACTCGCGGACCCGCTTGTGGGGGTAGACTTTGACGACCTGGTAGACGACAGGCGACCCGTTCTTCGGGTGCTTGACATAAACGAGGTCGCCCTTCGCCAGCTCGCGCCCACGCATAAGGAGTACGGTGATCTTGTCGATGGTATAATCGCCCGTCAGGCTGTAGGTATGTCCTACTTTCAGACCCCCATCCATTTACCCTCACCCCAGTACGGCGCCAGGCCACGGACATCCCCGGTGCGCCTGCTAACCCTGCTCAGAATCTCCCCATAGATCTCTGCTATGAATCGGCGTGTTATCTTGACCTCTTCATCTGCCTTCACTATGGGGAGTGGTATCCCGTTGTTGAGCGCCGTCCCGTAGCAGTAGTCGGCGACGTCGTCGAGTCCACCGAGGCAATGTGCAGGGAGGTCCACCCTTATCGGAGGGAGGCTCCACTCCCTCGTCATCCTCGCGTAGAAGCTGTAAATGGGTACGTCGAGGCTGCCCATGAAAGCAGCGGGCCTGCTCGCTTGAGCCAGTGCCGACTTCGGTGAGAAGATGTCAGTTCTCTCCCCCGGCCTCAGCGCGTGCAGGAGGAGGAAACTGTCTGGCAGCTGGGTCTCTCCCTGCAGGCCGAGGTGGTAGAGGAGGTACCTCGCACTCGGCCTCTTCACGACGCCTGCGAGGGTGACGCCCATCTCCCTGCTAAGGTGGAGGAGACCGTTGACTGCGTCGAGGAGTCTCTTCTGATCCTTGTGGCACCCCGCCATCCTCCACCAATCGCTGAAGGCTAAAGGGCCATCGACCAGTAGCAACTCAGTCTCGGGGTGGGCACGCAGGTAGACGACGGCTGTCTCGTAGAGCTTCGCCTCTCTCCTCACGTTCACCATCCCCTCGAACCTGTTCCCCGCGACGCCATAGGGGAGCGACATAGACTCTGGACGCATCCAAAATTTGGCGCCCCCCGGAAGCCCGTAGGCGAGTGCGCTCACGACGCCGTACCTCTTCGATGCGAGCGGTAGGATCTGGCTCCCCGCGTCCACACCAGTCACACTCTTGTACGCCTCGTGCTTAGTCATGGGGAAGAGGCTCATCTCCTCCCTTATCCTCGCGGCGAGGGCTGTGACGGCGGGTTGCTCCGATGCCACGTCGCTCGAAATCTCGCCAAGAAGGAGGTCACGTATGGAGAGGCTCAGACTCTCACCCGGCCTCCGCACCCCCTCGATTACCCCTGCCCGCTCCTCAAGACTAAGCACTAGACGATTGACCCCCAGAACTGTCCCTGCACAACACATTTTTTCCTAGACATATAAAGTGATCGAATGTGTAGAGCGTAATTTGGTTTAAACGCCATTATATATATATAGAGAGAAATGATAACGCTCGGTAAAACAGCTATACGAGCGATCCGGCATCACCCGGTCAAAAACAAAGTTAATAAGAAGTGAGGGTCAGTTTTAATCAAATGTCCGAGGATTTGAGCCTAAAGGACAAGGTTTTCCGCAGCTTCCTTCAGGAACCGACGCTCGGCCCAGAACAGATGGCGGCTAAGCTCGACGCGAAGTACAACTCGGTGAAAGACGCCTTCGCCAAGTTGGCGAGGGACGGGCTCCTCCAGAGGAGCGGGCGTGGTAACTACGAGCCCAACTACGCCGGGATCGTAATACACCTAATGGAAAGGATCGAGGCGCTCGAGAAGCAGGCGAAGTAGATTGGTCGAGCTTATCGATAAGGCAACGCAGGAGCTGAAGACGGACACGGCTCAGTTCAAGGTCCTCACCTACCTAGCATTCCGCGGCGCGAGCCTCCCCGGTGCTATAAGTGAGGAGACTGGTATTGCCCCAGGCACCGTGCGTCCCGCGCTCCGCAGCCTGCTCGACAAGAGCTACGTCAAGCAGCTGGAGGACGGCACATACAAGAGCGCCATCCCCTTCACCGACTTCGTCTCCTACGTCTTCGCGAAGAAGTGACCGGGTTGGTTGGCGCGGACGAGCTTGAGGGCCTTAGACGGGCTGAGAGTCAGCAGCAGGTGTTCCTTTGCCTCGTTGAGAGCGGCGAGGCGATGTCAAGTCAGGAGATAGCTGAGAAGCTCAAGCTCACCGTCAATGCCGTGAACATCGCCCTCTTCAATCTCAAGAACAAGGGGCTCGTCGATCCGGTGAGCCGTGGGGTTTACCGCTACAAGCTCGGCCCTATACTTGTCACCCTCCTCCAGGAGTACTTCAAGAAATGAGCGCTGACAAGCTCGATCAGATTGAGCCCGAGACGTCCGCCTATAAGATTCTCTGCCACCTCGCCTTCAGGGGGAGCATATTAAAGCCACAGGATATAGCAGAGGCTCTAGGGG
>JADGNG010000055.1 GCA_017883585.1 Candidatus Bathyarchaeota archaeon
CCCATGCTGTGGCTCACGAGGCCGACGCGATCAGGGTCGACGCATGTTTGAGACTTCAAGTACGTCACTGCGTCCCGGGTGCTCGGCTCTAACTTCGTGAACCTGTAGGCCCCCTTGCTCCCCCAGGCGCCTTGGTAGTAGAAGACGAGGGTGACTACGCCGTTGAGGGCGAGTTCCTCAGCTAGATCCATGTTCTTGGTGTCCCCGGGGTAACCGTGGCAGATGGCCACCGCGGGGTACTTTCCTTCCGGCGCCGGCCTGTAGAGTCTACCCAGGAGGGGTATGCCATCGCTCTGGAAGGAGACGTTCTCTACGACGATGCTCATCGGAAGGATACCCCGGGTCAACTAACTTAAATCAACCGATTGAAACTTGTTCGAGGTTTAGAGGTGCTCGGAGAGCCAGTCGAGCACTACTTTGATGAGGTGTATCCTGTGCTCCGAGTAGCCGTGGTCTGCCCCCTCGATGATGACCCACTTCTTCGGCTCCTTCGCCGCGTCGTAGAGCCTCCTGCACGCATCGGGTGGAGTAACCGTGTCATTCGACCCGACAACCACCATTATAGGCACCTTGATCTTGGGGACCAGCTCGACGGGGTTCGTGTTATTCGCGACCCACTCGAGGTCCTTCGTCAGGCTCTCGGAGGTCATGCCTTTTAGCTTCCCCGCCGCCATCGAAGCTAGCCTTTTCGCGGTTCCTTCTATCTTATCCCTGGCGGCCATGGCCGCGGAGTCGCTTGCGGGCGACATCAGGACACCGGTCTTAATAGTGGGGTCTAGGCTCATCGTCTTCGAAAGCGGTAGCGCCCCCATGCTATGGCTGACGAGGCCGACCCTCTTCGGATCGACGTATGGGAGCGAGCGAAGGTACGCGGCTGCGTCCTTCGCGCCTGTTTCTAGTTTGGTCAGGCTGTACTTGCCACCGCTCCCCCAGGCGCCTTGGTAGTAGAAGACGAGAGTCACAATGTTGTTGAGTGCAAGTTCCTCAGCGAGGTCCATGTTCTTGGTGTCCCCCGGGTAACCGTGGCAGATCGCCACCGCCGGCCTCTTAACCCTGCCCTCGGGTCTGTAGATCCTACCTAGGAGGGTGTTTCCCCCGCTCGGGAAATCGACGTTCTCATACTTCGTCATGGTTGTCACCTTCACTTCCACTAACCTCCCCATAACACCTACGCCTCGATACCCCTATAACCGCCGAAGGTAGTGAAACCACCAGATTGGGGAAGAGGATAGCCAAGAGCTTCAAGCCCAGCAACACATGGGTCCGGGAACTCGTTCAATCTGACCCTGAGATAGGCTCCTCCCTCGACTACACAAGCGACCAGTTGAAGCTTCAGGCACGGGATAACCTCTGCACTGTCTGTAAGGGCTCGAAGATGCTCTGCGGTAAGACGCGGTGCCCCATCATCGAGCAAGTCGCCGCCCACACTCGGATGTTTCGAAGCGTCCACGGCACGAACATAGAAGGTAGCTCGCCCCCGAGCGTCTTCGTGGGGCGTTTCGGGTACCCCTACGTCCAGATAGGCCCTATGACTCCCGGATTCTACGGCGACACGGCCATCCTCGACGACACAGAGAAGTGGTTCGGGAAGAGCATGGACGAGATTATTGGCTACCGTAGCCAACTCGTCCGCGGTATGACCCCCGTAAACGTCAACAAGCCCGAGAAGGCGGGCAAGATACTCGACGCCACCCGGGAGATCAGCCTCGCCGAACACTACGTCGAGACGGAGATGAAGCTCCAGAAGGCACCAATCAAGCGTCTATACATGGACAACGACCTCCAGCCCATCGGCCCCACTGCTCCCCTCAACAGTGTCAACATAGGCTTCATCAAGTGGAATCAGTGGATGGAGAAGGCCCATTACGACACCGACCTCAAGGCGGGGCAGGCCGCGAAGACCCTATACAAGAGCGGCGTTCCCGTAAGCAGCATAGTAAAGGCGTTCAGCACAGGTAGCTTCGGCATCGAGAAGAACAGGCGCCTCGTCCCGACGCGTTGGAGTATCACGGCTATCGACGACCTCCTCGGCAAGGACATGATAAAGACCGTCAAGGACTACCCCCTCATCAACATGTACGAGGTCTACGAGTCCGAGTATCTCGGCAACCGATTTGAGATACTGCTCGTCCCCGACGCGTGGTGCTACGAGGCATACGAGGCGTGGTACCCGCGGACCCTCTGGAACCCGTCGGAGACGAATGTGAACATAGTTACCGACTGGGAGGACTACGACGGGCGTACCACCTACGCTTCCATGGGCGGGTGTTACTATTCGGGGCGCCTCGCCGTACTTGAGCACCTCACGAAGATACGCCGGCAGGCGAAGGTCTTCATCTTCCGCGAGGCGTACCCCGACTACATACTCCCCGTCGGTGTCTGGCAGGTCCGTGAGAACTGCAGGAATGCCATGAGGCAGACGCCGCGTCTCTTCACAGCGAGGGATGAGGCGTTAAGGCACGTCATATCCCGACTCACCATCCCCCTCGACAGGTGGATTGAGGCCGGACCGCTCCTCAGACACACGCTAACACAGAGAAAGATAACGGAATACGCGTAACATCTTCAACTACTTGGGGCATCTACACCATTTGTGGTTGTTCGCCTCCAGTTCTCAGATCTCCGACTCAGGCACCTAGAGAAGGGGACTGGAAAGCCTACTCGTTTTGGGTTTCATCCATTAACTACAAATGGGGTTAGTGAAGATGGTGAACCTCATCCAAAGGCTGGGCTGGGTGCACATGTCCGCCACCCCTGTGCATTTTTAAGCCCCATGAGGAGCCACATATGGTAGGCTAGTGAGATCTTTGAACCCCGAAGAAGTCGCATCGAGGCTAAACGAGAACGAGAGGAAGATCCTCGTCGCCCTCAGGGGCGGTGGAGCTTCATCCACGGCCGCGCTAAGCCAGGCTACAGGCCTTGGCAGGGACGCCGTCGAGAAGGCCTCCGCTTGGGCGGAGACGAAGGGCGTCGTAAGCTTCAGGGAGGAGATCTCACGGTTCTTCAAGCTCACCGAGGAGGGGCAGAAGTACGCGGACGAAGGGCTGCCGGAGAAGCAACTGATCGAGTCTGCGGCTGGGGGAGACAACGAGCTTTCCCACCTCAAGGGGGACATCCCCGCCATCAACATCGCCCTCGTCTGGGTTCGAAGCAACGGCTGGGCCACGATAAAAGGTGGCAGGGTCGAGCCAACACCCGAAGGCGCCAAGGCGGCGAAGTCGGAGACCGTCGACGAGAAGATTCTCAAGCGCCTCGCCCAGGGTGCGGTCCCCGATGGAAAGCTCGGAACCGAGCTCGCCGCACGCATACCGATCCTCGCGAAGCGCGGTCTCGTCGAGGTCAAGGAGGAGACAGAGCGATTCGTCGAACTCACCCCCTTCGGCATCGATGTGCTGCCGTTCGTTGAGGCGATCGCATCTAAACCCGTGATCACCCAGATCACCACTGAGGTGCTACAGTCGGGCGCGTGGCGCGACGCCGTCATCCAGCACTATGACGTCAACCTCCCCGCCCCCAACCTTACCCCCGGGAAACGCCACTTCATCAGTCAGATAGTCGACTACATTCGCAGATTCTGGGTAGAGCTCGGATTCAAGGAGATGAAGGGCCACTACCTAGAGCTCAGCTTCTGGAACTTCGACGCCCTCTACCAGCCACAGGACCACCCCGCCAGGGACCTCGCCGACACGTTCTACATGAAGACCCCCTACAAGGGAAGACTCCCTGGGGGGAAGCTCGTCGAGCAGGTCAAGGCGACCCACGAGAACGGCTGGACCACCGGCTCCACCGGATGGCAGTACAAGTGGGACCCTGAGTTAGCGAGCCGCTGCGTCTTAAGGACCCACACGACGAGCCTCAGCGTCCTACAGCTTAGCAAGCTCAAGCCCGAGGACCTCCCCGGGAAGTTCTTCAGCGTCGGTCGAGTCTTCCGAAACGAGGCTATCGACTGGAACCACCTCGCCGAGTTTTACCAGACCGACGGCATAGTCGTCGGCGAGGACGTCACCTTCCGCGACATGCAGGGCTACCTCAAAGCTTACCTCGAGGGGCTTGGGCTGAAGAAGTTCAGGTTCCGCCCAGGATACTTCCCCTACACGGAGATGAGCATGGAGGCGGAGGTCTGGATCGAGGAGCGGGGGGGCTGGATGGAGCTCTTCGGCGCGGGAATGTTCCGCCCCGAGGTCGTCAAGCCGCTCTTAGGCGTCGACGTGCCCGTCCTAGCCTGGGGCCCCGGATTCGACAGACTCGTTATGCAGAGCTACCACGTGGACACGATCAAGGAGCTGTAC
Source organism: Candidatus Bathyarchaeota archaeon (assembly GCA_017883585.1). Taxonomy (GTDB): domain Archaea; phylum Thermoproteota; class Bathyarchaeia; order TCS64; family TCS64; genus UBA8941. The sequence continues at coordinate 4,290 of JADGNG010000055.1, forward strand.
GGCAACGACATCGGGCTTCTCCGTAAGGCGAAGCTCTGGACGAGGTGAGCTGGATGCCGGTGATTAATGTCAATCTGGCGGACCTCCGCGAGGTGCTCGGCAGGGACGTGCCGATCGAGGAGCTTCAGGAGAAGCTCCCCATGATGGGGACCAGCTGGGAGGGGCCGCACGAGGAGGGTTTTGCCCTCGAGGTGTTCCCCAACCGCCCCGACCTGATGAGCACGGAGGGGCTGGCACGTGCCTACGCGAGCTTCACGGGGGAGAAACCGGGACCGCGAAAATACACGGTTAAGCCCTCGGCTTACGTCGCCAACGTGGAGGCGAAGACCCAGGTGATTCGCCCCTTCTTTGTCTGCGCCGTCGCTAAGGGCGTCGACTTCAGCGACTCACTTATCCGGAGTATAATCCAGCTGCAGGAGAAGCTGCACATCACACATGGGAGGAAGAGGCGCAAGGTCGCTATAGGGCTCCACAACCTGAAGCCGGTCCAGTTCCCGATCACCTACACGACGGAACCGCCTGAGTTCAAGTTCAGACCTCTCGGGGAACGCTTCGACAAGGACCTGCGCTGGATGCTTAATGAGATGCCCAAGGGCGAAGAGTACGCATGGATACTGGAGGGGGCGGACGAATACCCGATGATACTCGACGCTAAGGGGATGGTCCTCTCGATGCCTCCGATCATCAACGGGGAGTACACGCGTATCGACGAGGCGACGCGGGACATCTTCATAGACATCACGGGCACCGACCTGAAGGCGATAACTGAGACCCTCAACATCATCTGCACGACCTTCGCCGATAGGGGTGCAGAGATTTACAGCGTCGAGGTAAAATATCCTGATAAAACAATCAAGACCCCGGATCTTAGCCCCCGGAAGTGGAAGCTGAGCAACGGATACGCCAACAAGACGCTCGGGATCGAGTTGGGGAGCGCCGAGACGGCCAAGCTCCTCGGCAGGATGGGCCACGGCGCCGAGGCTAAGGGCGACGAGATCGACGTCTACGTCCCCTGCTACCGTACGGACATCATGCACCCCATCGACCTCGTCGAGGACGTCGCCATCGCCTATGGCTACGACAAGTTCGTCCCGAACATCCCGCCTATCCACACGAAGGCGGGGGAGGACGAGCTTGAGATATTCAGCAGGTACATCCGCAACTTCCTCATAGGCTTCGGTCATATGGAGGTGGTTACCTTCATGTTAAGCAACAGGGAGAAGCTTTTCCAGAGAATGATGATCGCGGAGGAGCCGCTGGCGGAAGTAGAGAACCCGAAGATGGAGGGGTATAACGTGCTCCGCAATAGGCTTCTACCGAGCCTCATGGAGGTGTTGAGCGTGAACAAGCACAACCCGTACCCGCAGAGTCTCTACGAGGTGGATGACGTGATCCTCCTAGACGATAAAACGGACATCGGGGCGAGGAGCGCGCGCAGGTTGGCCGTAGTCCAGTGCCACGCGAAGGCGAGCTTCAGCGACGTTAAGGCGTTGATGAACTCGATCCTCGAGAACCTCGAGGTAAAGGCTGAGGTTGAGGCGGGTGGCTGGGACTGCTTCGTCGACGGCAGGCGGCTCGTCGCGAGCGTGAACGGGGAGCCACTTTGCTGGGCGGGGGAGATCAGGCCGGAGAACCTCGAGGCTTGGGGACTTGAGATACCCGTCGTCGCCCTCGAGATGGACGTCGAACTCCTCAAGAGGGTCGTTGAGCCCTAGTTTTCTTCGCCTTCTCCACTATTTCGTTTATGAAATCGGCCTTACCGTCCGTGTAGGCGACCCTATTGTTTCGGTTCTTCTCGGCGAGGTTGATCTTCAATTCCCTATATGCTTCGGCGTCAGCTGGGTGGGTTCGTAGCCATTCGCGGAAGAGGATGTGTTTGAGGTGGTGGGGGCTCACCTCCCTTACTAGGTGAAGATGGTAGCCGGGGACGTGTGTGGTCTTGACTAGGCAGTAGAACCAGTCGGGGTTGTCGCCCGTGGAAGCGTCATTGTATCCGAGGGGTTGGAGGAGCACCCTGCACCGTTCAGCGTCATCCCGCC
>JADGNG010000056.1 GCA_017883585.1 Candidatus Bathyarchaeota archaeon
GAAGCTGATCTCCTCCTCAACATCCTCGGCGAAGAGCTGGTCGTCGGGGTTCTGGAATACGAGGCCCACTTTTCGCGCCATGGTGGCGATGCTCTTTGTGGAAACGTCCACGTTGTCGACTGTGACGGTTCCGCCCTTGGGGCGGAGGAGCCCGTTGAAGTGCTTCACCAGCGTGGTCTTTCCGGCGCCATTTTCACCCATTATAGCGACGTACTCCCCCCTGTTTATTGATAGGGAGACGCCCCTGAGGGCCTCCACTTTCGAGTAGGAGTAGGTCACGTCCTTTAGCTGGATGAGTGGTTTGCTTGAGTACTCGCCGACGAATGTGTTCAGGTCCTCGATCTCGCTTCGGAGCTTTAGCGTATCCTGCTTCCTCAGGTGGGAACTGAGGCTTGCGTACGCCTCGTCGGAGTCAAGAGGGATTTCCAGCTGGTATCCTCTCTGGCGGAGCCTTCTTCCGAGCTCGACCATGCGTGGAATTCCCACGCCAATGAGGCGGGTCTCATCCGCCGTGAAGATGTCGCGGGGTCTTCCGTCGTTTACGACCTGGCCTTCATTGAAGACGATGATCCTACTGCAGTACTTGACGGCGAGGTCCATCCTGTGCTCTATAAGGAGGATGGTTATGCCATGCTCCTCGTTGAGTGTTTTTAGCACGTCGAATATCTTCTCTGCGCCAACTGGGTCGAGGAAGGCGGTGGGCTCGTCCATCACTATGAAGCCTGGGTGCATCGCTAGGATGCTGGCTATCGTGAGGCGTTGCTTTTGGCCCCCAGACAGCTCGTGTGTGCCTCTCTCTCTGAGTTGAGTGATCCCGACCTGCCTCATCGCCCAGTTTATCTCCTCGACCATCTTGAGCTTAGGCACCCCCATGTTCTCGAGACCGAAGGCGATGTCCTTCTCGACGGTTAGGGAGAAGATCTGATTATCTGGATTCTGGAATATGAGGCCGGCGTGCTTCGCCAACTCGTAAGTGGGGTGGTCCCTCGTCGAGAGGCCGTCTATCTTAACGACGCCCTTCATCTCGCCACTGTAGAAATGAGGGATTAAACCGTTTAGGCAGCGACAGAAAGTAGTCTTTCCGCATCCACTTGGGCCGGTGAGTAGTATGAACTCTCCTTCATCTATCTGGAGATTCACATCCTTCAGAGCCAGATCGGGGGTGTTTGGGTAGCTATAGCACAGGCCCTCGACGCTGACTCTGCCCATAAGATGGACCCCGATTTCTTCATGTTAGTCGAACACCCGAGATATAATAGTTACACCTCGTATACTTTAGAGAAGAACATAATTTGTTGACGTAAGTCGGCAGGTTTTGTAGTTCACCGATGTTTAGAAGTGCTTCTTTAAGAAAGTTTGATGCTAGGACGCTTTGAAACCCGCATTGCGGCCTAAATCGCTTGGGTAAATTATTCTTGTATTCCTATCTTCTAAGCCCAAGCAATAATTTCGGCGCGCGCTCAGTTTTTTCTATTAATGAATTGGGTCATGTTAGGGACCCGCTGTATCGCTCTTCTTTGACTGAGCCAGCTTCGCTTTTAGTATCTCAGCCGCGTCCGTGAGAAACTTCTCGGCCTCGCCGAATCCATTTATCCCCGCTGCCGTCGGGTGGCCTCCCCCTGCGCCTCTGTATCGCTCTGATAGTTGTTTAGCGACGTCCTCGCCAAGGTGTATGCCGGTTCTCTTGTAGAACTCTTCTGTGGCTCGGAGGCTGGCTTTCAACCCCTCTTTCTCGTTACCCGCGATGATGGCGACGTCCGCGCCGAGATTCAATATCCCCCTGGCAGCGGATGGTTGGAAGGAGCCCAGATTAGACATTACAACGATCCACGGGTCTATCCTGTAAAGGGTAAGCCTCTGCGCTGCCTTTAGTCGAGCGAGCCTCTCCGAGACGTCCATAACACCCTGTAATAGTTCACGCGCTCCGCTAAGGGTCGCACCCAGCTCTATCAACTCGGCAATGATCCTGAAGGTCTTCGGGGTGCCGATGGCGAAGTGCTTCGAGTCGAAGGCTATACCAAGCATCAGTGCCTCCGCCACATCCTTTGGCGGGCTCAGTCCGAGTGAGCGCCATATCTGGTAGACGATCTCGCAGGCAGCGACCGCTGACTCGTCAACGATGTAGAGGTCAGCGATCCGAGAGATCTCCCCGTCCCTCCCGTGGTGATCGATGAACACTTTCGCTGCTCCCGTCTTCAACGTTGGCTGGAGCACCTCAAGTTGGATCAGGCTACCTGTGTCTACAACGAGGATAACGCCCGCCCCCATGATCTTGGGGTGTGACGAGGCATCGATACCGAAGTGACTAATCATCCTATCCGCTAGGAGGCTGGCACTGTCGGGGTAGAGAATCTCGGTAACAGCCTGCGGGTCAAGGGTGTGAATAAGTCGCTCCATCGAAAATGCGGCCCCGATCGCGTCCGGGTCAGCGTTGTGGTGGCACAGAATCGAGACCTTGCCCCTAAGATGATCCTTGAGTTGGCTGTAATCTATGGGCCCCAACATCCTCGGAAACATTAGAGCGTTCTTATATTAAAACGAAAACTCCACCAAATCGACCGGCCAGAGCAGCATTTTAAATCCGCCATCAACAATTACTGAACAATGTCCATGAGAAACAGCACCTCGGTTGTAGAGACGACGCCCGTGAAGAAGGGAGCATACAAGGCCATACTTGGCATGGCCGGTGCGGGTTTCATAGGCAGCACCTCAGTTATGTTCTCCGTCAAGGCGAAGAAACTCCCGATCGTGGCTCACATCAAGTCTGGCCAGGTCCCGCCAATGACACTAATCTCAAATGGGGAACCAATCTCATCCTTCAGGATATACGCCAACGAGGAAAATATGCTTCTATTCGTTGTGACCGAGAGCCTCGTCCCCGCGGACGGGTGCTGGCCTATAGCGGAGGCCCTTCTCAAATGGCTTAAGGAGAAGAATACTACCGAGATCTACGCTATCGACGGGTTGCCCTTCAGCGCTATCTCCTCGGAGGTCAAGGCACTCACCTACTCAAGCAAGATAGATCTCAGTAAGCTTGGGTACCCTATGCTAAGGGAAGGCGCGATCTCCGGCATAAACTCCTGCATCCTCGACGACTGTGTTGAGAAGGGCTCCCCCTACGCTTGTCTCTTCATTCCCACTACTAAATTGACGAGTATCGACTACACGGGCTCCGCCGAAGGTGTTGAGGTAATGAATAAGCTGTTCAAGCTGGGCGTGGATCCCTCCCCACTACGTGAAATGGGTGAGCCCAGGAAGACGGAACAGAAGCAAACTGGGTTCGGTAGTGTATTTAAAAGGGATTAGCCCCGCTGCTGGGGTAAGCCAAGCTCCTTCTGCAGAGTCTCCTGCAACCCCTGGAGCTTCTCCTTCGCCTTCTCCTCCTGCTTCTCCAGGACCTTTTCCCTCATTTCTAGGAAGTCCTTCCTCTCAGCGAGCTCCTTAACAACAGCGGCTTTTTCCTTCTCGATGAGTACGGCCCCGACGCTCTTGTAGATCTTAGCGCCTTCAGGGGTCTCATTTAGGGTTGTGAGCGCCCTCTCGGTCTCGGATTTCTCGGCATCGAGCCTCTGCTTCTGGGCCTGTAGCTGCTGCATGGTGTTCTGTAGCTGCTGGAGGCGCGCTATCCTCTCCTGTACGTTCGGGGGGAGCTGACTGAGGTCAGACATCTGAATTCGTCTGTTTAGATTGCGTCCCTCCCCTTATATCTATTGGACTGAGCCACCTAATCGACTGCCAAGCTGAATTCGGTACCCTGTGAGAGGTTTAACTCTCCACGCCGCCTAGATGTCATAACGATGGTGGGCTCACCACTCGGGAGAAGTATGAAGAAGGCGTCCACGGATGCGTGGCCGAACATTACTTTGAAGTAGGTGCACTCAGCGACGCACGTTCTCGGGGCCACATTGATGGTCCGCCCGATGGTCTTGCCGAGTAGCTTTACGGGTGCTCCCTCAATCGGGTTCTCCACGTGTAAGCCAAACCAGCCGTAGATGGGTATACCCCCATCCAGTATCCCAAGTGTGCCGCCGACATCAGCCACGATCCCGGGAGTATCTAAATTCAGTTTAATCATGGCATATCCGGGCCTCGATGTCGCCACAGTTCCGGTGATTGCCGTCGTCAATTTGAGGTTCTTTAGGTCGAGGAGACTGTCGATGGGGTATCCGCCTCTTACACGCAGCGGGTCGCCGTGTGGCCGTACTTCGATGTGTGCGTGGAGCGGCGTCTGGTACCCGAAGTAGCCGGAGCGGATGAGAGGACCCATGCTCTGCCCTACCCGGATCGATTCTCCCTCCCCGATCTCGGTCTCGACGTGAAGGACCTTGATGATCCTCACCTGGTCATCTCGGCTCCTTATTATCGTTACAACGTCGAACTTGGGCGCCTTGAAGCCGTGTCCGGATGGCGCCTTGACATGCCTCACCTGGATTACCTCGCCGTTGATGGGGGAGGGCATGGGTTCATCGGTCGTCGTGTTAGGGTACACGTCAATGCCCGTCATCAGTCGGTGCGCTGGATAGGGGCTATTGTAGAACGCGTACCTCCCATCGATTGGGCAGTAGATGCTGACTCCCCCCGATCTGGCGACGGGCACCATTGGACCCATGCGATACCTATCTGTCAACCCCCACGGAAATCGTTTCCCACCGAATGGTTCAGAACCATTTGAATTTCAACCAATCAAGCTCCGGTAGGGGAGAACCTTGAAGGTTTACGTGGTCTGTGACATCGAGGTATCACCGGCGTGGTTGATTATACGCTGCAGGGCTGAGAGAAGGAAAAGTACTACCAGCAGGTGGTCAAACTGGCGACACTCGAGCTAAACGCTCTCGTCGAAGGGGTCCTAGAGTGGGGCGCTACCGAGGTGTATCCATGACTAGGCCATTGTCTTTCTCGGTGGAATTGATTTCGAGTTCCTGCGCGCGCGCATCCGACCCCGCCCGGGTCATGCAGCGCTTTTAATGTGGACGTAGCCCGATTCGGGCGGGAGAAGGGGGATTATGTTTGCCTGAATTGAATCTTCGGGGAACCCCTTTTATGGCTTGGTTTCCCTAATCGTTTGAGCTCCATGGGCGGAATCCTCGCCGTTGTTTCCCACCCCGATGATGAAACTTTCGGGTGCGGTGGCACACTCGCGCTGTACGCGGAAGAGTCGCGAGTTCTGTGCC
>JADGNG010000057.1 GCA_017883585.1 Candidatus Bathyarchaeota archaeon
ACTTGTATTCTGAGAGTCACTGCCACCTCGGCGACATAAGCCCTGAGGAAGTAAAGAAAGCGGAGGACGCTGGCCTCGCCCTCATGATTACGATGGGCCTCGATGAGGCGTCCACAGCAGTAGCCCTGAAGCTTGCGAGGCGGCACCCGAGCATACGACTAAGCCTCGCCGTCCACCCCTGGTACAGCGACGAGTACGATGAAGAGACGCGTAGGATGTTCGTGGGGCTCGCAGATAACTCAGAAGTCGTCGCCATCGGGGAGACGGGACTCGACTTCACGGGGAGGATGAGCCACCAGTGGGTCAGGGAGGAAAGGTACGTTGACCCGGGCATTCAGAGGGCGACATTCAGAGCACATATTGGGTTGGCCCGCGAGCTCGACCTCCCTGTCATCGTCCACGACAGAGCCCCCGGGCAGGAGGCCCTTGACATTCTGGAGGAGATGGGAGCTGCAAGGACCGGTGTAATAATCCACGGATTCGCAAAGGACGAGGCATACGCAAAGAGATGCGAGGCCCTCGACATACACCTTAGCCTCGGGCTCAGGACTCTACAGGCACCACCCTCCGGCTTTGAGACCGCTGTCAAGCGGACACCCTTGAGGCTCATCGTCACAGAGACGGATTCGAACAAGCCTTGGGAGGTGGTGAAGGCCTGCGAGTTGATCGGTACACTCAAGGGGCTAAGCGCTGACGAGGTCGGATCCACAGCCACTGATAATCTCCGCCGCCTCACCGAGCAGTAACCAGTCTCAGGCTTTTTATCGCCAGTGCTATACTACTCTTGATTCGTCATGTCGAGCGACGTATTCTCAAAGGACGAAAAGTACAGGATTCTCAGCTTCACGAAGCTTGAGCCAATTGCGGTCGTGGGGGGCCACGGCGCCACCCTTGTGGACATGGAGGGTAAGGAGTACCTCGACTGCTTCGCGGGGATAAGCGTAGTCAACGCTGGTCACTGTCCGCCGAAAGTGGTGAAAGCGGTCCAGGACCAGGCCGGGAAGCTGATCCACTATGGTCCCTACGTCTACCACAGCCCCGTTGTGACGGAGTTGGCGGAGCGGCTTGCAGCTATCAGCCCGAAGGGGCTTGTGAAGACCTTCTTCGGTAACAGCGGCGCTGAGGCGAACGAGACGGCGATGAAGCTGGCGAAGAAGTTCACTAAGAAGCAGGAGATGGTGGCGCTTGAGTGCAGCTTCCACGGGCGCACCGTGGGGACACTCAGCATAACGGGTCAGTCAAAACGGAGGCGCTACGACATGGGCCCATACCTCAGCGGCGTCAGCTTCTGCACGGCTGCCTACTGCTACAGGTGCCCATTCGAGAAGGAGTACCCGAGTTGTGGCGTCCTCTGTGCCCGCAGGCTAGAAGACATAATCAACTATCATAGCTCCGACAACGTCGCGGGGCTGATCGCTGAGCCCATCATGGGTGAAGGCGGTATTATCGTGCCGCCGAAGGAGTACTTCCCCATTATGAAGAAGATACTCGACGCTCATGGGAGCCTGCTGATCGTTGACGAGGTCCAGAGTGGCTACGGGCGTACGGGTAAGATGTTCGGCATTGAGCACTACGACGTGAAGCCCGACATCCTAACGATGGGCAAGGGGATAGCGGCAGGCTTCCCTCTTAGCGCTTGTATCGCTAGGAGCGACGTTGGCGACTCTCTACAGCCCGGTGACCACCTCTCTACCTTTGGGGGCAACCCAGTCTGCTGCGCGGCAGCCATCGCTAACCTTGACATATTCAAGGAGGATAAGCTCGTAGAAGGCAGCGCCAAGAAGGGTAAGTACCTCGTGAAAATGTTCAGAGAGTTGATGGAGAAGCACCCATTCATCGGCGACGTCCGGGGCAAGGGCCTCATGGTGGGCGTGGAGCTCGTCAAGGACAGGAAGACGAAGGCTCCGGCGACCGAGGAGACGAACAAGCTCAAGGAGGGTATGCGCAAGAAGGGCGTCCTGGTCGGGACCGGCGGCGTCAAAGCGAATGTGATGAGATTCCAGCCGCCACTCGTCATCACGACGAAGGAGCTGGATCACGCCGTCGAGGTCATGGGTGAGGAGCTGGGGAAGATCGAGAAGGGGGCAGCCTAACTTGTACAAAGCAATCCCAATTATAAGCCACTGGATAAACGGACGCGCTGTCGAGGTCCCGCTTGACAAGACGGGGCCGGTCTACAATCCAGCGACAGGGGAGGAGATAGCACGCGTGCCCAGAGGTGGCGAGACGGAGGTGGAGGCTGCCGTCGTCGCGGCGAGCAAGGCGTACCCAGCGTGGCGCGACACACCCCTCATAGCGAGGAGCGCGATATTCTTCGCCTTCCGCGAGCTCTGCTGGAAGAACAGAGAGGAGATGGCGAAGTTGATCACGCGCGACCACGGCAAAACCTACCCGGATGCATTGGGTGAGGTCGTGCGCGGGCTCGAGACAGTCGAGTATGCCTGCGGGCTGCCCGTCCACATGGCGGGGATGAACACACCCAACGTTTCTACGAGCATCGACGTCCGAACTCTGCGCCAACCGCTTGGAGTCACGGCGGGCATCACTCCATTCAACTTCCCCGTAATGGTCCCCATGTGGATATACCCCATCGCCCTCATGACGGGGAACACCTTCATTTGGAAGCCTTCAAGTCACACGCCAGGGGCGACGCAAATGCAGGCGGAGCTCTGGAAGCAAGCAGGGTTGCCCGATGGCGTCTTCAACATCGTCTACGGCGGACGGGAGGCGGTGAACGCAATCCTTGATAGCCCCGGTATACAAGCGGTACAGTTCGTCGGCTCCACTGCGGTGGGCAAGATGGTTCACGAGAGGGGAACGAAGGCAGGAAAGCGCGTCGGATGCTACATGGGTGCGAAGAACGCCATGGTCGTCCTCCCCGACGCCGACATGGAGCTGGCTGCTGACTCCGCCGTCGCAGCGGGCTACGGCTCAGCTGGCGAGCGCTGCATGGCACAGTCGCTAGTCATCGCCGTCGGTGACGTCGGCGACAGGCTCCTGCCCCTCATGAAGGAGAGGATAGCGAAGCTCAAGATCGGTCCCGGGATCGAGCCGGGTATGGACATGGGCCCCATCTACTCCGCGGAGCACAGGGAAACTATCATAAAGTGGATCGATAAGGGCGTCGAGGAAGGAGCGAAACTCGTCGCAGATGGACGGCCCTTCAAGCACCCAACAAGTCCCAAAGGATTTTTCCTCGGAGTCACACTCTTTGACAACGTCACTCCGAAGATGAGCATCTACACCGAGGAGATATTCGGCCCCGTCCTCGGCATGGTCCGCGTCAAGACCTTCGACGATGCTCTAGCTCTCATCAACGAGCACCAATACGGCAACGGCACAGCCATATTCACAACGGACGGCGGAGCGGCGAGGCGCTTCGAGCTTGAGGTCGACGTGCCAATGATCGGCATAAACGTCCCAATACCGGTACCCGCAGGCTACCTCAGCTTCGGCGGCACCCGGAGCTCCGCATTCGCGGACGTCCAAATGCGCGGCGAGGACTCTATACGCTTCTTCACGAAGCAGAAGGAGGTCACCGTCCGCTGGCCCAAGCCGGGCAAGCAGGGGCCGCTTAGCCTCGTCTTCCCAGGAAACAAGTAGCCCCCTATTTCTATTTAGCGGCTAGGTGCTGCTCCATATAGATCTTAAAAAGAGTGAATTGATTAAGGCAATGCAGACCATTTTACGCCAGGAAAAATAACCGAATGGGAATAAAACTATGGATAATTGGGACTGGTTACTTTCTCTCGTAGATGATCTTCCCGCCGACAATCGTGGCCTCGATTGGGATGTCCTTGATCTCCGTCGTCGGGACTGTGAGGATGTCTTTCCCCAGTATGACGAAGTCCGCGAGCTTGCCCTCCTCGATACTACCGAGGCGGTCCTCATCGAAGCTGTGATAGGCGGAGTTGATCGTGTAGAGCCTCAGTGCCTCCATGACGGAGATTCGCTGACTCTGGCCTATGGGCTTCCCAGCCTTCGTTGTCCTGTTCACCATTGCGTGTATCGCCATTAGCGGCGGGAATGGGGCACAGGGGTGGTCGCTGTGCGCTGCCACGATTATGCCCTCGTCGAGGAAGGTGCGGGCTGCGAACATACGCTCCAGCCTCTCTGCCCCGAAGGGCACGAGCAGCTTGTCCCCATGGTAGTAAGGGTAGGGGCCGAAGATTGTCGGCAGGATGCCCAACTTCTTGATCCTCGCCACCAGCTCGGGGGTGATGACCGTGCAGTGTATGTCCCTGTTGCGCGGGTCTTCACGGGGGTACTTGGCCTGCAGTTTCTCCATGATGTCGAGGTACATTGCTATCGCCTTATCCCCGTTAGCGTGGCAGCTCACCCTGTACCCAGCGGCGTAGGCCTTGCCCAGTATGTCCTCCGCTATTTCCCGTGTCGTCGACATGACACCGTAGAATCCGGGCTTATCGCAGTAGGGCTCAGTTACCGCTGCAGTCCTAGCCGAGATGGCGCCATCGAAGAAGAACTTGACACCGCAGAGACGTAGCATGTCATCACCGAACACCTGGTGGACGCCCGTGGCGTTGAGCTGGGGGAAGAGGTCGATTATGGCGTCCATCCTCATCCTGATAGGCAGCTCGCCCTTTGTGTTTAAGTCGATTAACGCCTTGATTTGGCTCTTGTCAACTAGGTCATAGGTGCAGGTTAAGCCGACGCTGGCGCAGTCCATGAGGATCGACTTGGCACCTTCGTAGCTCTGCTCGGCGGTGGGCAGTTGAGCCTCGGCGGGTATAAGCATGTCAATCGCCTTCTCGTGAGCGCCTCCGGTGATTTCGCCCTTGGCGTCTCTGTCGAACTTTCCTCCAACGGGGTCCGGCGTATCCTTTGTGACGCCTACAATCTCGTACGCCTTACTGTTGAGAATGGAGAAGTGACCACCAACTGTGGAGATGCTTATCGGATGGTTCTTGCTAGCGACATCTAGCTCCCAACGCGTGGGGTGCCTCTTCTCGGCGAGTTTAGAGTCGTCCTCCTGATAACCAAATATCCAGGCACCCTTCGGCGTCTTCTTGGCGCGCTCGGTGAGCCTCAATTGTATGTCCTTTATCGACTTGACGCCCGCCTCTTGACTTAGATCGACGAAGCGCAGCCTCCCCGCGCCTTCGTCCGCCATGTGGCTGTGACTGTCCATGAGGCCGGGGATAACCGTCTTGCCTCTTAACTCGATGACCTTCGTCTTTGGTCCGACGAGTAGATTCAAGTCCCCGTCTTTCCCGACGGCGATTATCCTGCCATACTTGACGGCGACGGCCTGCACCGTCGACTCCGCCTCATCCATCGTTATAATCTTCCCGCCCCGTAGCACAAGATCGGCGTACATCTCAGGAACCAGAGAAGAATCTCCTCTAGGATGTATAAATCGTGGTCGCCTCATCGCCACCCCCCTCATCGGAAGGTTCTCCGACAGGGTCGATAAAAGGAAGCTCCTCACCGCAATCCTCGGTGGGGCATCAGTCTTCTTCCTACTCTTCCTCGCTATTACCAAAAGCACAGAGCTAACCCTCGTCGCCTTCGGTGTCTCTCTCTGCTTCTCCTCCGGCGTCCTCTCTATCGCTATCCACAGCGCCGCAGCGCCGAAGGAGCTGTCCGGGATGGCCCTCGGCCTCTACGGAACCTTCGAGGACCTCGGCCTAATGGTCGGCTCCACTATCTTCGGGCTGAGCTGGGCCACCTTCGGTCCCCAGTCTGTCTTCGTTATCGCATCCGGCACTGCACTCGCTGCCGCTCTCCTAGCCCTGAGCCTCAGCCACGGTAAGCAATAAGTTCCCACCCCATACACCAGTAGTCATGCACGAGAAGCTCGCGGCCAAGATAGATGAGTTCAAGGCTATGGGGATACAATTCACCTTCGACGGCTTCGCCGTCGCCGACTTCCTCACACAGCTCGAAGCCGTCGCAACTATCAACTTCGTCGACTTCAAGGGGAGCCGCCTCTCCGTCTGGGTCGGCGACATTAAGGGCATCCCGAAGGAGGTCATGGCACTTATCCCCGCCGCCGGCCTATTCGGTGCTATGGCCTCCGGCGCTGAGGAGACCACTGAGGGCTACAAGCTCTGGTTCGAGTGGATGCTCCCCAAGGACATCTATTATCAGAAACAAGTCTAAAACCTCGGGGGTGATGGCATACCCCGGATAACCCGTTTTCAAGTCTTTCCAACCCAATCAAGCCATAAAACTGCCCCGTTCACAATCCGATCTACGTAAATGAAGCACATTTTTGCTACCGAGACGCCCCTCTTCACAACCTAACATTTTTATGGAAACAAACAAACAACCCTATCGGTGCCTATGGTGTCCGGTGACTACCAAATCTAGCCGAAACACTCAAACCTCACCCGACACCAAGATTCTAGACCCAACCGAGGACCATAGATGACCTTCCAACCCATCGATAGTAAAGTCGACGTAGCCGCCTTGGAGCGAGAAGTACAAAAGCTCTGGATTGAGACCCACGCATTCGAGAAAAGGCGCAGTCTCAATGCGGGCAAACCCAAGTGGAGCTTCATCGACGGACCCATCACCGCAAATAACCCTATGGGCGTTCACCATGCTTGGGGTCGCACTTACAAGGATCTATGGCAACGCTACTGGGCCATGCGCGGACGAGACGTCCGTTACCAGAACGGATTCGACTGTCAGGGACTATGGGTAGAGGTTGAGGTCGAGAAGGAGCTAGGCTTCCAGACCAAGCGCGACATCGAGGCCTATGGAATCGCTGAGTTCGTCGTTAAGTGCAAACAGAGGGTACTTAACTACTCCGCCCGCCAGACGGAGCAGAGCATACGCCTCGGATACTGGTGCGACTGGAACAACCCCGACGAGTTACGCAAACTCGCTGAGGCCATGAACAACCCGATGCAACAGACCACATACATAGGCTCATACGGCCCCATCCACGGCACCGCCGAGTACATCGTTGGCCAGCTAGGCATGCAACAGGTCGGTGGAAGCTACTACACCCTCAGTGACGAGAACAACTACATGATCTGGACCGCTCTAAAAAGCTGCTACGACCGCGGCTGGATATACCGAGGGCAAGACTCGATGCCCTGGTGCCCACGCTGTAGCACGGGCATCAGCCAGCACGAGATAGTCACCGAGGGCTACAAGGACATCACTCACACAACCGTCTTCGTAAAGTTCCCACTAAAAGGCAGGGAGGGCTCGCTCCTCATCTGGACGACCACTCCCTGGACTCTAACGAGCAACGTCGCCGTCGCTGCCCACTCCGACCTCACATACGTCAAGGTCAAACACGGCGACGAGATACTGTACCTCAGCAAGGGCGCACTTGTCACCGTCTTCACCCAGAAGGGCAGTTACATAGTTCTCAAGGAGCTGAAGGGCAGGGACATGCTCGGCTGGACCTACACGAGCCCATACGACGATCTCGAGGTGCCCAAGAAGCTCGGTGTACCCGAGGCCCACCGTGTCATCATGTGGGACTCCGTAGGCGAGACCGAGGGAACCGGTCTCGTCCACATCGCCCCTGGAGCCGGCAAGGAAGACTTCGAGCTGGGAAAGCAGAATAAGCTCCCCTCCCCCGCGCCACTCGACGAGTACGGTGTAATCACCCCCGGCTTCGGATGGCTCACAGGGACACATGTCTATAACTCCGCTGAACCCATCTTTGAGGACCTCAAAGCGAGAGGATTCCTCCTTCGCACCCAGAAGATCACCCACCGCTACCCCGTCTGCTGGCGCTGCGGCTCAGAGCTCGTCTTCCGCCTCGTCAACGAGTGGTTCATCAACATGGGGGAGAAACTCGACAAGCCATACGAGGAAGTAACGGAGGCCGAGAAGGACAAGAGCCTCCGCTACCAGATAATGGACAGCGCCTGCAACGTCCGATGGGTCCCCGAGTTCGGCCTCAAACGCGAACTCGACTGGCTCCAGAACATGGACGACTGGATGATCTCTAAGAAGCGTTACTGGGGCCTCGCCCTACCCATCTGGCAGTGCAGCTGCGGATGGTTCACAGTCATAGGAGACAAGGAGGAACTCAAAAGCAAGGCGATCAGCGGCTGGGACGAGTTCGAGGGGCACAGCCCGCACCGCCCATATATAGACTCGGTGAAGATACGATGCGTGAAATGCGGCGGGGTCGCAAGCAGGGTCCCAGAGGTGGGCAACCCGTGGCTCGACGCTGGAATAGTCGGCTACAGCACCCTCCGATACCGCAGCGACCGCGCCTACTGGGAGAAGTGGTTCCCCGCCGACTTCATCACCGAGTCCTTCCCCGGCCAGTTCCGAAACTGGTTCTACGCTATGCTCGCTGAGAGCACCATCCTCGAACGCAGGACCCCCTACAAAGTCTGCTTAGGGCACGGCTCTGTCCTAGCCGAGGACGGACGAGAGATGCATAAGAGCTGGGGCAACGCAATCTGGTTCGACGATGCAGCCGAGACTATGGGCGCGGATATAATGCGTTGGATATATTGCGCCGCCAAACCAGAGAACGACGTCCTCTTCGGCTACACAAAGGCCAACGAAGTGAAGAGGATGTACTTCATGACACTTTTCAACGTCTACAACTTCTTCACCATCTACGCCAACCTCGACAAGTGGAACCCCGACCAGCAGCCAAGGAACCTCCCGCAGCTCGATCACTGGGTGCTGTCACGACTCAACACCCTCATCAATAGCGTCACCGTCTCCCTCGAGAACTATGACGCGGAAACCCCGACGCAGGATCTTGAACGCTTCGTTGACGCCCTTTCCAAGTGGTACGTAAGGAGGAGCAGGCGCCGATTCTGGAAGACAGAGGCGGATGACGAGAAGAGGGCGGCGTACGCTACACTCTACAGGTGCTTAAAGTCAGTCATTTTACTCATGGCGCCATTAACCCCCCACATCAGCGAGGCTATGTACCAGCGCCTCGTCCGAACCGTTGAACCGGGTGCCCCCGAGAGCGTCCACCACAACGACTGGCCCACAGTCCAGGAATCCGAGATAGACGAGGGACTGATGGCTGAGATGGACCTCGCGATAATGGCGAGCAGCCTCGGGCGCGCCGCGAGGGCGAAGAGCCAGACTAAGCTCCGCCAGCCGCTCAGCGAGGCCATAGTGGTCGCCTCGAAGGAGCAGCTACCGATAGTCAACAAGGTCGCGTCACTCATCCGCGAGGAGCTCAATGTCAAGGAGGTAAAGGTCACAGGCGAGCGCGACATCCTCCAGAGCCACATCGCTAAGCCACTGCCCCGGCTACTTGGGAAGAAGCACGGTCGAAACTTCATGGCCGTCGCGGACGCCATCAGGGCGATGACGTCAGAACAGACCGAGACACTTGCCGGAGGAAAAGCCATCACGCTCAACGTCGGAGGAAGCCCCGTCGAGGTCCTTCCCGAGGAGATCGAACTAGAGTCGAAGCCCATCGAAGGTTACTCGATCATGGAGGAGGGCGGCCTGCTCGTCGGCGTCAACACCGCGATCGACGAGTCGCTCAGCAGCGAGGGCCTGGCGAGAGATATTGTCCGCCGTATCCAATCACTCCGCAAGGAGGCCAATTTCGACATCAACGACCACATCGAGACATACTACCGCAGCGACCCTGAGGTGGTCGAGGTATTCCAGGAGGAGGCCGATTACATCAAGGCAGAGACCTTGTCCGAACTGCTCAAGGAGGGTGTTCCCCCCGAGGGAGCGAAGACTGGTGCCTACGAGATGAGCGGCTTCCAGCTCCTCCTCGGTCTACGCAGAGTCTAGCTCCCGGGCGTCACCTTTATCAACTTCCCTCCTTGCTTAATCCACGATTCAACATGCCCGGAAAGAAAAGTCTGAAGAAGATGGAGAAGACGCAGGACACCGAGGCTCCGAAAGAGGAGAAGAAGAAGGAGAAGCTCATCGGCTCCGTCGACGCTATCCACGCCAACAGCCCAGAGCTCATGGACGCGATGAAGAAGATGAAGGTCATCACGCCCCCAGCCGTCGCGAGCCAATTCAACTTAAAGGTCAGCGTAGCGAAAAGGATCCTCGCGGAACTCAACGCGAAGGGGACCATCAACCTCGTGGCGCACACGAACAACCTGAGGGTTTACTCCCTCCCCCCCAAAGCCAACTAGACGGCTGCAATAATTATCCGGGAACCACTCTTCAGGTTCCTGAACATGTCCATGCTACCCGTTACTTTTCCTATCTTGTTGACGGGGCCATAAGTCCTAACGGCGTCCGGGTAGATGCAGATGCTACCCGTCCTGGGCCAGTAGACGATTGTGCCTGCATCGACCCGGGTCACCGGCTTCTCAGTGCCCCTATTCAACCCTAGGAGGATCGAGACGCAGCCTTGAGCGGGTACCGTTCTGCCGTTGATCGGAAGCATCTTCAGGATGTCGCCGACAGTGAGGGGGGCGGTCAACCGGTTCAATTCGCCTTGTGACTCGCCGACGCCGGCGATCTTTACGACAATCGGTACCCTAGCCTGGCTCTCACCCATGTACAAGACTCACCGCGTGCCTAACTATCTCGTCCGCGACCTTGATGTTTGCTGCGAGGTTGAGGGCCTGCCACCCCGGGGACCCGTTCACCTCAAGTATCACCGGGCCATCGGGCGACTCGATGATGTCCACACCAGAGTAGTCGAGCCCCATAGTGTGCGTAGCCCGGGGGCCTAATTCAAGCATTTCCTCTGGAACCCTTTCATCCACCATATGCCCGCCCTGGGCCACGTTCGTCTTCCACTTCCCCTCCGCCTTGTACTTGTAAGCGGAGCCGATGACGGAGTCACCGATCACAAAGACCCTGATGTCCCTGCCGGGGTTCGGCACGTACTTCTGGAGGATGAGGGGCTGGCTGTACCTGTCAAGCATCTTGTAGGCGTTGTAGGCGAGGTCGGGGTCCGTGAACCTCATGCTCCCCTTTCCCATGCTGCTGAGTATCGGCTTGTAGATGAAGTCCCCGTACCCTTCAGAGACCCTATAGGCGTCGGACATTCCCTCCGTCGTGTACGTCGTGGGAATGGGCAGCCCCTCGGCCTTGAGTGTATACTGGGTCGCGTACTTATCCCTCGCTCTCCTGAAGGCGTAGCAAGGGTTGACGACCCTGATGCCCGCTACCTCCATGTGCTCGATGAGGCTTATACGCCGGGTTAGCTGCTCGCAGGAACCGGGACCAAAACTCCGAAGGAGGCATACGTCAAAGTCAGTGACCTCTATATCCCTGAGCCAGAACCGTGATCCAGATGGGGAGACCTCACTTGAGACCTCCGCCGTCTGCCCCCCGACCACCTCATGTCCATGATTCTTCGCGGCCTCAACGAGTTCCTCGCTGTTCCTGCTCGCCACCGAGCCGTAGAGGACGAGAATCTTCATAATATCCGCATAACTGAGTGGGGCACACGTAGATAAGCACACACGCTCAGTCGGGTCGCGCAACGCCTCCCAGTTGAGCTAGACCAGGGACAATTTTCAGTCAAAATGGCTAGAATTAACAGTTTCTGAATGACAAATAATGGTCCATAACGTTTTTAAGATGCCTCTGCCCTCTAGTAGAAAATCAACTAGGTAGAGGTCAACCTATTGTCCCCCCTCCGAAATGCCATGCCGACGCCCCTAAGGATCAGTCCGCTCCAATTCCTGCTCCTCATTCAGCTGGAGGCCTCGCCGAAGTATGGCTACGAGATGCTCAAGTCCATAAAGGAGGCATTCGAGGGAGTCTGGGAACCGAAGACCGGGACGCTGTACCCTGCGCTCAAAAGTCTAGAGAGAAGGGACCTAATAGAACCACTCGAACGCGACGGCGTTGACTTCTACAAGATAACCGAGAAAGGACATAGGTTCCTCGAGCAAATAGGCTCCCACCAGGAGAGCAGCGCCAAGTTCAGCGCCAGGTTCCTCACCGTACTCATCAAATGGATCTCCCCCGAGTTGAAAAAGAAAATCATATCATCATTCTCATGGATGGCAGGCGACGATACAAACATGTTCGGTAACATCATGGGATTCTTCGACGAGGGCGTTGACAGGGACACGCGGCTCCTCTTCCTCAAGGGAATGCATAGGAAGATGTCAAAACGCCTCGATGACCTTGACAAATCCATAGCGGAGCTTGAGACCAAGTCATGACACTCGTAATAGAGACTCAGGACCTCGTGAAGGAGTACATGCAGGGTGGCCACTCGCTCACCGTGCTGAAGAAGATCAACCTCAAGATCGAGAAGGAGGAGTTCATGGCTATTATGGGTCCCTCCGGGAGTGGGAAGTCGACGCTACTAAACATGCTTGGAGCCCTCGACCGTCCGACGTCGGGTCAGGTCTTAATAAACGGGATAGACATCTCAACCCTCAACGATAATGGACTCGCCGACCTCAGGAACAAAGAGATCGGCTTCATTTTCCAACAGTTCAACCTCATCCAGAGAATGGACGCACTCCACAACGTGGAGCTTCCCCTCTCGATAAGCGGCGCCCCACACAAGCAGAGGGAAGAGAGAGCGAAGAAGCTCCTCGAGTCAGTTGGGCTAGGCGACAGGCTCGACCACCGGCCCAACCAGCTCAGCGGCGGTGAGCAGCAGAGGGTCGCGATAGCCAGGGCCCTCGCAAACGACCCACCGCTCTTCCTTTGCGACGAGCTGACCGGCAACCTAGATTCTAAGACCGGTCAGGAGATAATGGGTCTGCTCCGCCACCTAAACCAGGAGCAGGGCAAGACCTTCGTACTCATCACCCACGACCCCAACGTGGCACAGGCCACTGACCGGCTCGTAGAGATCCGAGACGGGGAGATCGCGGGAGAGAAGAGGTTCAAGTGATAGAAATGAACGGAAAAAAGTATCTCATACCAATCCTATTTGCCTGC
This sequence comes from Candidatus Bathyarchaeota archaeon, assembly GCA_017883585.1. Classification (GTDB taxonomy): domain Archaea; phylum Thermoproteota; class Bathyarchaeia; order TCS64; family TCS64; genus UBA8941. Next base: position 12,811 of record JADGNG010000057.1, read on the forward strand.
CTACTAGCGGGCCAGATAGCGACCATATACGCGGAGGATTTCATCCCCCACCTGCAAGTAACGACAACAAACACGACGTTAGCGGCGGGGTCAAAGGGAAGCATCAGCATAACATTCTACAATAGCGGCAACTTCGACGTCACGGAGATCGAAGCTCTAATAACCTCTACGACGCCCGGAGTATCCCTACTCAGCGGATCTCAGTACGTTATCAACAAGATCGCGATAGGCACCTCGGCTAGCTACTCTGCGACCGTAATAGTCGACCAGAGCGTCGCGGTCGGAGCCTACCCACTAACCATGACACTCAGTTACCTACGGGCAGGCAGAGGCATCGTGACCGTGACCGTCCCACTTACCATCGTGGTGAATCAGCCCTCACTTCCCGTCCTCAGGATAGCCACATCGGCGAACAAGATCACACCCGGTGTGGAGAACACGATCACCCTCACAGTGGAGAACATGGGCAACACAAGCGTCAGCGACGTCGACATAACCCTCACCCCCGCTAGCCCGCTCCTCACCTTAACCAGCGGCATCAACAATCACCTCAACGAACTGAAGGCAGGCGCATCAACCTCCTACGATGTGAAGATCAAGGCACTCGAGAACACACCAATAGGAGCCTACTCCCTGACTGCACAGGCTTGGTTCACGAACGACTCAGGCGTCGAATCAAAGCAGACACTAAGCTTCCCGCTTGAGGTAACAACCGCTGTCCAGTCCAAGAACCCGGTCATCACTATAACGAACCTGAACCCCAGCAGGGTCATCCCCGGCGAGCAGTTCAATATCGATCTTCAGGCATCCTGCGTGGACGCAGCGGTCTACAACGTGAAGGCAGTTCTGAGCCCAGACGCAAAGGGGATGATCTCGCCACTCAACCCCACCACGGTCTCCCTCGGCGACCTGTCCATCGGGGGGAACGCGAAGTTTACCTACATCCTACTGCTCAGCGGCGCTGCTACTGCGGGTGACATCCCACTTACAGTCAGTGTAAAGTACATTGATGCCAGGGGTGTCCAGGGCACGGCGACTGAGACAATTACGATCCCCGTAGAGAACCTAGTTCAATTCTCACTGATGGAAGACTTGACACCCATGGCAGAAAGGGGCAGCACCCAGACATTGGAAGCCGACCTGCTACTCGTAGGTACCGGTAGGGTCGAGTTTACGAGGATTCAGGTACTACCAGAAGGTCCCGTGAAGCAAGTCGCGGGTAGCACCGAGTACATAGGCGCAATAGACCCTGACAGCCCTGTCCCGTTCACTCTGAAGTACGCGATAAGCAACAGTTCGACAACTGGTGACTACAACCTGAAGCTGAGGATCACATACCTAGACAGTAGAAACAACCAGCAGAACGCAACGATCAACTTACCCCTAACCGTCACGAATCCGTCAACGGTCATACCGACCACAACAAACGACGGCGGAATATGGGGCTGGATAAGAAGACTATTCGGCCTCCAGTAGGGTGAAAGCTCTTGTTGATATGGGATATCATTGATTCAGCTTGGAATGGGGTTAAGTCTAGAAAGTTCCGCTTCGTACTTAATCTAATCGGAATCCTGATTGGCTGTGCTGCCGTCACCGGCTTGATCTCTCTCACCCAGGGACTGAGCAACAACATTAGTGGTCAACTAGGTTCCCTTGGCGCGTCAACTATCACTATCATCCCGGGAAGCAGCTTCAATAATCCTCTAGGCGGCGCTAACCCTAGCAGCCCCGTCAGCGGAAGCGCTGCAAGCAACCCTTTCGGAGGCAGCTCATCAACCGGCACACGTACTCTTGACTATAAGGTCGTTAACACATTATCAAAAATAACTGACATCGCATTTGTGGTACCAGTTGACTCGGGGGGAGCAGTTACTTACTCGATAAATGGAAAAACATACTCCCATTCACTGACAGGATCAACGGATGTATACTTTCAGGTCAACAAGTCTATAGAAGTCGTTCAGGGTAGAGTGCTACTCAGATCCGATTCAGGAGTGGCGGTGATTGGAGCCGATATTGCTCAGCCGACAGATTCAGCTACCCAAATAATAGGCGTAGGAGATAGACTCAAGGTAACGACTACTGTTAACGATGTAACTAAGCAGTTGACGCTCAGGGTCGTGGGTGTGTTGAAGAAAACTGGGGGTAGCTTCGGCTCAAGCGATAGCGCCATCATTATTCCCTTGTCAACTTTCGATCAGTTCTTTGAGAAGAATGGGAGATATAGCACAATTCAGGTGCTAGCCACCTCACCCGACGTAATCGATTCCGTTTCACATAGCATCAAAGCCAAGATCAGCAACATCAACGTCATCACGGCTGCGGCGGCTCAGAGTCTGGTCTCAAGTGTTCTTGGGACCATTCAGGCTGTGCTGGGTGGAATCGCGGCGATAAGTCTCGTAGTCGCTGGTGTTGGTATCATCAACACTATGACTATCAGCGTACTAGAAAGGACTAGGGAGATTGGAGTACTGAAGGCTCTGGGGGCTAAAGGTAGAGATATTCTGTTTCTTTTTCTCTCGGAGGCTATTCTTACTGGGGTAGTAGGAGGGATCATTGGGGCTGCGTTGGGTTTTGTGGTGAGTAGTGTGGCGGGTAACCTCATTGGTTTGGCGGTTGATGTCAACTTGTACCTTGGTCTCATTGTGGTGGGTTTCTCTGTGTTGACTTGCGTTGCCTCAGGTATTTACCCGGCTTGGCATGCAGCGAAGATGAACCCCGTCGAGGCCCTAAGGTCCGAGTGATTGGTGCGGTCGCCGGGAATTGGACCCGGGTCACCAACTTTCCCCGAGAACAACTCGTGGGGGGCTGGCGTCCTACCAGGCTGGACTACGACCGCGCTGATTAACAGAGGGATAAACAAGGGCGGTCTAATAAGTATGTCGAGGAGCCTCATACTTACACCCACATGCAAACTTAACCTATCTGAGCATTTATATTAAACAATTAAAGCAAAACCAAAAACAGTTAAATACCAAGTTTGTCCTAATGGGTAAACGCTTAGGGCCATGGGCCTGTAGCTCAGCAAGGAAGAGCGTCGGCCTTTTAGGACCTTAGGGTCGAAGAGAGCCGTTGGTCAGGGGTTCAAATCCCCTCAGGCCCGCTCCGCCAGCTGGGGGATGAAATGAATGGCAGAGACGAGGGTACGGGAACTAAAGTATAGAATGATGATCACCGACCTCCTGAAGGTCGCAAGCGAGAGTCACACCTATCAAGAGCTGTCCGACTACCTTGGCCTCAGCCCTCCAATACTCAGCAGATACATGAGGGGGCACGTCCTCCCGAGCTACGATAGGGCACAGGGCCTATACGAGAAACTTATGGAGATCACCGACATCAAGGCGGAGCTCAAGAAGAGGATCAACTTCGACGAGGATGGATACTTCGACAACACCCCTCTCGTCGCAGAGATCACCTGGCTTAAGATCATGGCGAACTACGCAATGGAAAAGTTCGCGGGACGCCGCGTGACGAAGGTTCTCACGGCGGCTGTGGACGGCATACCCGTTTCCACCCTCGTCGCTAACCTCCTCGACGTAGATCTACTCGTAGCGAAGGAGACCCGGGAGGTCGGGATAAACGACTTCCTTGAGGAGTCCTTCATCCCCAAGGGCTCAGCGATGAGGAAGACTATGTATGTCCCAAAGGCCTCCCTCAAGAAGAAGGACAGCATACTCATCATAGACGATGTAGTCCGCAGCGGCGAGACTGTCAAGGCGCTCGTGGACCTCGTCAGGAACCAGCGCGCTGACATCGCGGGGATATACATCCTCGTAGCCGTCGGCGACGAGTGGAAGAAGGACCTCGGGGAGATCATCAGCAAGGAGTCCTTCGAGGTGCTCATAGAGCTATGAGCTTCAGGAACGTTTTTATCAATCAACCCCGGCTAAATTGAGGCGATGCGATGTTCAACCTAGTCACCCTTAAGGACACCATCAGGATAAGTCCCAATAAGTTTGGCCAACCACTCGACGCCGCGGCCTACGAAGAGCTACGCGGGAAGTACGAGGGGCTCGTTGACGAGGACCTCGGCTACGTCATCTCTGTCATCAAGGTTGAGGTCAACCCCATTGGTCGCATCGTCCCGGGTGACGGTGGGACACACCACCAGGTTACCTTCAGCATCATGACCTTCTTCCCGCAGCTTCAAGAGATCGTCGAGGGTGAGGTAGTCGAGGTCGCGGACTTCGGTACATTCCTTAGGATTGGGCCGGTGGACGCGCTTCTTCATGTCAGCCAGTTGATGGATGATTTCATCAGCTACGACGAGCGGCAGGGTATCCTGCTCGGTAAGGAGAGCGGGCGCACCATTCAGAGGGGTGATCTCTTCAGGGTGAGGATGGTCGCGGTAAGCTTTCCCAAGGGGAGAAGCTCTGGTAAGATCGGTGTCACAGCGCGCCAGCCGATGCTCGGTAAGATCGAGTGGATCGACGCGGAGGTCAAGGCGATGGACGCCCCCAAAGAGGAGAAGAAGAAGTAATGCCGCTCAAAGCCTGCAGGACCTGCAAGATAATTACCAACGAAAACGTCTGCCCCGTTTGCAAGGGCTCAGAGCTGAGCGAGGACTTCCTCGGCTTCGTCATCATACTCGACCCATCTAAGAGCCAATTGGCTGAGAAGATGAAGATCAAAGAGGCGGGGCGTTACGCCCTCAAGATCCGCTAAGAAAAAGGATGCGAGCCTCCCCCAGATAAAGACTCTGCTTCTACCCGAGTCGATGCGCGGCGAGCTGAAGACGCCTCTCGGGGAACTTTACTATGGTGAGCCGAAGGACACGGCCGTCCGCCTCAAACTTAAGTTTAAGGCTAAACCCCCGCTTTTCGCGGTCGTCGGCGACTTCGTCGCGGCCAACCTCATCTTCGCCGGGCTGTCCCCCGACATCGTAGTGGTCGATGGCAAGACGCTCAGGGCGGTTGTCGAGCCTGTAGAGCACGGCTTGAAGGAGATTCACGTCCCCAACGAGGCAGCGACGATAAACGCTGAAGCATGGCTTGTCCTCCGGGCCGCGGTAACGCTTAAAAGGCGGGTGGCGGTAGTCGTGGAAGGTGAAGAGGATCTCCTGGTCCTCCCGCTGTTGGCTGAGATGCCCGTCGGATCGGTGATAGCCTACGGCCAGCCCCACAAGGGGCTTGTTGTAGTGACCGTGTCTGACGAGAGGCGGGACTGGGCGAGGGGATTCCTCAACCGAATGGAGATGAAATAGACAGTGAAGCTGGAGTTAACATCCACCAAGATCAACAAGGTGGTTGGCAGAAAGGAGCTTGCCTTCAAGGTTACTGAGGCCTCCACTCCGAGCAGAGCCGACGTCAGGCGTGAGATCGCGGTCCTCATGAGGACCGAGCCCGATAACGTCTACGTCCGCGTCTTGGAGGCGAAGTCCGGTACTCGGGTGACGACTGGTCTCGCCCACGTATACAACAACGCGGTGACGGCTGAGGCTGTGGAGCCCAAGTACATCATCACACGCAACAAGGGGAAAGAAGCCGTCAAGGCCGAGAAGCCCGCTGCTACCCCCGCTGCGCCTGAGGAGGAGAAGAAGTAATGGCCCAAGCACCACCACAAGCAAAGAAACCCACCGATAAGAAGCCGGCTGAGAAGAAGGCGCTTAAGCATGTCGACTCGATCTATAAGAAGTACGAGATCAAGGACGGTAAACTGGAGAGGAAGAGGCCCTTCTGCAACAGGTGCGGGCGAGGATATTTCATGGCAGACCACGGCGATCGCTACACGTGCGGGAACTGCGGGTTCACCATGTTCAAGTCCAAGTCCGACTAGATCTATTCTCAGCCGTGCGCGCTTTTTTTAGCTCTGGTTCTTTTAACCAACAACCGACCGATATCTAATTGAAATGATATTCAGGACGTCAAAGATAGACGAGCACACTAGGCTATATGTGGTGGAGGACACGTGGAACACCATCTACACCATCGTCGTTGACGGGTACCTCACGAAGCAGGACTTCATTAGGAGAAGGAACGTCTGCTCCATATGCAGAAAGAGCTACCTCACGGAGCTGAAGAACCAGACGCACCTCCATTATGTCAGGTTCGACCCCGCGAACCCAACTGGTAACACAATCGAGGTCTGCGACGACCCCGGTGACTCGTGTCACAACAGGCTACATGGCGGTACGCTAGAGAAATACTGACTCCCGAAGGGGTTAAATTCCAAGATCCGAGTCTCATCTATCGACTAGACATGTTCGAGATCGAGAAGATCGAGATCGGGGGTAAATCCTTCCAGGCCATGAAGTCGACGCTGCCCGAGAACGCGCCGCCGCTCCTCCTCATCAAGGGAGCCAAAGGTTACGTCATGTGTGGTTACCTCAACATCGATGCCGCCGAAAAGTTCGGATCCGCCGCAGCCATCGTCAGCGGCGTGAAGACCTTCGACGACGTCCTCAACGCTCCGATCAAGGCTGCGACGACTAAGGCGAAGCAGCTTGGTCTCGAGCCGGGTAAGGTCGTCAAGGACGTAATAGCCGCGCTAGGCTAGACATTCACCAGTTTCTCAACTTCTTCTTTCGCGTTTCTGAGAATGTTCTTGCCATGGGCGAGTAAGAGCTTGTCGAAGTCATAGTCGAGGAGCTTCCTGATCTCCCGCTTCGCCATTTCGGCGTCGTCGCTGTACTTGGCGGGCGGGGTGAAGAGGTTCCCGTCGTCGTCACCGAAGATGGTGTCGCCTACTATCATCGCCTTCTCCTCTCGGAGGTAGTAGGTGAGGTTACCCGCAGAGTGGCCGGGGACGCTTATTATCTCTATGCCTCCGCATGCGCCGATGAGGTCCCCCTGCTCGAGGCCCATGTCCGTCTCGACACCCGTCTGCTCCTTGAGCGCCTCCATATCACCGGTACCGAGCATAACCTCTGGGTGGTCCGTGAGTTCGAGGACCTTCTGTAGGTTTTCTATGTGGTCGCCGTGGGCGTGGGTTATGAGTATGAGCTTTATGCTGTCCCACTTCTCACACATGTCATGTAGCTCCGCCTCGATGTTCGCGATGCAGAGGGGGGTGAAGCCTACGTCGATGAGTATGAGCCCCCCTTCGCAGCGGAGGATGTAGACCATGGTGCTGAGGCCGTCAATCGGAGAGACGGCGACGCCTCTGATGCGCTCGGTTATCTTCGCCATGCCTCCACGGTTCCCTCTTTGGTTTAAGTTCCTTACTCCTCGACATCGATTATTTTCGTGGTTGAGGTTGCCCCAGAAACGAGGCTGACTTGCTTACCCAGGTGCTTCTTGAGAAGCTTTAGTACCGCGACGTTAGCCTTCCCCTTCTTGCGTGGCTCCCTGATCCTTACGAGGTAGTGGCCCTCGTCTATCCTCTCCACGCCCTCCTCTCTGGACTCGGCTTTGACGTCGACGATAATACGCATGTCTGGGTGAAGAGTGATGCTTAGGGTTAAAAGGAGCTAGGTTTCGTCGCCTAGTTGTCGTTGAGGGCTTCTTCGACGGCTTCCTTCGTCTGGACGGGAAAGTCTTTCATGAGGCTCTTGAATACGACCGTCGCGACATGCTTCTTGAAGCCGAGCTCGTCGAGTCCCGTGAAGTATTTCCTGCGGGTACCGCCCTTGCAGGTCTCCTCCTCGTACTTTAGGACTCCTTCGTCGCACATGTCGTTGAGGAAGTTGATTATGGAGGCTCTTGAGATCGTCTTGCTCCCGAGTGACCTGTTGACGGCCTGGTATACCTCGCGTGAGGTCATGCCCTTGTTGTCGCTGTTCCAGATGATCTGCAGCGCCTCGATCTGGTAGTCCCTTAGGACCTTCTCGAGGCCTTCCTTTGAGGGGTCGATGACGATTGTCAAATTTGCTTGCTCCTGAACGCCGTTTACTTACCGACGTCGGATATAAAAGAATTAGCCTACGCTTTTTCCTGAGTTTTTCTCGTCATTTGTCGAGGACATGCTTTTCAAGGGTATAGCAGGTGAATGAACCGGTGAGGACCTTTTTATCACCCACCTTGACCTCGACGCTCACCTCGGTTTTCCTCCCCTCGGTCTTTGTGACGGTGGCCTCGGCCCTCATCGTCTCCTTGACGCGGATAGGTGCAGTGAACTTCGCCTGTGCATGGCCGAGTACAACGTTCGGTTGGTTGACGGCGAGCATTGCGGCGTAGTCGGCGAGGCTGAAGGCGAATCCCCCGTGCACGAGTCCAGTCGAGTCCGCTGCCATATCACTCGTCGCGGTTAGCTCCGCGACCGCTCTGACTCCGTCCACTATCTTTATTGGCGCACCAACAAGCTTCTTGGAAATAGCTCCATGAGTCTTGATTTCCATATCGATCCCTACCATTTACCGTATGGTGTTAAAAACCCGAGTATGTTGCATTAAGGGATTAGCATGAAACTCGTAACTTATAGCGTAGGAAAGAATGTCAACGTCGGCGCCGTAGTCGGTGATGATGTGCTCGACCTGAATGCAGCCTTTAAGGCGCACCTTGGGGGCTCGTTCAAAGGCGCGAAGGTGGTGCCACTCGATATGCTCGGGTTCCTTGACTTGGGCACCAAGGGTCTAGCCGAGGCGAAGAGGGCAATGAAGGCAGCAGAGGGCTCCAAGTACCTGACACCACTCAAGAAGGTGAAGCTTGTGGCCCCCATCCCGAGGCCGAGAAAGAACATAGTCTGCCTAGGGTTGAACTACGCCGAACACGTTAAGGAGGGGAGCAAGGGCACTTCGGCGAACCTACCTCCGGTGCCGATCTACTTCACCAAGCCCCCGACCGCCGTCTCGGGACCATATGATAACATCGTCTACCCGAAGGTCACGGAGAAGCTCGACTACGAGGCGGAGCTCGCCTTTGTCATTGGGAAGAAGGGGAAGAACATCCCCGAGGAGAAAGTCTATGACTACATCGCGGGTTACATGGCCTTCGATGACGTGTCCGCCCGGGACCTCCAGTCGAAGCACCAGCAGTGGTACAGGGGTAAAAGCCTCGACACCTTCGCCCCTATGGGTCCGTGGATTGTGACGAAAGACGAGATCAGCGATCCACAGAACCTCGACCTCTGGTGCAAGGTAAACGGCGTGGAGAGGCAGCACACTAACACGAGCGACATGATATTCAACCTCAAGAAGATAGTCGCCGTCCTCTCCGCCGGGATCACCCTTGAGGTCGGTGACATCTTCGCCACTGGCACCCCCTCCGGCGTCGGTGCCGCTCACCCACTCGGCCTCCTCAAACCAGGGGACGTGGTCGAGGTGGGCATCGAGAAGATCGGCTCCATCAAGAACAAGGTAGTCGCCGAGTAGACTATGCGATACCCCAATTTTTTCAGTTCGTGTTAATTCTGAAAGGTTAATAGGCACGTTTATATTGAGAGTATCTGGTTTGCTAGGTTAGTTTCGTGGTGGCAACTTTGTGTGAACATGACTCCGGTCAAACAACATTCTGCACACTTGGCGCGCCGCCGACGATCTATACTTTGTGAAGGTAAGTACGATGAGTGGAAACGTAATGATTGGCCCGCCGAAGCTCACGCGTTTCGAGAGGGCGAGGATCGCGGGCGCACGTGCGCTGCAAGTATCGCTGGGGGCACCCATCCTGGTCGAGCTACCCCCGAGGGTCAGCGACCCGATAGACATCGCATTAGCAGAGCTGAACGAGGGGGTCCTCCCCATGACCATCAGGAGGACGCTGCCTGACGGCTCTCACCAGGACATCGCACTCGTCGACCTCCGGTGACCCGGTGAAGCCTTTTTACCCCAGAACACATTACTCATAGCCGTTGAACCCGACGGATATTAACTCTTGGAGGACGACGGCCATTATTCTCGGCCTGATGTCAGTGGTGCTGTTCTTGGTTCAGCGCTCGTCATATATGTTCCTGGACCCGATATTCGAAATCTGCATCTTCCACGTACCAGCAATCCTCGCGGTTAGCATCTACTTGTATTATAGAAGGAAGGAGCCGATGCCAGCTCCGACGGTTGTAGCCGCCTAGACGCTTCGAGTCTTAGTAATTGTCTCGGTTATCTCGACGCCCCTCTCTTTGAGGCTGCCGAGGAGTTCCTCGAATAGCTCGCCCCTGATAACCCTGACGGGCCACTGTATCCCTTTCTTCTTTACCGCGCCGCTGCCGAGGATTCGGGCGATTATAGCGGCCGTATAGCCAGTCGTCTTCGCCATGGAGGTGATCTTGTGCTCCTCGTCGTACTCATCGATCATGTCGTATGTCACATCAACCTCCAAGTCGCCGCTCTTGCCGGATACCCCGACTAGTAGAACGGTGATGTCCCGGTCGCCGGCAGCCTCGTCGAACTTTATAATGGGGTAAATGAGCTCGTGGAAGAGGTCCACTGGCACGATCTCTCTCCCCTGGTAGTTAACTGGTGTGCTGCCGATGACGCCGAGGTCCTGTAGGAACATGATCTTGTCGACGAAGCCGCTGTACCTGATGGTCTTACCCCTGAAGTTCTTCACCTTCTTCTCCTGGCAGAGCTTGAGGAGGCTTGACGGGAAGCCGTCGACGAAGGACTCCATCTCCTGGTACTTATTTACGTAAATGGACTCGACCTCAGTGTACCTGTCGAGCTCCTTCAGCTCCCCGTTGACGATCATGGGAACCTTGCCTGGGCGGATGGGCATCCTCGTGCCGCCGAAGACTATCTTATAGTCGAGCGGGGGTTTGGGATCCCTGGGTAGGCCGCCGCATGCGAAGTTCACGTCCTCCACCTCATCCATGTACTCCATCGCCTGCCCGCAGAGCAGGTCGATGAGGCCCGGGTCGACGCCACTCCCGGGGATGGCGGTTATCCCCGCCTTCTCAACCTCATTGTAGATGTCCCCATCGAGGGGGTATCCTCCGCCGGCAAGATCCTCCACGTTGCACTTCGCCTCCATGGCAGCTTTGAGGACGCCCATGCTGAACTTCGCCGAGGAGGCGTTTACGACCACGTCGTAGCCATTTATAGCGGTGACGAGCGACTCGTGGCTAGTCAAGTCCGCCTTCTTAGTGTCGAACTTCTTGCTGTTGACATATTTCATAGCTGCCTGCAGTTTCGACTCGTCGATATCGCAGCCCGTCACCTTATCGACACGTTTGTCGCTGGCGCAGTCCTTGGCAACCGTGGGCCCCATGAGGCCCATCCCGAGTACGAGTATCTTCATCAGGAAACCACGCTTCAAGCTTGGTCCGTTTGGGTATTAATCACTGCCGTGAACTGGAATCGTCTCACGTCGAACCCATATTCGTCTCATGACGAAGCGCTTAAATATCGTCGGAGCGCTCAGACACCAAAAACAAGGGTTTGTAAAGATGATAGACTTCTCATTCACCGAAGAGCAGCAGTTATTCCGCGAGTCGGTCAAGGACTGGCTCTCAAAGAACTTGACCCTCGAACAGGTCAGGGAGAACGACACGAAGCACCAGATCCCCAAGAGCTTCATGAAGGGGCTCGGTGACCTCGGTCTTCTCTGCCTCACGCTGCCCGAGGAGCACGGCGGCGCTGGAGCGGACTGGATCACAGCCACCATCGGGGCCGAGGAACTGGGATACGCAGACATTTCAGTCGCGTCCCCCGTCTTCTACCTCGTGCAGGCGAGCTGGGGCTTCGTCGTCGACAAGTACGCCCAGGAGGCAGTCAGGGACGCTTGCTTACGCAAGGCAGCAAGGGGTGAGTCATTCATTGGCATAGGCGCTACGGAGCCCGGAGGCGGCAGCGACGTCGCAGGCTTCAAGACGATGATCAAGAATAACGACAAGGGTTACCTCCTCAACGGCGAAAAGTGCTACATCAGCGGTACCGCTGAGGCCACTGAGATCAACGGCGGCTACTTCGTATCCGGGTACACCGACCGGGCGAAGGGCCACAAAGGTATGAGCGCCCTCTTCATGCCAATCAACGCCCCAGGCGTCGAGATCACGAAGCGCTTCGATAACATGGGCAGAATGGCCATCAGCACGGGCGGCTTTAAGATGACCGACGTACAGCTCCCCAAGGAGTACCTTCTAGGTGAGGAGGGGAGGGGCTTTTACTACACGATGGAGGGCTTCGACGCGGCACGTGTCATGGTCTCCGCGAGCTGCATAGGGGCGGCGTCCCGTGCGATGGAGCTCGGCATGGACTACATAAAGCAGCGCCAGGTCTTCGGCCAGCCGATCGCCAAGTTCCAAGGCGTGCAATTCGACCTAGCCGACATGGCGGCTCACCACGAGGCGATAAAGAGCCTCGTCTACAGGACGGCTTGGATGCTCGACCAGAAGTACAAGCACGGCACCTTCGACTCGCTCGAGGTGAGCAAATACCTCGGCATGTGCAAGTACCTCGCCCCTCACCACGCACTAGATGTCTTCCGAAGGGTCCTCCTATGGATGGGTGCCTACGGATACACCAAGGAGTGCCCCCTCGAGATGGGTCTCCGCGGCGTAATGAGCTACTGCATAGGGGCAGAGGGCGCGGCGAACGTCCAGAAGGTCATCATCAGCCGTGAGGTCCTCGGACGCGAGTGGCGCGCTTAAATTTCCTTTTTCTCCGTCCATTTAATATCCTCCCAGATTCGACTAATCTTCTGTAAGGTGTCTTAGATGGACGCGCTTAGAGAACACATCGTCAAGTCACTGAATGGTGGGCAAGCATTTGTAGGATACAAGGAAGCGCTGGAGGGCGTAAACCCGAAGCTCAGAGGGGTGAAGCCCAACGAAGACGTGCACTCAGTCTACGAGGAGCTCGAGCACATGCGCCGGGCACAGAAGGACCTCCTCGACTTCGCCCTCGACCCTAACTGGAAGCCGACGGAGTGGCCGAAGGGATTCTGGCCCGAACCTTGCCACGTCCCAACCGAGGAGGAGTGGAAGAAGACCCTCAACGGATTCCTCAGTGACCAGAGGAGGGCGGTGAAATTTGCGAAGGACGAGAACATAGACCTCCTATCCCTGGTGCCCCAGACGGAGAACACGTACCTCCGGGAGCTGATGATAATCATCGAGCACAATGCCTATCACTTCGGCAAGATACTCGACATCAGGAAGTCCCTGGGGGACTGGAAGTAACCCTACTGGAGCTGTGCCCCGCAGTTATTACAGAATTTTTCCCCAGATTTGAAGTCGTTCCCGCACTTCGGACAAGCTAGGAGCTGCACGCGCGCATGTTTGGCCACACGCCGAGCTAATCATCGTCAACGAGGTGGGCTACGCCTCGAATACAAGCGTCACCTCGAAACTGGTCAAGACCACAGACAGTTTTGCCCTGCAATAATTTTTTCTAATTATCTACAATGGTAACAACCCATGTTCCATCCGCGACCGCTAACGTTAAAGACGCTCTAGATAGATCATACCATGACTCGTTATGAGTATGAAGGATCGCTTCCTCGGAAAGGACTTCCTCACCCTTATGGACTTCTCACCCCTCGAGATCACATACATGCTGGACGTCGCCCAGCAGCTGAAGTATAAGCGGATGATGAAGGAGCCCCACGACTACCTAGCGGGACGCACCATCGCCATGATCTTCGAGAAGAACAGCACGCGCACCCGCTTCAGTTTCCAGGCGGGGATTGCCCACCTCGGAGCCCAGAGCTTCTACGCCACCCCAGACACGATGCAGCTGGCACGCGGCGAGCCCATCAAGGATACGGCGCGCATCCTAGACAGGTACTGCGACGCCCTCGTCATACGCACCTACGGTCAGGAGATCGTCGACGAGTACGCCAAGTACATGAAGAACCCCGTCATCAACGCGCTCACAGACCTCGTCCACCCCTGCCAAGGCCTCGCCGATATGCTCACCATACGGGAGCATAAGGGCAAGATCAAAGGCCTCAAGCTAGCATACGTAGGCGATCCGTGGAACGTCTGCCACAGCCTTATGACATGCAGCAGCCTTCTAGGGATGGACTGTTACATCGCCCTACCCAAGGGCTGGGCACCGAATCCCAATATAACGAAGTTCGCGGAGGAGCACGCTAGCATCGGCAAGACCCAGATGGTCGTCACTGATGACCTCGAGGAGGCACTGAAGGGTGCTGACGTCGTCTACGCCAACACATTCCATAGCATGGGGCACAAGGACATCGAGCAACGCAAGGTAGCCTTCGCCAAGTACCAGATCAATGACGAAACAATCAAGTTCGCGAAGCCCGACAGCATCTTCATGCATTGCCTACCCGGATACAGAGGTGAGGAAATGACCGACTCGGTCATCGAAGGGCCACACAGCGTCGTCTTCGACGAAGGCGAGAACAGAATGCACACAGAGAAGGCTGTCCTGGCTCTTACCGTCGCCTAAACAACCCTTTTTCAACCCCTCATACCAAATGAAGAAAAATATTTTTCATAAGTATTGCCGCACGTAAGAAAACGGCCACCACGAACCCCACCATTACCGTTATTAGTACAATCAAGGAAGCATAGACGATGGAACATGCCGAAGGCGAAGGTTCCTAACCTCATCACAGAGATACCCGGACCCAAGAGCAAGGCGCTGCTCGCGGAGAGAAACGAGTTTGTGCCACCTGGCGTCTACCTCACACAACCCATCGGCGTAGCCGAGTCAAAGGGCGCATTAGTAACGGACGTCGACGGGAACACCCTGATCGACTTCACGAGCGGCATAGGCGTAGTTAGCCTCGGCCACTGCAAGCAAGAGATCGTCGACACAATCTGCGACCAGGCTGGCAAACTCATACACGGCTGCATACACGTCGTCAACTACGAGCCGTACGTCAAGCTCGCGGAGGCGATGGTGAAGGCCACGCCTGGCACTTACAAGAAGAGGGCCATGTTCCTGAACAGCGGGAGCGAAGCAGTCGAGAACGCGGTGAAGCTCGTCCGCCAGGGGACGAAGAGACCCAACATCCTGAGCTTCGAGAACAGTTTCCACGGCAGGACCTGGATGGCCATGACCCTCACGGGTAAGTGGGACCCATACAAAGTTGGTTTCGGACCATTCGTGCCCGGCGTCTATTTCACCCCCTATGCCTACTGTTACAGGTGCCCGTTCCACTGCGAGTACCCCGATTGCGGCCACGCATGCATCGAGCACATCGAGCACAGCATCTTCAAGACTCAGGTCGACCCCAGCACCGTCGGCGCAATAATCGCCGAGCCCGTACAGGGTGAGGGAGGCTTCATCACGCCTCCATCCGACTGGTTCAAGGAGCTGAAGAAGCTCGCGGACGCCCACGGCATCAAAATGATAATCGACGAGGTCCAGACAGGCTTCGGCCGCACCGGTAAGATGTGGGCCATCGAGCACTACGGCATCGAACCCGACATCATGACGATGGCGAAGGCAATCGCCTCCGGCCTCCCGCTCAGCTGCGTGGTCGCCAAAGACGAGTTGATGAAGGACACATATCCGGGTAGCTTGGGTGGCACATACGGCGGCAACCCGATCGCCTGTGCCACTGGCCTCAAGGTGTTAGAGCTCATAAAGCGCGAAAAGATCGTCGAGCACTCTGCAAAAATGGGCACGCACTTGCGTCCGATGCTCGAGGAGATGAAGGAGAAGTACGAGATCATAGGCGACGTCCGCGGCCTCGGCCCGATGCTCGCGATGGAGTTCGTCACGGACAAGAAGTCCAAGACCCCCAACCCCGACGCAAGCAGCAAGGTCATCAAGACCTGCCTAAGCAGCGGGCTGATGATCCTCAAGGCGGGGCTCTACAACAACTGCGTGCGCCTCCACCCACCGCTCACTATCGAGGATGACGTTCTGGACGCCGGCATGGAGATCCTCGAGAAGGCGGTCAAGAAGGCATCGTAGCCCCCTTTTCTCCCACTTTTAATACCCGGAGATCTATATCTCAAATGTGAAACTGGGCTTTCACATCTCGATATCCGGTTCCATAGACCAGGCTTTCAACAGGGCCCAGCTTCTCGGGTGCACCGCCTTCCAGATATTTACGCGGAACCCGAGGACGTGGAAGTCCAAGCCGCTCAACCCGGATGAGGTTAGGGCGTTCCACAGAAAGCACAAGGAGTCGGGGATAGGCTCAGTCTTCTCCCACATGCCCTACCTCCCAAACCTCACCAGCCCAAACGAGACCATATACAAGCAATCCCTGGACACCCTCGTCGAGGAGACGGAGAGGTGCGACGAGCTTGGCATCCGGTACATAGTGACTCACGTCGGGAGCCACGTGGGCTCGGGCGTCGAGAGCGGGAGGCTGCGCCTTATACAGGCTCTCGGGAAAGTAGCTGACAAGAATGGTCCCATGATACTGTTAGAGAACGACTCGGGCTCTGGGGGACACATGGGGTCAAACTTCGGCTACATAGCTGACCTCGTTAACCATTTAGGAAGCAAGAAGCTTGGGTTCTGCCTCGACACCTGCCATACTTTCGCCGCAGGATACAATATAGCCACAGAGGACGGCCTCACCCAGACGCTGCGGGTAGTGAGTGAGACTATCGGCTTCAACAGGCTCAAGCTCATCCACCTCAACGACTCCGTCGGCGATCTCGGCTCCGAGGTGGACCACCACGACCACATCGGGCTCGGTAAGATCGGGGAGGAAGGTTTCCGCCGAATACTCGCGAGCCAACTAGCCAAGAGGCCCATGATAATGGAGACGCCTATAGACAGCAGACGCAGCGACGTCGAGAATATGGAGAAGGTGCGGGAACTAGCCGGGCTCAGTAGGTGACAAGGGTCATCTGGTGAGGGTCGGAACTCTTGTTGCTTAGAATCACACGCAGGGCAGTAGACGCGCAATCGAGGAGCTCACGTTCGGAGAGGTACGGGTATATCCTCCGACTGACCTTTATGATTGGGTCGATGGTCTCAATGCTCCTTCGCCTCGACGCCGCCTCCTCGCGGGTCATCTGCACGATGCGCTCGACCATCGCTCGTTTAGAACCAACCTGAGCCACTACTCATCAGCCCTACAAATAGGATAATTTCTTAATATATAAATATAATGGCAATAGTCAGAAATTACTTTCGTATCAATTTCACTCAGTTTCACTCGGGTTCATTACCTGGTTTTAACGGACGATGATAATCGCCATGTTTATTAAAATAGGCGATAATATTGGTTATTTGGCAACCGGAAAAACACACTCAACGGTGACAGGCAGGCGTCTATTCTCTTTTTCATTTAGACACTTACTGCATGGGATAACCTTAAAATTAATCCTCCCAGTGCTTATGATTGTTCGCCCCGGTGGCTTAGCCAGGCTAAAGCGTTTGCTTGGTAAGCAAAAGATCGCGGGTCCAAATCCCGCCCGGGGCTCCACTTAAACATAAATACCATGACGCCATCCTCCGCTCTTAGCTTGACTTGCCTGAAGATCAAAGGCATAGTATTCGATCTCGACGCCACCCTCATCGACCTCGGCGAACATGTCAGGTGGAGGGAAGCGCAGGGGGAGGTTATCGAGGCCTATCGAACTTGCGGCTGTAGTGAGGAGATGATCGCGAGCTGCACTTCCAAGGGATTATTCAATCTGATGCACGAGATGGAGACCAGGCTGACTGCCACGAAGTCTCGTGAGGAGATCGACGAACTACGCGAAAAGATATGGAAGTTGCTGGATAGCTATGAGGACGAAGGTGTCCAGATGTGTGGGTTCATGCCGGGGACCCGCGAAACGCTTGAGTGGCTCAAGGCGCAGGGCATCAAGATGGCGGTCTGCACCTCGAACTCGGGCGATGTGGCGAAGCAAATCCTCGAGAAGCTTGAGGTATCCCAATTCTTCCAATCCGTCATCGGGAGGACACCTGGCCTGCTCATGAAACCCCACACCGATCAGGTACTCGCCTGCTTTAAGGAGATAGGCGTTGACCCCCGCGACGGCGTGATGGTTGGCGACAGTCACAACGACGTGTTGGCGGGCAAAGCGGCAGGGGCGAGGGCAATAGCGGTCCCCGTCTACTTCACGAACAAGTCGGCGATGGAAGCCGCGAGACCCGACGCTACGGTCAAGTCGATGAAGGAACTACCCGAAGCGCTGCTCGGCTTTAGATGACTCCGAGGTACAACCCGAGCATGTAGATGAGTATGGCGACTCCCGACCTCAATTACTAGCCACTTCAGCGCCCGCTTTACCCTCTTTAGACTTCACGAAGAAACCTTAAGCACACTGATCCTTAAAGAGATTCGGGGCGAGCCTTTTTCCAAACAACCCAAGCAGGTATTCGAATATAGAGTATTGATGCCTGAGATTACCCGCCTAGCGCGAGCTAATAGAGTGATATGAAAAATAGTTAGGTGAGTTAAGCAACAAAATAATGGATCCGTGAGATTATTATGACCTTAGCGCCCGTGTGATGAAGATGATTACAGCTGCCCAAGCCAGGATGTCTACAATTATTGCCCATATGGACCAGTCAGCGTATACCAGCATCGTGACATTCTTCGTGAAACTACCTACCTTTATGTCGTATTGTTTGCTGGAGATGGGATTCTGGAAGGGATTCATTAATTTTGTATAGTTTGCTGATATTGGGTTAAACGTTGCGAAGGGGTTTGTCATCAATACAGCTGCACCCGGAAGAGTGACGTTCGCTGAGACGATTTTTGAGATCTCATTCGCCTTCATCGCTATACCGATTTCTGAGAGCGTCGTGCCGTTTACCACTACTGGGATCTGCATAAACTCCTCCTGAGTTGTAGTTTTGTTTACCACTATGTTGAAACGACAACTTCCATAGAGTGGTGAGCCAGAGGCAACGACGTTCGGGATCGTAACACTCTGGACGTTTATTGTTGCATTAGCCGCTGGAAGAATGAGGGTGGCCAGAAAAGCTGAGGCGAAGATCAACTGGAGTAACTTCATTTTTTTGTTTACCAACATCTCACACCAACTACCATACACAACTTCTTAGGATATATATCAATTAAATGCACGCGCATTTAATTTGATGGTTGAAATGAACATATTTTTACACTACCTATATGGCTTACAATAACGGCGAGGGCTGAAAGACACTTGACAGACCATATCAAACATAATATTTCGCCCAACATCATTGGTAAGGGCACATGGTACGATAAAGCCGCCTCGGAGCTCATAGAGAGGGAGAAGAGTCTCGGGCGGAGCCTCAAACTCATAAGAACGGAGAGTGGCCTCGGCGCCTCAGGGTTCCCGCACATAGGCAGTCTTGGGGACGCACTACGTAACTACGCCGTCGCTCTCGGCTGCAGGGTCCAGGGCTACGACGCGGAACTCATCGCCTTTAGCGACGACAAGGATGGCCTCAGGAAAGTTCCTGCCGGGCTCCCAAAGGAACTGGAGAGGTGGCTAGGCTATTCCGTTAGCACCATACCCGACCCCGCAGGCGACTGCCACAAGAGCTTTGGCGCTCATATGACCAGTCAACTGCTCGCCGCTCTCGACACCTCGGGCGCGGACTACCACTTCATGAGCGGCTTCGAGTGCTACAAGCAGGGCGTCTTCGACAAAGAGATCCTCGCAATAATGAACAATCACGAGAAGGTTGGGAAGATCATCGAGGACGAGATCGGGCAGGAGAAGTACACCGAGGAACTCCCCTACTTCGTAGTCTGCGAGAAGTGCAGCCGCATCTACACGACACACGCCACGAAGTACCACCCCGAGTCACACACCATTGAGTACGAATGCAATGGCATGGAGGTTCGTGGCAACTGGCTCGAGGGCTGCGGCCACAAAGGAGAGGTCAACATACTTTCCGGCAACGGCAAGCTAAGCTGGAAGGTCGAGTTCGCAGCCCGCTGGAGGGCACTAGACATACGCTTCGAGGCATACGGTAAGGACATCGCCGACAGCGTACGGGTCAACGATCGGATATGCCGAGAAATACTCGGCTGGGAACCCCCAATGCACGTCCAGTACGAGATGTTCACAGATCGCGGCGGAAAGAAGATCAGCAAGAGTGCTGGCAATGTCTTCACCCCGCAGGTATGGTACCGCTACGGCTCGCCTCAGTCCCTCAACCTCCTCATCTTCAAACGATTCGTCGGCACGAAAAGCGGGAGCGTCCTCGACATACCAACACACATGGACGAGCTCGACGACACCGAAGACGTCTACTTCGGGAAAGCGAAGACCCTGAACGAAATGGAGAAGGCGCAAGCATCTGGCCTCTACGAGTACTGCTGGATGCTGAAGCCCCCAAAAGAGCCCGAGGTGCATGTCCCCTTCAACCTCGTGCTGAAGCTCGCGCGCCTCGCACCTAAGGGCTCGGAGGCCGAGTTCATTATTTCGAAGCTCAGGGAGTATGGGTACCTCGACAAGACGGAGAACGGGCTCTCGAAGCGGATCGGTTATGCCATGAACTGGGTGGAGGACTTCTGCGAGGAACTTCCGGAGATTATCCTCACCGAGCCAGAGGCGATGATCGTGAAGGCCGTCATAGCAGAACTGAGGAAAGCGAACACACCCGAGGAGATTCAGGGCGTGGCCTTCAACGCAGCTAAGGAGAATGGCCTGAATCCGCGGGATGTCTTCCCCGTCGTCTACAGGGTCCTCTTAGGGAAGAATCAAGGTCCAAGGTTAGGACCGTACATTTCGCTCATCGGAAAAGAGAGCGTTATCTCCGAGCTGGAGAACGCGGTTAAAAAGAGGGAGTAGCCAGGCTAGTTACCGTAGGGCTTCCCGGCTTGGCCCCAGTTGTACTTCTCGATGTCGTAGAAGACGACGCTGACCGCCTCGGGTTTGCACCCAACAGCCTCGCACATTGCCTTCGTTAGTAATTCCATGGTCTTGGCCTTTGTGGCCTTGTCCCTACCAGCGTACCATTTGACTTCTATCCACGGCATGATTCTTTCACCGTGGATAAGTCTCCCCGACTCATGTTATTAGGGTTGCGAGCGGCGGGCTCCAAACTCAAGATCCTCATCACGGATTCAGAAGGGCAAAGTCATCATCGCCCGCCTAAGTACTCGGGGCGGGGTGAAGCGATAAACGTTTTCCACCGAGGGGCTGGAAGCCTTTTTATCCGAACCACCTTTTCTTCTGCCATGGATCGGCCGGATAAGGATAGATATTTCCTTGACATCGCGCTTAGCGTCGCGGAACGCTCGACGTGCACGAGGCGCAAGTTCGGGGCGGTCATTGTTAAAGACAGCACCATCGTGGGGACCGGCTACAACGGCACCGCGAGGGGCGTCGTCAACTGCTACGAGGTTGGCTGCATAAAGGACGAGATGGAGTCCCCGCAGGGGGCCGCTTACGACTACTGCCCCGCTGTCCACGCAGAGGAGAACGCGATAATCAACAGCAGCCGCTCGGACCGCATCGGCGCCACCCTATACATAGCGGGGAAGGATCGGGATGGCAAGCTCACTATGGCCGCTCCTTGTCAGCGCTGCCGCCGTAAGATTATGAATAGCCAGATCAAGGAAGTCATCGTCCTCAGTAACGAGGGCAAGCCCCTACGATCCGAAGTGTTAACCTACGCGGCTGAGGATACCAAGTGGTACACCGACGCCCTCAAGCACGATAAGAGGACACTTAGCGGCAACCGACTCTAACCCAGTTAAATTTATAAAGAGAGCCAATCAACGCAGAACCGGAGACTATCATACATGAGTCAGGAGAAAAAAGTTAACGACCTCGAAGTTGAGGTAGCCGGTCTCATCGACAAGATCGACACCATCGAGGAGAAACTCGAGGGGATTATGGAGCGCCTCAGTGAGATCGAGGAGAAGCTCGAGGAACTTTAACTGCCACCAATCAACGCTGTCCATTTGTAGAAAGTTAATAGACTGACACGTTGCCGTAAGCCATGCGATTGGGATGGCATTCGGAGAGCATACATCTAAGTCGATAATTGGCACGAAGTCTCGCGAGCTTCTCGGGAAGAGGATTGTTTTATGCGTGACGGGGAGCGTCGCGGCGATCAGGAGTCCCGACATCGCTCGGGAGCTGATGCGCCTTGGGGGGGACGTCTACGTCGTCATGAACGAAGATGCCGGAGCACGTTGTCCATCCTGACCTGCTCCACTGGTCTACGGGTAACCCCGTTGTCACCGAAATTACAGGGAATATTGAGCACGTTCAGTACGGCGGAGAGCATAAAGAACACGCCGATCTGATACTCGTCGCGCCATCCACTGCCAACACTATCGGTAAGGTCGCAGCGGGCATCGACGACACCCCGTGATGACGCTTCTCACGACCGCCATAAGCGCGAGCATCCCTAAGATAATCGCCCCTGCTATGCACGCGGGCATGTACAAACACCCCATCGTCAACGAAAACATTCGCAAGCTCCAGGGCATAGGTGTCGAGGTATTGATGCCTCGCTTCGAGGAGGGGAAGGCGAAGATACTCGGCACCGAAGAGATCGTCGCAGCCGTCGTCAAGAAGCTGACGAAGCCACAGGATCTCCGTGGTAAGCGCATCTTAATCACCGCCGGCCCGACGCGAGTCTACATCGACGCCTTCCGTTACATCACCAACCCGAGCTCCGGGAAGATGGGTGTGGCCATTGCGGAGGACGCCCTAGAGCGAAGGGCGGAGGTGACCTTGGTCTACGGCCCGGCCACTGCCTTACCCCCGCCGAACGCGAATGTCATCAAAATCGAGACTACTGAGGAGATGCTCAACACCGTCGTCGATGAGCTGAAGACCAAGAAGTACGACGCCGCCATACTCTCCGCCGCCGCCTCCGACTGGGGACCCGCGGACAGGAAGATGGAGAAGACCCCCTCAATCCAAGGTGAGTGGACCCTGAAGCCGAAGGTTCTACCGAAGATCATCGCTGAGGTGAAGAATGCGGACCACAAGGTCTTCCTCGTCGGCTTCAAGGCGGAGTACAACATCAACGAGGAGGAGTTAATTGATCGAAGCTAAAAGAGGCTAAAGGAGATGAAGATGAACCTAATAGTAGATAACGACGTCTCAAAGGAGAACCGTGACTTCAACATCGACACTAACGAGGTTTACATTATTGACCCGAAGCGTGACGTCCTCCACATCGCCCTCACGTCGAAGAGGGAGATAGCTGGCAGGCTTCTCGACAGGGTCCGGGACCGGATAAAGGCTTAAAATCGGTCCCACTCCAACGTATTCGGTGCTAGCGATGACCCCTTACAGATTCTCCTACATCGAGGGTGAGCACGCCCTCGAAGAGTACGCCGCGCTTCTGCGTCTTGCATTCCCCGGCGAAGGGGTAGACGTCCTCGGCAAACGGTTATACGATGCCCACCCCGGGATGAGCCCCGCAACTTCTTCTCCCTCTGGGACGGAGATCGGATGGTAGCAACGCTGAATCTAATACCGATGATTTGGAGCCTCGAGGGCGTTCCCCTCAGTGTAGCCGAGATGGGGCTCGTCGCCACGCACCCCGAATACAGACACAGGGGGCTCCAGAGGCTTCTCAACACGGAGTTCGACAAACGCCTGGTGGAGGACGGGTACGACTTCGCGGCGATCGAGGGGATACCCTACTTCTACAGGCAGTTTGGGTACGAGTACTCGGTGACGCTCGACGAGTGGGCGGCGATCCCCTTTGTCAAACTCCCGACCCAAGCGACGCTTGGCATCTCCCCCTCCAACCAGAGGAGATTCCAGTGGCCATGAGCCTACTCGAAACCTCCCAGAGAAAGTATCTGGTCCGAAGCATCAGAAATCCATAAGAGTGGGCGACACAGGAGAAGGCCGGGATCTTGGGAGAGCACAAGAGCACAACTTATGCTTTGAAGGTTGGTGGACATATCTCCGCTTATTTCAGGGCAGGTATTGAGTGTAAGACTATTCTACTTCACGAGATAACGGAGACGGGCGCGTCAACATCGACGACGATCGCCGCGTTCCTACGAAGGCTCGGCGAGGAAAACGGGCTAACGGAACTCGTCTCCCGCGAGGGTTATACCCAGCCGTTCACAGAATACCTCATCAATCTTGGCGCCACGAAGATGAGACCATACGCGTGGCAGACAAAGGTCATAGACCATGCGCAAATACTGGAGAAGATCAAGCCGGTCTTCGAGGAGCGGATCAAACACTCAACTCTCAAGGGATACACTGGTATGATCTCCATTAACCTCTATGTTGCTACGATTACGCCGACATTCGAGAACGGTGTCCTTATCCGTGTTAAACGAAGCCAAAACGAGCAGAGTGGGGACATCAGGGTCAACCCCAGGGTCTTCCCGAAGATGTTTCTCGGTTACCGAAGCATCGAGGAGCTTGAATCGGAGTACCCTGATGTCACAGTTAGGCCCCAGTACAGGGAGATCATAAACATCATGTTCCCCAAAGGCGAATCCCATATCCACACGACCTACTAGACAACGCTAAATCCCCGATCACCTCCCTTAGCTTTTGAACGGAGAATGATGAGAGGAGTGAGAAGAGAGAGGTCACGTGGGAATACCGGATACCCATCCTGACGAACCACTATATTCTCATAGACTCCGCTAAGACGTTCGTGATCACGCGCGCATGCAAATGTTACCCAAACTCAGCGATGGATGCTTTTTAAGAAACGTTCACCAACACCACTACACAACCATTGCCTGAAGAAGTCAAACCAAGGGACGCCCTCAAGGGCCGAGCCATCATCGTAATGCTAAAAACAAACATACACGACCACAAGGTCTACCGCGTCAGACTGGACGAGCTAAAAGCACTCGTCCAAGCACTCGGATTAGAGGTCATGGGAGAGGTAGTCCAGACCCGGTACCGCCCCTTTGAAAAGTACTGCATAGGCAAGGGAAAAGTCGGCGAGATTAAGAGACAGGCAACGAAACACGACGTCAAACTCGTCGTCTTCTACAACCTGCTGAAGAGCAGTCAGAAGCTCAACCTCATACAGGGAACGGGTTGTGACGTCATCGACAGGTACGAGTTGACCCTCGAGATATTCGACCAGATGGCCTCAGA
>JADGNG010000058.1 GCA_017883585.1 Candidatus Bathyarchaeota archaeon
GCGCCTCACCACGGCCTCGTCCTCGTGCCCGAGGCTGTGTAGGTACTCGTGTAGTAGGATCGTGTAGACGTGGCAGCGCTCGCTCATACCCGTCTTCCCCTTGAGTAGTCTCCTGTTGAGGACGATCTCGTTCGTCCCCATCGGGTGGAATGCGCCGACGTTCATCGGCAGGTTGCCGAGTAGAAGCATGAGCCCGACTCTATGGAGTCCGAGGGTCTTCTTCACCCCACGCTTTACGAGGGCGAAGATGTCCCCGTAGTCCCTGCAGGCCTCTAGGTCAGACGCTAGCGTTCAGATTGCTCCTCTTAGACGGATTCGACGGCCTTTACGCCGGGGACCTTCTTCTTGAGGTACTGCTCGACTCCCCACTTGACGGTCATCTGACTCATGGGGCAGCCAGCGCAGTGGCCCTTGAGCTTCACTTTGACGACGCCGTCGACGATGTCAACGAGTTCTACGTCTCCGCCGTCCATCTGTAGCTGTGGGCGCACGTCGTTGAGTGCCTTCTGTACTTCTGCCTTCTCCAAAATCGCACCTTCAGATGTGTGGATACGAGGACCCTTTTAAAGGTTGAGAGGCAGGCCGCTTAGCACGAGAGTAATATCCTGTGACCCAGTATGTGGCGTGTTCGACACGATAAAGGTTAAAAAGGGCAGCCGCTTTCAATGTGCTGTCCAGGTGTAAGAGTGATGGGTGACCATCAAACAGCTTAAAGTTTATTCCCCCGCCTCTATCGCGAATCTTGGACCCGGTTTCGACGTTTTCGGTGTAGCCCTCGACGGATTAGGTGACAAGGTAAGTGTCAAGAGGGTCTCCGAGCCGGGCGTCCGGGTAATAATGAAGGGATACGAGGCGGATCAGATTCCGGTGAAGGCGCAGCTAAACAGTGCCGGAGCCGTTATGGAGGCGGCGCTCAGCAGGCTCTCGGAGCCCGGCGGCGTCGTTATGGAGATCGAGAAGGGGATACCCCCTGGCAAGGGGATGGGCTCCTCCGGCGCATCGGCGGCGGGTGCCGCGGTCGCGGCGGTGAAGCTCCTCGGCCTAACCCTCCCGCAGAGGGAGCTGGTGAAGCTCGCGGCCCAAGGGGAGGCCGCTGTGGCGGGCAGCGCACACGCCGACAACGTCTCCGCGAGCCTCCTCGGGGGATTCATCCTCGTCGGCGACGGGTACGACGTCATGAGGATGGATATACCCGACATCGGCTTCGTGGTCGTCGTCCCCGACGTCAGGTACGAGAACAAAACGAAGATGGCGCGGGAGCTGCTCCCCAAGACGGTTAACCTCAAGGACGCCGTCAGGAACATCGGTTACGCCTCCAGGATGGCGGCCGCCGTCGCGATGAAGGACCCCGTCATGTTCGGGAGGAGCATCTGCGACAGCGTCATCGAGCCCTACAGGGCGGGAATGATACCAAACTTCCACCTCGTCAAGCTCGCCGCCCTGCAGGCGGGGGCATACGGGTGCAGCATATCCGGGGGCGGCCCAAGCGTCTTCGCCGTTGGCGAGGAGCCAGCGGAGCTGGGCAAGGCGATGATTGAGGCCTTCGGAGACACCCCTGCGGAGGCCTACATCACACGGCCCACGAACCTTGGAACGAGGGTCGTCTGATGCCCTCCAAGTTCAAGTGCGTTCGCTGCGGCAGGGAGTACGAACCCGGCAGCGTCTTCAGGTGCGATTGCGGCGGCCTCCTAGAGGTCGTCCACGAGCCCGTCAAGTGGGATAGACACGTCGTGGATTCCCGCCTCTGCCCAATGGGGGCACCATACAGTAGCGGGGTCTGGAGATACAAGGAGCTAATCCACCCCGGCCTCCCAGCGAGACTCATAGTGACACGCCCAGAGGGCAACACTAACGTCTACCACCGCAGCGCCGTCTCCGAGTATGTCGGCGTCGGGAGACTCACCATGAAGCACGAGGGGGAGAATCCAACTGGCAGCTTCAAGGACAGGGGGATGACCGTCGCCGTCTCTGAGGCTCTTCGCCAGGGAGCGAAGACGGTCGCCTGCGCCTCCACCGGCAACACGAGCGCCTCAATGGCGGCATATGCAGCCCAGGCCGA
The DNA here is from genome assembly GCA_017883585.1 of Candidatus Bathyarchaeota archaeon. GTDB lineage: Archaea > Thermoproteota > Bathyarchaeia > TCS64 > TCS64 > UBA8941. The sequence continues at coordinate 2,060 of JADGNG010000058.1, forward strand.
CCTCAAGGGGATAGTATTCATCCCTGAGGGGGAGATCGCATATGGGAAGCTTAGCCAGGCACTCGCCTATGGCTCAAAGGTCGTTCAGGTACCCGGCAGCTTCGACGACGCGATGAGGATAGTACAGGAGGCGAGTAAGGAGCTCGGCCTCTACCTACTCAACTCCATCAACCCTTGGCGTATCGAGGGACAGAAGACCATCATCTTCGAGCTTCTTCATCAGCGTGGGTGGGAGCCACCTGACTGGATAATAGTCCCCGCGGGCAACCTCGGGAACACCAGCGCCTTCGGCAAGGCCCTCGCGGAGCTCGTTGAGCTAGGCTGGATCGAGAAGGTACCACGCATAGCCAGCATCCAGGCCGAAGGCGCAGCGCCTTTCTACAAGTTGTGGAAGGGGGGCGGTGAGGAGCTGGAGTCCCTCCACCCCGAGACGGTGGCGACCGCGATAAAGATCGGTAACCCCGTCAGCTGGGAGAAGGCTATTAGGGTCATCAGAGAGACGGATGGTGTCGTCGAGGTTGTCTCCGACGCAGAGATCATGGAGGCAAAGGCTGTCGTCGACGGCAGTGGTGTGGGCTGTGAGCCCGCGTCAGCTGCTTCTGTCGCCGGGGCGAGGAAGCTCGCCGCGGCGGGTGTCATAAAGCCCGACGAGGACGTCGTCTGCGTACTCACCGGTAACCTCCTGAAGGACCCCGACGCCACGGTAGGGTACCACACGGGGAAGCTCAAGGGGATACAGGCACGGAGACCCAACGCGCCGACACGACTCGACACCACGTCGATGTCCGCTTCGCTAAGGAGGCTCCTGAGGGAGTAGGGGGTCAGCGGGATGGAGATCGTCGTCTTGAAGTTAGGTGGCTCCATACTTCGGGGCAGAGAGGATCTTGGCAGGGTAGCGGACGTGGTTGAGTCCGAGATGAGCTCGGGAAGCCTACCTGTCTGCGTCGTCTCAGCCATGAAGGGGGTCACGGACAAGATCATAAACGCCCTCAGCCAGGTGAGGACAGTGGGGTTCGAACCGAGAGCCTTTGTCGAGGGCCTCGCGGCCGAGCACCTCTCCTCCCTACCCAAGGGCGCCGACTCGGAACCCCTCCGAAGGGAGTTTGAGAAGCTCGAGCACGTCCTCAGTTACGTAAGGTCCTCGGGTGAGCTCGGCGACTCTGTCTACGCCTACACTGTGAGCAGGGGTGAGAACTTCGTCATTCGCCTCATCTCCGCCCAACTCGAGGCGAGGGGCATCAGGAGCAGGTGCTTCTACGGAGAGGACCTGCTTGTCACCGACGAGAACAACAGGGAAGCGGCTGTGAACCTCGGCAGGACCCGTCTCAGGGTCGAGGAACTGCTCGCGCCGTGCGTGGCTGAGGGTATAGTCCCAGTTATAGCCGGATTCGCGGGGCGCAGCGGCTCGGGGCTCATAACCATCTTCGGCCGCGGTGGCACCGACGACACCGCCGCGTGCCTAGCCTACTGCCTCGACGTTAAAAGGCTCGTAAAGTTCGTCGACGAGGGGGGAATAATGAGCCTCGACCCTAAGTTCGTCGCCGAAATGGAGAAGCCGGAGGTCGCCTCAAGGGTCGGGAAGCTACCGAAGCCAGGGCTCATCCCCTACCTCAGCTACGTCGAGGCTTCCGAGCTGCTCAGGGAGGAGAGGACGAAGATTGTGCACTTCAAGGTTCTCGACCCGCTGATGCGGGGCGGGATCAAGCTGCAGTTGAAGAGCATATGCTGCAACGGGGAGGGGACGGTGATAGGCCCCGAGAATGGTGGGGCGGGGAGCGGCCACCCCAAGGCAGTGAGCTTCCAGAGGAACCTCTACGGTGTCAGGATACTTCCCACCCAGTCGGTGCTCCCAACTGAGGTCTACGCCGAGCTATTCGGCGCACTGGCCTCTGCGGGAGTCGACGTGAGGTACGCCTCGACCTCGGGCTACCAGATCAGTCTCCTCGTCTCTAAGCAGGATGTGGATGTCGCCCTCAAGGCGCTCCGGGGCCTGCCCTCTGCTATGGAGGTGAAGCCAATCGAGGGGGCGAAGGGCACCATAAGCGTCATCGGTTCGGAGATGCGCGGCGTCAAGGGCTTCTTCAGCAGGCTCACTGGCGCTCTCGCTGAACACGACGTGAACATCGAGCAGGCAACCCAGCCTAACAGCGAGAACATAATAAGATTCAGCGTAAGTGACGGCGACGTGCCACTGGCAGTCGCAGCGGTCTACAAGGAGTTCTTCGGGTGAATGACATGGGGAAACAGAGAGTGATAGTAATCGGAGCAACCGGCGCAGCCGGTCAGAACGTTGTCGAGTCCCTTGCGAACCATCCCTGGTTCGAGTTATCAGCCCTCGCCGCCTCAAGCAGGTCGGCGGGTATGACATACGAGAAGGCTATAGAGGACGCCCGGTTCTTCGAGAAGACGCCTGGCAACGAGGTCCTCGCCATGAAGGTGATAGACGTGGAGAAGGCGTCACCGAGGGACTACGACCTCGCTTTCAGCGCGCTGCCCAGCGAGGTGGCGAATGTGCAGGAACCGAGGTTCGCGGAGCACGTCCCCGTGATAAGCACGGCGTCCGCCTACCGCTACGAGCCAGATGTGCCCATCCTTTTACCGGATGTGAACCCGAAGCACGCTAAGCTGATCAAGACGCAGAAGGAGAAACGCGGCTGGGAGGGCTTCATCTGCCCGGGTCCCAACTGCACGACGGTCGGCCTCGTCGTGAGCCTCAAGCCGCTGATAGATGCCTACGGCGTCCGCGCGATCCACGTCGTCTCGGAGCAGTCCCTCAGCGGTGCCGGCGAGAAGGGGCTTCGCCTCGACTCCACCTACAGGAAGAGCGTTGAGATGAACGTCCTCCCCTACATCGAGGGAGAAGAGGGAAAGGTGGAGAAGGAGACGAACAAAATACTCGGTAGGCTATCGGGCGACGGAATCAAGGAGGCGGGCATAATCGTTGGAGCCACATGCACGCGTGTCCACGTTCAGACTGTCCACACCGAAGCGGTCTACGTAGACACAAAGAAGCCATGCAGCGCCGAGGAGGCGAAGGAGACCATGAGGAGCTATGTGAACGAGGCTCAGAAGCTCAAGCTCCCCTCGATGCCGGAGAAGACGATAAAGGTCTTCGATGAGCCCGAGATGCCTCAACCAAAGCTGCACAGGCAATATGGCGGGGACGTTACCCTCGTGGGTCGGCTCAGGAAGGACCCAGTCTTCAAAAACGGTCTAGCCTACATCGTCACGAGCGACAACCTCGACAAGGGTGCGGGTGGTGGGGCGGTCCAATCCGCCGAGTACCTCAAGGCTATGAAGTACTTTTAACAATCTTTAATCAAAGCAACGGCTCGGAAACATGTCCGACGCCCAAAGATATTTTATTCATCCAAAACCCAGCGGAACGTAGATGTCTCAGGGAGAGCCAATCACCGAAGAGAAGGTCTACTGCCCCAACTGTAGTGCCCAGTTCCCCAAGGGTTCAAGGTTCTGCCCGGTCTGCGACGCCAGAAACCTATTTTATGTCGAACACAAGGACAGGGTCACAGCGGGACTGATTGCCGTGATGCTTGGGATATTTGGGGGCCACAAGTTCTACCTAAGGAAGTTCACTCAGGGCATCATTTACCTCTTCTTCTTCTGGACGATAATCCCCGCTGTCCTCGGCCTCGTGGAGGGGATAAGATTCCTCACCATGTCCGAGGCGCAGTTCCAGCAGAGGTACTAGCTCAGGAAGAAGACGATGAAACCGAAGATGTCGTAGACCGAGTGGATAATAATCAGGGACCAGATGTTCTTCTTACTCAGCAGGTAGATGGAGACGAAGAGGAGGCTCAGCAAGGCGATTGATATCACAGCATTGAGCCCCTCGTAGAAGTGGGCGTAGCCGAACAGCACGGATGAGGCAACGGCGCTGAGGACGTATCCCGACTTGCTCTCGCCAAAGAGGTCTGTTAACCTGTTGAAGAAGTAAGCTCTGTATGCCAACTCCTCGGGGAACCCTGCCCACGACACGGCGACGACGAGGAAGAAGGCGAGCAGGTAGTAGTTCCCCTTCAGGATGTCGAAGGTGCTGGTGTCCGGGAACTGTCCGATGAAATCATAGACGAGGTACGAGACTACCTGCGAGAACACTATCACTACTACGATAAGGACAGCGGACGTGAGCAGGGTCCGCTTCCAGCTCTTGGGGTTCGTTAGTCCGACGTCCTTCCAAGTCTTACCTCTGAACCAGAGGGAGAACCATCCTATAAGCAGGGTCCCGAATGGCTCAGCGTACCGGAAGACGTTCACGAGCAGGACGAGCCCGATCTCACCGAGGATGAACAGCTTATTTGATGATAGGTGCCCGTACTTCGTCCTCAGCCCCCGGAAGTAGTCCTTGACGCTCATGGTCATCCCAGCTCTGTCACTAGAATGGGTTGAGAGCAGCGCACGAGTCTACCTATTTTTACGTTTATTTATCGTTTACCTACATGCCCTATGCTAACGCGAGAGCCCAGTAGAGGATGTATATCTACGTGCGCGCGTTCAGCGAGACCCCAAACACCCGTTAGTGTTAAACCAACATCCACACACAAACAATACAGAACCACCATGCCGAGAGACCATAACCTATTCTCAAGGGCAGCGGGCGAAACTCCCACCCTCGTCAAAGGCAAGGGAGTCTACATCTGGGACTCCGACGGCAAAAAGTATCTCGACGGGAGCGGGGGTCCCCTTTGCGTAAATATAGGCTACGGCGTGAACGAGGTCAACGACTCCATCAAGCGCCAAATGGACGCCGTAAGCTTCGCCTACAGCGGCTTCTTCGTAGCGGAAGCCGTCAAGGAGCTAAGCGAGAAGCTCGCTGCCTTCAGCCCCGGGACCCTTAAGCACAACTTCTTCTGTAACGGCGGAAGCGAGGCCACCGAGGCCGCCGCAAAGATGGCGCGCCAGTACCACCTCGAGAACGGCGACAAAACCCGATACAAGATCATCGCCAGATGGCAGAGCTACCACGGCAACACTCTCGGCTCCCTCAGCATGAGCGGCCACATCGGGCGGAGACGCCGCTTCACTCCGATGCTCATCGACTTCCCCCATATACCCGCGGCCTACTGCTACCGCTGCCCATACGCCAAGACTCCGGATCGCTGCGACCTCGAATGCGCCCGAGCACTCGACACCATGATCAAGGCGACTGGCCCCGAGTACGTCAGCGCCTTCATAGCCGAGCCAGTCGTCGGCGCAACACTCGGCACCGTACCCGCCCCCAAGGGCTACTTCCAGCTAATCCGCGAGATATGCGACCAACACGGCGTCCTATTCATCGCAGATGAGGTAATGACTGGATGCGGACGCACCGGGAAGAATTGGGGCATCGAGCACTGGGAGGTGGAGCCCGACATCATGACCGCCGCGAAGGGCATCAGCAGCGGCTATCTTCCCCTCGGAGCAGTCATCGCCAGCGACAAGGTCTACGAGACATTCAAGGGACCATTCGCCCACGGCCACACGTACGGCAACCACGCCCTATGCTGCGCAGCGGGCTCAGCCTGCCTCGACTACATCCAGAAACACAACCTCGTCGAGAAATCCGCCAAGGGCGGGAAGTACCTGATGAAGAGGCTCAAGGAGCTATACGACCACCCGACAGTCGGCGATATACGTGGCCTCGGCCTCTTCGCTGGAATCGAGTTTGTCAAGGATAAGAAGACGAAGGAGCCCCTCGACCCCAAGCTCGGCTTCAACCAGCGCATCTTCAAGGAGTGTTGGGACCGAGGTCTCATCGTCTATCCCGGCGCGGGCACCATAGACGGAACAGCAGGAGACCATATCCAGATCGGCCCACCACTCTGCGCCAAGCGTGAAGAACTAGAAGAACTCCTAGCCCTATTCGAGCAAGGTCTAAAAGCAGCAGAGAAGACCATCCGCTGAGCCACCCCATATTTTTAAAAGGGGAAGGGGTACCCCATATCCGTTCAGGAAGGTTGCCCACATGAGGGACCCAAAGATCGACAATATATTCCAGGTTGCCAAGGCTGAGAACAGAAACTTCCTCTTCGAGCACGAGGCGAAGATGCTCTGCGGTCTATACGGTATACCCATAACCAAGATTGAGGTGGCGAAGAACGAGGACGCAGCCGTCGCTGCAGCGGAGAAGATCGGCTACCCGATAGTCCTAAAGATCGTCTCCCCACAAGTCCTCCACAAGAGCGATGCCGGAGGCGTAATCGTCGGGGTCACCGACGAGAAGGGTATCAGGGAGGGCTACCAGAAGATCATCTCCAACATCAAGAAGAACGTGCCAGCCGCCGTCATCGAGGGCATCCTCGTACAGGAGATGGCGCCCAAGGGCACGGAGATTATAATCGGCTCAACCGTCGACCCTACCTTCGGCCCCACCATAATGTTCGGACTTGGAGGCATCTTCGTCGAGATACTCAAGGACGTCAGCTTCCGCCTCGCCCCGATCACCAAGGACGACGCGTGGGAGATGCTCGACGAGATTAAGGCGAAGAAGATGCTCGACGGCCCCCGCGGGACCGCAAAGGCCGACAAAGAGACAATCGTCAACACTCTCCTCTCTGTCAGCAAGATGCTCATGGAGTGCCCCGAGATAAAGGAGCTCGACATGAACCCCATACTCGTCTACGAGAAAGGCGCACGCGCAGTCGACGCGCGCGTCATTCTCTAGGCTTTCCCGTTTTTACCGCCTAACTTCTCTTCGGGTTAAACACTCCATATTCCGTTTCGAGTTGATGCACTTCATTGAAGGCATATTCTTGGCCCAAGAGGAGCGGCTTATATACTCGATTTTCGGCTTCTCCTAGTCGTCGTCTGCCTCATCCTCGGCGAAGAATATGCATGCGTGCGCTACGTCGTATACTCCGCGGCTAGCTTCGGGCTACTCTACATCGTAGATTCAACGGTATGGCTGCTTGCAGAAACGATTCTATTCACGGAAGGACTCAACACGTACCTCAAGAAACCGCTTGAGGGGCTTCGTTAGGATTCTCAACAGATGTGGGGGTCAAGATTTGAGATGGCCTAACTGGCCATCTCCCTGAAGAGGGGTCGGTTCACCTCGAGGCTGATCTTGTATAGATCGTAGTAGTGCTGGTAGGCCTTTACGTTCTCGGGGATAGGTTTCATCGGGACCTTTTCCGATATCCACTTCTCTATGACCTTGTGGTCGGTTATCACTCCGGTTCCGAGGCCGGCGAGGATGGCATCCCCCAGCGGGGCCCCCTGCGCGCCTGGTATGTAGCTCATCGGGACACCGGTAACGTCTGCGATTATCTGCCTCCAGAGTGGGCTCCGTGCTCCGCCGTCGACGAGGGTCGCCCTATTCACCTTTATGCCGGTTTCCCATGCCGCTTCGAGGCTATACCTCATCGCGTAGGCGACGCCCTCGAGGACGCTGCGGAACAAGTGTCCTCTGCTATGGTATACACTGAGGCCGAGGAAGCCTCCCCTGAGGTATTCGTCCCAGTAGGGAGCGCGTTCACCCACCATGAGGTGTGGGAGGAAGACGAGATCATCGCTGCCTATCGGAACCTTAGCGGCGAGTTCATCGAGTTGTTTGTAGGCGTCGACGCCGGTCGCCTTCTCGGCTTCTTTCTCCTTCTGCCCGAGCTCGTCCCTGAACCAGCGGACGCTGAAACCCGCAGTGGCGATGCCGGTGAAGCCGTATGTGTACTGGCGACCATTGACGACGTAGGGGAAGTTGATCATTCTCGGCGAGAGACGGGGGGTGTGGCTGATGAAGCCGTTGCACATGCTTGTCCCGAGCATCGAGGCGAGGTCACCGTCCTCGATCGCTCCCCCCGCTAGGGCGCTGACGCTGGCGTCGATCCCCCCTGCGCATATGGGGGTACCCTTGGGCAATCCAGTCGCTTTCGAGCCTTTAGCGGTTACCTCACCGACGATGTTCTCTGAGCTGATGATATGTTCAGGGAATAATCCCCTTGGAACGCCTAGTTCTTCCATCATCTTTTCGGACCATTCGCGTTTGTAAATGTCGAATAGTCCGCCGTAGTTGCCCGCACTACTGTAGTCGACGCTCTCCTCCCCCGTGAGGCCCCTGATTACGTAGGCGTTCGGCGTCTCGAACCGGTGAATCTTTTTCCATTTGTCGGGCTCCCGATTTTTTATCCATAGCATCTTCGTGTAGCCATAGTAGGGGTCGATCACGTTGCCGGTGACCTTGAAGAGGGCGTCAGCGCCGATGTTATCGCGGAGCCACTTGCATTCGTCAGTTGCCCTGCGGTCCGCCCAGATTATGCAGGGGCGGATCGGCTTCATCTTCCCGTCGAGTGGGATGCCGCTGCCTCCGTAGAGGCTACTGATGGCTGCCCCCGCGATCTCCTTTGGGTTGATCTTCGCCTTTTTGATGGCTGTGTTGATAGATGCTTGGGCAGCCTTCTCCCAGACGTCGGGCCACTGCTCGGCCCAGCCCTGTTTAGGTGTGATGACACCATACTCGAGGAATGAGCTGCCCCTGATGTGTCCCTCGGCGTCGACGACGACCGTCTTCGTTCCGAGGGTGCCGATATCCGTGCCAACTAGGTACGTCAACGCGGTCACGTCGGTTTGTGGTACTTGTTACCGTCGGCGTCGTAGATTGTGTAGCCGATGTCGAGGCGTTGGGCGATCTCAGCCAAAGCTGGCGTCAGGTCGCCGTAGGCGAAGCCGAGGTGGTTGCAGGGCCAGACACTAATTATCTCCTCGTCTGTCATGGGTATCTTGCCCTTGATTATGGGCCAGCTCGGGTTGTACTTCTCGTGCTCCTCCGGCTCGACAGGGAGGGTCTCCATTACGCTGGCGACGAGGTGATATCTTAGATTCTCCCTGCCAAGGCGCGCCACAGTCATCACGTGACCACCTGGGGTCCTCCCGCGGACGCTGCTGCCGCCCGCGTCATAAAAGAGTTCCTGTCCCATGTACTCGACGTTATCCAGCTTCTTCACCGAGTCCATCTCTGGTCCGCCGAAGAAGTATGGCGGGTGTTGCCCACAGTTGACGATGTAGAGGACGCTCCTCTCGACGTCGCGAAAGTCGCCGAAGCCCGCGGGTTTTCCGGTAGCGAGGTACATTATAAGCTGGGTAAGGGACGAATCCATGTCGTTCTCGCATGCGACGGGGATGACCTTCTTCGGCTTACCGTCGGGCCCAACGTCGTTGCTCAGATATGCAGCCATGAGGCATGCGGTACAGTGCTGTGCGCTGAGCTCGTCCTGGCACTTTATTCCTGCGAAGGTGACAGCGTACTCCTCGGCGATGTCCTCGCCCGCGTAATAGAGGCTGAGCTGCAAGAGCATCTTGGAGAACTCCTTGAGCTTTGGACGGCTATAGTCGATAGTGCCGTGTTTCTGGATGTAGTCGGCAGCCTTCTTGAGGCGAGCGTCGAGTATCTTATACTTGCCCTCCCCGGGTTTACCGCTCCACTCCACCATGGTGAGCGCTTTCCTCAATAGCTCGCTCTGATCCAAGTCCTCGTAGCTGACACCGAAGACCTTCTGCCACTGGTCGACGTCTGCCGTCGTTGTGGGCATCTTTAGACTCATACCACCGAGGGCGAGATATTTCTGAGCCTTAAGGTCGAAGATGACCCTCTTAGCAGTCTCTGCCTCCGCCGCGCGGCGCTCGTTGAAGGCGAGGATGGCGAGGAGGCGTTTGATAACAGTCTTGTCCGATTTTATATCGCCGAAGACGTGGCTGTAGGGGATACCGATGCGTGTGAGCCCTCCTCCCGCTGCCATGCCCGCGACGAGGCCGGGGACCGTTGGGTCCTTGTGGCTGAACATGACGACCCTTGGGACGTCTCCTGTCTCAGCGGTGAATCGCTTGACGGCGTCGACGCTGTCCCATGGGAAGGTCCAGCTGCCCTGGTTGATGATAAGTGTCTCGGGTTTGGCTTCTGCGATGTGCTTGATGTGATCCTGTACGAGCCGTGTGTTCCAGGCAATCTGGTCCATCTTTTGGTGCTTCTCGCCGCCTCTGACGACCTCCACCTTCGCCTTTCGAAGTGCATCAACTAGGAGTTTCTCCTGGCTGATCATGTGGTCGATGTTATCCTCACGGACCCAGAGGCGCGCGTCGTTTGGGCTGAATATTCCTACTTTCATGGCTTCTCCCTCGGTAGACGCTCCTGTACTGGGGGGAGTGGCTTAAACTTCTTGTGGGGCTCGGTCTGGTACCAGTAGGCGGTGCTGCTATAGTCGTCGCTGCGCTTGTTGGCGTGGCCGTGCTCGATAGTGACCTTGATAGATTTCTCGAAGTAGATGGGATCGAGTATGTGATATCTGTACCATGTGATCTTGCCGTTCCAGTTCTTGTCGGAGCCAGGTAGGGGTAGGCCGTGGTATGGTGCGCAGTACTCTTGTGTCGGGCACCAGCTCATCCCGTAGAAGTCCTCCGTCCCCGTGCCATTAATGCTCGGTATCTTCTCGCCGTCTATGAATATCATGTCGTCCCCCTCACCGTACCAGTTGAAACGCTGGGTCGAGCGGAGGTTGTGGACGTTCATGTTGCAGCCCACGTAGTGGCCCTTGCCCTCGGCCTCAAGGATGACATAGTTTTCCTTTCCGTCGAGGTTCTCGCCACGGAAGAGCCATGTAGGGTTGTCCCATTCGTCGCCGTTGTCGCCCCCAGTTGGGTTCTCGCGGTGCCACGTGGCGTGGAACATGCCGAGTCCCTCCTGGGGTTTCTTGTGCTTCTCGTAGTCGACGTAGTAGTAGAAGGATTCGCAGTCCCAGTTGCCTTGGTTCTCGACCGTGATCTTGGCGCTCTTTGAGTAAGGCATGGGGAACCAGCAGTTGAAGCCCTTGCCGTCCTCGGGGCTCATCTGGAGAGGGGCGGAGACGTAGTTCTTGCTTATTGCGTGGCCGATACCAAAGAAGTCTCCGATAGGTACCTCGACGCTGGGGTTCTCCTCGCCGTCCCAGTAGGCGCGTAGGACGATCTTACGAAGGTGGTACTCGTCGCGGGTCCTGATGGTGACCCAGATGTGCTTGACGGTGCCTGCTCCCTTCATCTCAGCGATGGTCGCGGTCTCGCCGGCGGGGACGGTTATGAAGTCCTTGTTCCCACCGGTTCGGTCGTAGCTACTGAATCGTCTCCTCTTCGCGTCCCTCAGTACGGGTAACCCCGAGAGATCGCCTCCTAGGCCTGACAAACTCATATTGATCAGGTTAGATGGCTCGCGTGAGATGAAATAACTTGCGTGGCAGTAGATAAGAGAAAAATATTTCTTAGCGGGACTAAAGGAAGCACTTCTCGATTCTAGTCATCCAGTATGTGAGCCACTCCTCCTCGATTAGGTGGTAGAGACGGTACTTCATGACGCGCGGGTCTCCACCGTCCTCGCGTAAGGTCATCTTGGAGATGGGCTTCCCGTTGTACCTGTAGGACCCGGTCCTTTCGTTGTACATAGCCTCGAGCCACTCGAGGAGGTTCTCCACGGCGGGCTCGTCTCTGCTGAATCCGTTCTCAGCGAGCATAACGAGTTCGCGGATTGGCTCGTGGCCGTGCCAGTAGAAGCGGCGGAGGTCCGCTTTCCTCTTCTGGTTCAGGTGCCAGATGATGAAGCCGAGGCCGCGTCTCAGCTGCTCGCGGTACTCGGGGAGGCGACTGGCGTGGAGTGCTGAGCAGGTGAAGAATGTCACCCAGGGGCAACTCCTCGTCCAGACCTTGTATGGTGCGACGGTTCCCTCCCTATGCCCCTCCTGGACCCAGCCACCGTCTTCCCTCTGCCAACGGAGTAGAACGTCGAAGCTCCTCCGTACACGGGGGTCGCTGGCCGCGCCTACCTTGGCGAGGCCGGCGAGCTGGATACTCATCCTACAGGGGACATTTCTGGGGTTCTCGTCGTAGTCCTCCTTAGTTATAGGGTCGCGACACTCGGTGAGGACACCATTGGGGCGCTGGAAACTTAGAACCCACTCCAACGACTTACTGACTTTAGGCTCTGCCACCGTGTACCCTGCGTCGCCGAGGACGCTAAGGAGCCAGGGCGTTGTGACGTACCGGGGGCTCACCGGAGTGCAGCCCCCCTGCGGGACGTAGCTCGGCTTCGGCGCCCACGAGCCGCCGTCGCACCAGGAGCCGTCCGCCCTCTGCTTTGAGAACATCTCGACGTTGTCGGGGTGGCGCTGAGCCTCCCTCCAGAGGGCACGCATCTCGGTTGATGATGGGTCCTCGCCGACTATCCTGAGCAGTGTCATGTAGCGAACCGGCGCCGACCCGTTGTCGAGGAGCCAGGCTATGCTCCTCTCTACCTTCTCCTCCCCCGCATAAGCCCTCAGGTGATCATGTGTCGATGAGTGTAAATCGCTTGCACCGAAGCGATGGCAATACTTATGCCAATTATAGGGCATTGAGCACTATGTCAACGAATCAGGAGAAGAAGAGCTTCTCGAAGGAGGTCAGGTACCTCCTGTACCGTCCAGACGGGTACGATTCTGATAGAAAGAAGAGATGGCCTCTACTTCTTCCTACACGGGGCAGGTGAGCGCGGAGACGACCTTGAGCTCGTCAAGATACATGGCCCGCCGAAGCTCATCGAGGCGGGGAGGAATATGTCCTTTATTGTCGCCTCACCGCAGCTCATTGTGGGCGAGTGGTGGTCCCCCGACATGGTCGCGTGGCTAACGAAAGATCTGATCGATGCTCTGAGAGTTGACCCTAAGCGCGTCTACCTCACTGGTCTCAGCATGGGCGGGTACGGTACCTGGGAGACCGCGGCCAAGTACCCAGAGCTCTTCGCAGCCATCACCCCGATATGTGGGCGAGGTGATCCCGCTTCCGCGTGGAAGCTACGCTACATACCAACGTGGATATTCCACGGGGCCAAAGACAGCGTCGTTCCCATCAAGCACTCGGACGACATGAACGAGGCCCTCAAGCGGTACGACAACGTGAAGTACACGGTCTACCCTGAGGCTGACCACGACAGCTGGACCGAGACCTACCTTAATGAGGAACTCTACAGGTGGTTCCTAGGCCACCGGAGATTCAAGTATACAGACGTCCATGCACTTGTCAACCCGGAAAAATTCATCGGAAGATACAAATCGAAGGAGAACTCGGCGGAGGTCTACCTGAAGGATGGGAGACTGCACATCGCCCTCGGAACGAGCGCCAATAAAGAGCTGCAATAAGCCATGCGGCGTGGACTCCTTCACCTTCGGGGACTTCGGCACGTACGAAGTTGTCTTCGTGCCGGATGGGAAAGAGGTAGAGAGTGCCGTTACGGTATATGAGAGGCGCGAATATCACCTGAAAAAGGTCAAGTAGTCACTTTTTCTGGACCAGCTGAATGAGGAAACCGTGGGGGTCCCTAATCGTGGCGAGGCGCCTCCCCGTCGCCTTGTTGTCGAGGGGCCCATCCACCTTCACACCATTCGCCTTGTAGCTATCACAGAGGTCGTCGAGGTCGTCCACGACGAAGGCGAGGTGGTTAAAACCGGGGTTGTCGATAACCCTCGTCTCCTGTATCTCGAAACTGACGGGGGATCCGGGAACCCTCATCATCGCCGCCTTTCCGCCGTGGCTCGTATACTCGACGAACTCAAGCCCAACCATCTTGTAGAAAGTGATCGCCTCCTCCAGGTCCTTGACGTAGAGATGGATGTGGTCCAAGCCGAGGTTAACCATGGATATTCTATCGCTACTTCGTATTTAACGGGCTTCAAGTGTAGAGCTGGACGACTGTACCATCGGTCAGCTTCCTTTCGAGGCCGACCTTCTCGTTTGGGAATTTCGCCGCGGGGCCCCATACGCGGGCATACTTGAAGTTCTCGTAGAAGTCGTTGTGGATCATCCTCGCGAGCTCGCCGACGGTTACTGGGCCCTTGAAAACCATGGGGATCTTTGCCGGCGCTTTCCCCGGCTCCTTCGTGTAGACGCGTGTGATGTCTAGGAGCCTGAAGAGCTTCTCCCCGAGGGTGGCGGCCAAGTTGCGTGTATGCTCAGTGGAGGCAACGACGACATCAAGGGGTTCGGAGGCCATACGCAGCTGCTCCATCGTGCCCCGCTCCGGTCTAAGGTCCGCCTTGTTCGCGAGGACGAGCGTGGGGCGGTAGACGGTGTTGCCGAAGATGGCGTCCTCCACCGTGTCGAGGGTCACCACCCCCCTGATCCTGACTAGTGCCGACCTGATCTTGTACTCCCCGAGTAAAGCGATCACGTCCTCGGTGGAGCAGCTTGAGAGCTCCCCCTCCCAGAGGAACTGTATCTGAGTCCCCACCCTCTTCTCGATCTCCACTTCGCCCTTGGGCTTTACGATGAGGATTCGGCTGTTCGCCAGCTCCTCCGCGATCATGAGGAAGTTCCCAGAGGGGTCGTCACGGATGTCGACCACGATCATCAAGGCGTCGGCGTTCCTAGCCATGCCGAGCTTCATGAAGCCATCGAAACGCCCCTCGCTGCTCCCCTCTACGATGGCTGGGACCTCGACCAGCTGGAACTGTATATCCTCGTAGGGGAGCATACCGGGTACGGGGGACTTGGTGCCGTATGGGTAGGGTGTAACCTCCACCTGGGCATTGGTGACGGCACCGAGTAGACTACTTCGCCCAACGTTCGTGGGGCCCACGACTGCGACCTGCGCCGCGCCAGCCTTTGGGACGAAGAATGTTGGCGCGCTCCCCGCCTTCTGCATTTTCTTCTTCTTGTCTATCTCCTCTCGGAGGGCCGCCATCTGTTTCTTGACCTGGCTTATCATCCGGTCCGTCCCATGGTGCTTCGGGACGATGCTGAGGAACTCCCCCATGAGGCGGAGCCTCTCCTCCGGGTTGCGGGTAAGGGTGACCTCGTTCCACTTCTCCTTCGCCTGCGGTGGGAGGTTAGTCACCAAGCCGGGTTACCAACTAGAATGCGTTTGTGAGAGGCTATTAAGAAACCGACTTAGGATGCGGATACTCCGGAAAATATTTTGCTGGGTGCCATCTTCGCTTGAAAGCCTTTATCTAACGTCCATCAATTACTCCTATGAGGCAACTGAATTGGGTATGCATTCCGCGAAGAACAAACCGATGACCAAGAAGGAGAGGGAAGAGAAGAGAAAGAAGAAGAAAGAGAAAGAACAAGCGAAGTGA
>JADGNG010000059.1 GCA_017883585.1 Candidatus Bathyarchaeota archaeon
GCCGTCGAGGTAGAGGACGTCGAATAGGTGGAGCTTGAGGGGGATCTGTTCAATCGCCTTCTCCACATCTTGGACGCGTGTGAATCGACGCATAAGATCCTGGAAGGGCAGGGGTTTCCCCCCTGAGCCGACGGCGGTAATCTCCCCCTCCACGATGATCCCGACCTTCGGCAGGAACCTCTGAACGAGGCTGACCATATCGGGGACGCTCTCGGTAACGTCGCTAAGGCGCCTACTGTAGATCCTGACCTCGTCGCCGAGGCGGTGTATCTGTACGCGTGCGCCGTCGAACTTGTACTCGAAGACTGTGCGCCCCCCGTGCTCCTCGATGGCCTCCTCGGGGTCGTCGGCGGTCTCCGCGAGCATCGGTTTTAATGGTACGAACAGCTCGGGCTTTATGCCCTCCAGCCCCTTCTCCCCCTGGGTGACGGCTACGAGAGCGACCTCCCCGAGGTTCCCAGTGAGCATGAGGGCGCGTCTCACGAGCGGCAGCGGGGCGTTGGATACCTCGGCGAGGGCTTCGAGCATCACCCCCTCGTTCACACCGATCCGCATCTCCCCGAAGATGATCTTGACGAGCACATCAACCTCCCCCATGCTCGCGTCGCTGATGAGCCCGACGAGGAGCCGCTCCTTCAGCTTCCTCGATTGCGACCCCTTCGTCTGGGCTATCTCGCTAAGGGTCTCGTGGACGCGGCGTATGCTGAGGCTGCCCCTAAGGAGGGTCGTCTGCTTCGCCCTCTCGAGGACCCGCTTCATGGTGCCCCAGCCGACCTCTAGGGTGCGTGGGTCGAACTCGGGGAAGACCTGGCCGACGACGAGTAGGACGGCTGGTGCTACCTCGTCGGGGGAGAGTTCACGCAGGAACTCAGCTATGAGGCGCGTCTTCTCGGTTCGCTTCGTCGTCGCTTCTAAGGCGCTACATAGCTCCGCTAGGCGGGAGAATGGGATGGCCATCAAGGTCCCCCAAACCAATCGCTTAGCCGCCTCTGCCCGCGCGCCCCCCTCATCCTCGTTATCATCGTCTCAACCCTCTCCCTACTGAAGCTCCTCTCGTCGCAGAGGAACCTGATGAGCTCCTGCTCTTGCACTGGCTTCTCTTCGAGGCTGTATTTGTCGGTGGCAGGTGGGTTTAGGTAGAGGTCCCTTATCGCGTCTATGTCCGAGGTGAGCTGATCCCTGATCTCAGGGGGGAGGTCCTCTAGGCGCCCGTGTTTCCTCAGAAGCTTCAATGCGGTCTTTGGACCAATACCCCTGATGCCCTCGTTGAAGTCGGTTCCGATAAGTATCCCGAGGTCGATTAGCTGCCCCCGCGTGAGCTTGAGGGTTGCGAGGAATGGCTCTAATTCAATGATCTCGGGCTGGAGCTTGCGGGCGCGCCCCTTGCTCGGTAGCCACTCCTCCCCTTGGATGGTGATGTAGCGGACGAGACGGGGAGTGCCGAAGAGGAGGCTGTCATAGTCCTGGCTATTCGAGGCCCAGACGTCCCTCCTCGCCGCCATGTAAGCCGCCTGCGCCTCGCCCTCACTAGGGGCTTGGACCCAGGGTATCCCGAGGAGGTCGAGGAGCCTCTTCGCGTCCGCTATCCCCTCCCCGGTTAGTCGCACCGTCATCACGGCCTTACTCATAGCCGCCTTGTAGTCCCCAGCCGCGACGGCCTCCTTGTACTCCTCCTCGAACTTCGCCCTGATCTCGCGGCGTTTCTCCACCTCGGCTCTCTTGAGCTGGGGTGGGCGGCCGTCAAAGACGAAGACGAGGCTCATCCCGTAGTCGGCTATGAGGCGGGTGGTGCGGAATGCTAGGCCGACGAGGTGACTCGTCGTCCGTCCCATAGCATCTGTGAGCGGCTGCCCGTCACGCCCTATGATGAGGGCGAGGAACTGGTGGAGAACCACAAAACCGTCCACAGCGAAGCTTCTCCCCCGGAGGTCGTCTAGGGTGACGACCCTCTTCTCGATTATCGGGGTGAGGTTGACGCCCAAGGGAGATCGATCAGAGATTCCCCAGAGGGGTTAAAATGGTTACCACAGGCCACCCAACGCGACGTGATAGACGATGACGACGCCGAGGAGCAGCAGCAGCGAGGGGATGAGATACCTGTAAACCTTGTTTAGATCGGACTTGCAATATTGGTTCGTGAGTATGAGGCAGAGATGGAGAGGAGAGCCCGTATAGCCGGCGACTATGCCAGCGAACATGATCGTCATCCAGTACACGTTGATGGGGGCGACGAGCGGCATGAGAATGGGGAAAACTATCCCAATTCCGAGTGTAGGCTGCGCCGAGATAGCGCCGACGAGGAGGGGGACGACTATGAATAACGCGAGGAGGGGTACACCCAGCCCGAGGATGTCCCCCAGCAGAATGTTCACGCTCCCCGAATCAACAACCATGTATCGGAAGAACAGCGTCGCGAAGACCGCCGCGACTATGTCTAGTTTCACCCCTTTCATCACGAAGTCGACGGCCCTCCTCGCCTTGACCCTCCTCATGAGCACGACCATGATTATCCCGACGAGGACTGATGCCCAGATAGGGGAGCCTACGAGAGTGAGGGCAACCGTGACCAGCATCGGGGATAGACCGAACAAGCTACCCGTGTAATCCCTCACACCGCCGTCCGCAATCTTCTCCCCCCTGATCCACGCCCATGTCACAGAGAAGCCGATGACCCACGTCAGTACAAAGATGGGGAGGTTCAGCTTGATGAAGTCGAGTAACCCGATGCCGGCGATGCTGCAGGCAAGAAGCGTTGTCGTGCTGATGGGGGAGGCCCAGTACCAGACGTGCCTGAACCAGATGTTGATGTAGGTCCTGTACTCGGGCTTCAGCTTTAGCCTGTCCGCCTCCGGCTCGTTGAAGGGCACGGACATGAGGGCTCCACCCGGCATTGTGAGTAGACCGAAGAGGGCGGGGATGAGCGCGAGTAGGACCCTGCTTGGGAGGAAGCCGCGGAGCTTCTCAATGAGATCCGCCATGTGTCCCGTCTCCTTCAGCGCATAGCCGAAGATCGTGATGAACCCCACCGCTGCGCATAGCTCCCAAGTCGTCTTGTCAGCCAGCGTCTCGTAGAGGACACTGACGAAGATGGTGAGCGGCTTCCCCGAGGTAACCCCTATTATCCCCGCGGCGATGAGGATGCTCCCCGCGAAGTCGAAGTTCCTGAACCGCAGCACGAAGATGACTGCGAAAGCGAGGAGTAGGCCCATAAGTTCGAGCATCAGGGTTTCCCGGCTTATCCACTGGCTTAGGATGAGATCGTATAAAACATTTTCAGGAGCCGTTTGAGAGGCTATTTATCCGATGGCAGAGGAGTAGGGTGTATGTCTGACGAGGCCGATGTGGTCCTGTTCCGCATACCCCTCTGTGGCAGGCGCAAGAAGGTCGAGACGAATTTGGCACAGGTGAAGAAACTCCGTCCCGACTTGAGAGTCTTGGTTTACACGCTTCCCGATCACATCAGCCTCGCCCGCAAACACGGGCTCCTCAATATTCCCGTCGTGATCATCCGCGGGAAGCCATTCGGGGGCATACTTTCCACGGAGCAGATCCTTGCCGCACTCGGCCCCGTGGTCTAATGATATTATATATTCCCAGCCGATGGATGAACTAAAACCAAGAGGCAAGAAATGATGCGAGGAACGAGAAAGAAGGGGGCAAACGCTGAGGTTCTAAGGCCACGCTTACCCGTCCTAATCGTCGATGACGACCGCTTCCTCGCCGACATCTTCCAGGTGATACTAGAAGACGCAGGGTTCTATGTGGAGACGGCTGCCACTGGGATGGAGGCACTATCCAAGGCGGGCGGCACCCCCTTCAGGCTCATTATAACCGACCTTAAGCTCCCCGACATAAGCGGCGTGGAGCTATCTAAGCTGCTCAAGGAGAAGATACCTGGTGTCAGCGTCGTGCTTCTGAGCGGGATGGGAAATATGGAGAAGGTGGCCTCGGATGTCGGCCTCGATCACGTACTGACGAAGCCCATAGACCCGCTGGAGCTGCTCCGCTTCTCGAATAGCTTCAAGGTTCACATGTGAGCCTACGTGGTGAGTCTCTGGAGCCTGCCCTCAAGCATCTTCCTTGGGAGCGCCCCGAGGGTCTTGTCTGCGAGCTTTCCGTCCTTGAAGTAGAGGAGGGTCGGGATACTCATTATGCCGAACTTCATCGGTACCTTCCTGTTCTCGTCTACGTTGAGCTTCCCGAAGGTTATGTTCGTGTACTCGCCGGCGAGCTGTTCGACGACGGGGCTGAGCATATTGCAAGGGCCGCACCAGGCTGCCCAGCAATCTATTACCGCGATCTTGTTCTTAGCGACGAACTCTTCGAATGAGTCGTCTGTTACCTCGACGGTCTTGTGTTCCGCCATTCTTTCTCGTTTCCCTGTTTGTTCGCGCCGGATATAAAGATATTTTAAGGTGTTCAACATCTTTGAACATGATGTCGCTCAGGGAGCTCCAGAGCCTGATAAATGCACCTAGTCTTGGGGCGGATGACTTGATGAGGTGTACCCTCGGGGTGAAGACCTCGGAGGTGGAGGCGTACTGCGCCCTCTATGGGCTAGGTAAGACGACGGTTCAGGAGGTCGCCGATAGGTTGGATAAGAGCCGACCCACAACGCAGAGGCTTCTACAGTCCCTTGTGGAGAAGGGACTGGCGACGCGTAACGAGGAGTTGATCGGGGTCGGCGGTTACAAGTATGAATACATAGCCATGCCCCCCGAGAGGCTCAAGGTGTCGATAAGGGAGATGCTCGACAGGTGGTACGGGAAGATGGTCGTGGAGCTTGAGGGCCTCCCCTCGAAGATCGAGGAGATGGGGTGCCCCCGAAGGTTTAGCAGGTGACCAGGTACCTGTCTATCTCCCACGGAGTGATGCGTGGGCGGCTGGAGGCCCAGTCCGTGCCCACGTACTTCAGGTAGGCCTCGAACTCGGCCCTCTTCGCCTTTATCAGGGTCCCGCTGATGTAGTCACCGAGGGCGTCGGTGAGGATCTTGTCCTTATCGAAGATGTCGACGGCGTCCCCGAGGTGCTCTGGGAGCATCTCTAGGTCCTTAGCGTGGTAGACGTTGTCGTCGAATATCGCGGGCGGATCAGCCTTCCGCTTGACACCGTCGAGGCCGGACTTGAGCATCGCCGTCGTGGCGAGGTATGGGTTGCAGCTGGGATCGGGGTGCCGGTACTCGATACGCGTGACCTTTGCTTTGTCACCCGGGTATTGGGGCACGCGGACTATCGCGGACCTGTTGCCGAGCCCCCACGCTATGTAGACTGGGGCCTCGTAGTGTGGGACGAGCCTCTTGTAGCTGTTTACGAGGGGGGCGACGACCATGCTCATCGCCTTCGCGTGGCTGAGGACTCCAGCGATGTACCCGTAGGCGAGCTTACTGAGGCCGTTGTCGCTGTCCCTGTCCCCGAAGAGGTTCCTTCCCGTCTTAAGGTCTGTGAGGCTAAGGTGGAAGTGGCAGCCGGAGCCGTTCATCCCCCAGAAGGGTTTCGGCATGAAGGTCGCGGGGTACCCGTGCTTCTCCGCTACCGTCTTGACGACGAGCTTGTAGAGAACCGTGTTATCCGCGGTCTTTAGGGCGTCGGCGTAGCGGAAGTTGATCTCTTGTTGCCCCATCCCGACCTCGTGGTGAATCTTCTCCAACTGGAACCCGGCGTCCTCGAGGTACATCATCGTCTCCAGCTTCATGTCCTCGGTCGGGTCCATGGGTGGAAGGTAGTAGTAGCCGCCCGCGCCGTAGGGGACGATGCCCCCGTTCTGGCGCTGTACGTAGAAGTACTCGAGCTCGGGGCCAGTGTTCAGGCCCATTCCCTTCTCCTCCAACTCGTCGAGGGCGGACCTGAGGCGGCCTCGAGAGTCACCCTCGAAGGGTACGCCGTTGGGCCTACTTAGGTAGGTGAACATGAGTGCGATGCCGGGGGTCTCCCACATTGGGACCATGAATGTGGTCGGGTCGGGGTGAGCCGTTAGGTCGCTGTGCTCGATGGGGACGAGGCCGAGGCTCGACCCGTCTATCCCTATACCGTCACGGAGGGCGGTGGGGAGCTCATACTCAGGGATAATCAGGGCCCTCGGCATACCGTTCATATCGACGACGATTATACGAATGTATCGGATGTCGCGCTTCTTCACTTCGGCCATGATTGGCTCTATGCTGTCCGGATGGGTCAGAACACTTTTAGGCATATCGTAGCTTTACCTAGATGATTGATATATACCTTACCCCTTTTTTCCTATACAAATGTATAGTAAAATGGGTGCAAATCATTTTTAGCTATTGCTTGGATAGGCTGGTTAGGAGTGCGCCGATGAGGATCGCGGCCCCGCCGAGGATCGTGAGGGGCAGCGGTACGACGCCGAAGAGGGCGAAGGAGCCGATGAAGGCCGCCACGGGCTCGAGGTATAGCCATGTTGTCGCCTTCACCGCCTCCGTCTTGCTGAGGGCGTAGTTCCAGAGGAAATAGCCGCCGCTGCTGCAGATGACGGCGAGGTATAATATGCTCCACCATTGGCTCGTTGAGAGCGCGGCGACAGTTCCCCAGTCCGCGGTGAGGCTCATGGGTAGGAGGAAGAGCATCCCGAAGAAGGTCGTGTACGCCGTGACCATCAGAGGATTGCCTATCCTCTTTATCAGCCTCCGGCTTAGGGTTGAGTAGAGGCTCCAGCAGACAGCGTTGCCGAGGAGGCAGAGGACGCCGACGAAGAAGAGCCAGTCAACGTTGCTGACGAGGAGCTTGGGGAATGCGATTAGGACGACCCCCGCGAGGCCTAAGGTTATCCCGAGTCCCTTCTTCCTGTTGAAACTCTCCTTCAGTATGATTGTGCCCGCCAGACCCGTCAGGACGGGGATGAGCCCCGTGACGAGGACCGCCGAGACACCAGCGCCGGCGTACGCGACGCCCGTGTACTGGAGCCAGAAGTATATGCTTATACTGAGGAAGCCCAGGGCGGCGAGCTCCTTCAGGTCTGCCATCGAGGGCTTGTTTTCCCTACTGTATTCCCATAGGATCACTGGCGAGTAGATCGCGGCTGCAATAAGGAACCTAACAGCCGCGAGTATTACCGGCGGAAGCGTCGTAAGCACGACGCTTGCCGCCACGAAGCTGAGTCCCCAGATTATCGCAACCGTCACCGCGGCCGCCGTCCCGTACCCCCTTTCACCAGACAGTAGACATCACCAACAACTTTAATGAAATCCGCTTCTACCATCTACATATATTAAACTTATCATAAATTTCATATACACGTGTATACTTTTACAGCACAAAGCGATAAGGTGAGATGCCCATGTTCATGCTTGACGAGATAGACCGGAAGGTCCTCAGCGAGCTGCTGAGGGATTCGAAGAGGAGCCAGAGGGAGCTCGCGAAGGCGATTGGAGTCAGCACGGCGACGGTGATCAACCACATAACCCGTCTCGAGTCGGCTGGGGTCGTGAAGGACTACACGATAATGGTAGACTGGGAGAGACTAGGTTACGAGCTCACAGTCATCATCGAGATCACTGTTGCCCGTGGGAAGCTGATAGAGGTCCAGAAGGCCATCAGCAAACTCCCATACGTCTGCGCCGTCTACGACATCACAGGGGAGATCGACAGCATAGTCGTGGCGAAGTTCAAGAACAGGCAAGAGCTCAGCGAGTTCCCTAAGGCCCTCCTCAGTATGCCGGACATTGAGAGGACGAACACACACGTAGTCCTCAACACGGTCAAGGAGGACTTCAGGATGCTCGATAACCTGAAGTAGTCCTACTTCTTCTTAGCGTCTTTCTTGACGTGCTCTAGGTAATCCTCCCTCGGAGGCGCGAAGCACTCTATGAGGACGGCTGGCTTGTCGCCTGTGGCATCGAAGTTGTGGGAGACGTCTCCGGGGGCGACGAAGCTGCACTGCGCCTTTATGTGTATCTTCTCGTCACCGATGTAGAGGTCGCCCTCACCCTCCTGCAGGTAGCCTATCTGCTCGTGTGGGTGGCTGTGGGGCGGTGTCGGGAGGCCAGGCTCGATGGTGTTGATCATCATCATGCACTTCTCCCCCGTCATGAGTATCTCGCCGTGGCGCCCCGCTACAGTCTCCAGTTTAGGCGCGTCCTTCCGCTTAACGATCTTCGCCATGTCTGATCAGGATACGATCACCCCGATCCCGTTTAAGACCTGCGCGCTGACCTCTGCGAGAAGACCGCGTTGGCTGCCAGGAGGATGAGGGCAGCGGAGAAGAAGGCGGCTAAAGCTTCTCTCTGAGGACGCGTGTAAGCTGGAAATGACACCTCGATGGATGTGGTCGTTAGGAGCCCGACCTCTGCTTGGTAGACGTCCCCACCGTGACTGACCGTCAGAGCGTACGCGGTCAGAAGGTTATTAAAAACGGGTTCCGACCGATCCAGATGATCTAGTTGTCTCTCAAGGTGGGCCGCCTCTTCGGCGTTGACATACGTCTGCACTACTCGTGGTTTCTAATCTTCGCGCTGCTAGCGTGGTCTCTCGCTTCGGGTTACCTCCCCTATGGGTATCCTGGGCAGAGCGACGTCTTCTACTGGGGCGTTGGCGCTGTCTCCGCTGCCATGCTCTTCATCTCCGTCCTAATACACGAGGTCGCCCACTCCGTCGTGGCGCAGAGATTCAAGATCAAGGTTAACAGTATAACCCTCTACTTCCTCGGCGGCGTCTCGGAGACGGCTGAGGAGGCGCACACCCCCGATGCGGAGCTCAGGATGGCAGCCGCGGGGCCACTCATTAGCATAGTCCTCGGAGTTATCTTCTACGGCATCTACCTAGTCGGGAGCTTCCTCCCCCTCGCGGTGGTAGCGGTCCTCCAGTATGCGGGTTACATCAACTTCGTCCTCGCCGCCTTCAACCTCATCCCCGCCTTCCCCATGGACGGGGGTAGGGTCCTTCGTGGCATAGTCTGGGGGAGAAACAAGGACATATTAAAGTCCACCCGCACTGTCACCAACATCTCCCGCGCTATAAGCTACGCCTTCATAGGCCTCGGTTTCCTCGACACTGTCCTGTACGGTGACTTCAACGGCATCTGGCTGCTCTTCATCGGTCTATTCGTTAACAGCAGCGCGCAGGCGAGCATGAACGAGACGCGCGTCACGCAGGCCCTCACGGGCGTCACCGTCGGCGAGATAATGACAAAGGAAGTGAAGACGGTTGAGCCTGATCTCACACTCCAGCAGCTCCAGGACTACGCCCTTGTGCCGACGAAGCACCATGGCTTCCCCGTCGTCAAGAACGGTGAGCTACTCGGCCTCGTCACGGACGAGGACGTCCGCAAGGTCGGCCCAGAGCACTGGGACGATAGGCGCGTCGACCAGGTCATGAAGGGTATGAAGAGCCTCGTCACCATCGGCCCCGGGGATGCGGCGGTCGACGCGTTGATCAAGCTGGCGAAGGCGGGCGTCGGGCGCCTTCCGGTCGTTGAGAACGGTAAGCTCGTTGGTATCGTGACGCGCAGCGACTTCGCACGCGTCATACAGGAGCGGCTAAAGTTCCGCAGCTAGGGTGAGCCCCTTCTCCTCGAGGAAGCCCACAAGTTCGGCGCGCGTGGGGACGTTCCTCCCCGCTCCCTTCTTCCCCACTTTCACTGCCCCCGCGACGTTCGCCAGCGTCGCGATATCCTCTTCCCTCCATCCCATGAGGGTCCCATAGATGATGGCGGCGTCGAAAGAGTCCCCGGCGCCAGTCGTGTCGACGACGCGGACCTTAAACCCCGGGTACTCCACGAAACCAGATGAGGTGTGGAAGGTGCAGCCCCCGGCTCCCCGCTTCAGTACGACACGCTCCACGCCGAGTTCGATTAGGATATCCGGGTTGGCCTTCACCTTTAGAGTGGATGCAATGAGTCCCATCTCCCTCTCGTTGAGTATGAGGGTGTGGGTAGACGCGATGGCCTCGCGGAGCAGCTTTGGCCGGATAGAGTCGGCGACGGGGCTAGGGTCGAAGAAGATGGGTCTCCCCGACCCCTTCGCTACCCTCATCGCCTTCACGACCGCTGAAGCAATCGGGTTCTCCGCAAGCGGATAGCCGGACATTAGGAGGGAGCGGGCCCCCGAGACGTAGCCCTCGTCGAGTTCCTCCGGGGTATAGGTCCCGCTGACTCCCTCGAGCCCGACATATGCGTGCCTCCCCCTCCTCGTGAGCAGGACAAGGCAACCTGTGGTCCTGCCCCCCTCCCTGACCACCAACTGGGAGGTGTCGACGCCCTCCGCCTCGAGGCCCGCCCTGTAGAAGGCTCCGAGATCGTCCCCCCCGATGGCGTCAGCGACGCCAACACGCAGGCCAAGGCGGCTCGCCACTATTAGGTAGTTGCTCGAGCCACCCATATGCCTCTCCAACCCGGTGCTGTGGAGGCTGTCCTCGTTGCCCCTGAGAAAGCGGGGGAGGGGGACGACCACGTCAACGGTGGAGTCCCCGACGGCTACCATGTCGAGGGTCATCGGTACCGCCTCGCGAACTCCATTAGGAGCCTCGACTTGTCTGCGAGGTCGAGGTGGTTGACCCTCTCGACAGTATCGAGGATGTGCCTCGGGAAGGCGTCGACGCCGGTGTATGCGCCTGCTATTCCCCCCGCCATAGCGCCGATGGTGTCGGTGTCACCCCCCATGTTAGCGGTGAGGGTTATCGTCTTCATCGGGTCGCCTCCCCCTGCGGCGAAGAGGCCGATGGCGGTGGGTATAGCGTCGCTGCTTGAAATGTCCGCACCAATCTGGTCGTATAGGGCAGCAGCCGCCTTCTCTGGTGTCTTACCCCTAATGAGCCGAGCCGCCATGGCGATCCTCTTCTCAACGCTGGGGTAGGCGAGCTGTGCCCCGCGTACCTCCCCCAACTTCGCGGCGCGCCTCGAGGCAGCTACGACAGAGTTGGTTGTCGAGTCCACCCTGAGCGCCTCGGAGACGGCTGCTGCGACAGCGGCGGAGGCCGCTAGCGCAACGCCCGTGCAGTGGGTGGGCATACAGGTCTCCTCGACGTCGTCGACGAGCTTCGCCATGGGGCGCGCCACGTTTATAATGCCTATTGGTGAAATCTTCATGGCCCCACCGTTCGTGGTGCCCAGTCTCCCCGTCTCGGAGGGGTCGTGGCCGACCATGAGGTCTCGCACCGCTGCCTTCGTGCTGGGGCCGAGAATCCTCGTTTCGAGGAGATTGTTCTCCGTAACCCACTTCACTATCCTGTCCGCCATGCCGCGACGGCTCACGGCGCCGTCGACGAGTATCATGTCGACTATCGCCATTGTAAGTTGGGTGTCGTCGGTGATGGAGCCGAGGGGGAGCTTTCCGTGCAATGGGTGGTCCGGGGCCGGGGCTATAAGGTTGTTCACATACCCGTATCGGCTCTTGACTTCTACGGGGGTCCAACCCGCCATCGGCATCCCGAAGGCATCGCCCACCGCGACCCCGGCGAGGCATCCGTGTATCCTGGCGAGTAGACGATCGTCGAAGTCGACTCTAGTTGGCATGGGCCTGTCGGTGTGAAACGGCGCACCCGAGGATAAGACCGTTTCCGGGGCTACTTCCTCTTGCGGAGCATCATGCCCGGCAGCTTCCCTGTGTGCTTCCCCTTGTCGATGGTGAAGACACCGTTGCAGACGACGTAGGGAATGCCCGAAGGGAACCTGTGGGGGTCGGTGAAGGTCGCCTCGTCCTTCACAGTCAAGGGGTCAAAGACGACGACGTCCGCCTTGTAGCCCTCCCGCAGAAGGCCACGATCCTTGAAGCCGAGGCGTAGGGCTGGGGCACTCGTCATCTTCCTGACGGCCTCCTCCATGCTCATCACCTTCTCCTCTCGAGCGTATTTACCCAACACCCGCGGGAAGGTGCCGTAGTAGCGTGGGTGCGGCTTGCCTATGCCAAGGATGCCGTTCGGGCTTATGGCGGAGCCGTCGCTCCCCACCATCCCGATTGGGCTCCTCATAACGTACTTCACGTCCTCCTCCGACATCCCAAACATAACGGCGGGAACGATAGTGTTCTCCGCGAGTAAGAGGTCATAGGCCGCGTCGTGAGGCTTCTTCCCCTGCTCCTTTGCTATGTCTGCGATGGTCTTCCCGTTGTACTGGGGGTTGTTCTTTGCGAATACTACGAGGACGCCGTTCCAGTCGCGATCCATTCTCTGCTCCTTCCACATCCGTTTCCGTAGCTCGGGGTCTCGCAGGCGTTCCATCATTTTCTCGGGTCCCCCCTCATGTGCCCAGTGGGGGAGCACCGCCGCGAGGCCGGTGCTCGACGCGATGTAGGGGTACTGGTCGAAAGAGACGTCAACGCCGCGGGCTCGGGCCTCCTCTACGAGTAAGAGGCTCTGCTTCACCATCCCCCACGCCTTCTTGCCGCTCGCCTTGAAGTGAGCTATCTGTACGGGCAGCCCCGCCTTCTCCCCAATCTCGATCGCCTCCTTCACGGCAGGGATGAGGGAGTAGTCCTCCTCACCCCTGATGTGGCTCGCGTAGAGGCCACCGTGCTTCGCCGAGACCTTCGCCAACTCAATAATCTCAGGCGTCTTCCCGTAGACGCTCGGCGGGTAGATGAGCCCCGTGCTCATCCCGTACGCGCCATCTTTCATTGCGTCGTCAACTAGCCCCTTCATCTTCCTGAGTTCCGCGTCGGTGGGCTCCCTGTCCTCATAGCCGAGCACGTTCTGGCGGACGGTGCCGTGGCCTACCCAAGTCGCTACGTTGAAGGCGACACCCTGCCTGTCAACGCGGTCCATGTAGCTCTTCATCGTCGACCAGTCGTACTGGAAGGCTTCGGGGACGCCTCCGCGTCCGTACTTCTCGCGGTACGCCTTCACCGACTTGTTCATCGGCGCCGCGGAGGTGCCGCAGTTGCCCACCACTTCAACAGTGATGCCCTGGTAGACCTTTGACTCGACGCGGGGGTCGATGAGGAGTGGGATGTCACTGTGGCTGTGTATGTCCATGAAGCCGGGAGCGACCATGTGCCCTCTAGCCTCTACTTTCCTCGCCGCAGAAACTCCCTTCAGGTCGCCTATTGCCTCGATCTTGTCGCCGACAACTCCGACGTCGGCTCTGAACCAGGTGTTACCCGAGCCGTCGACAACGTGCCCGCCCTCGAACAGGATGTCATATCGCAGAACTGTTCACCAGATACGTGGTGGGCTGGGACGCGATAAATGGTTTAGCATTACCTGTAAAAAGCTGGCTTAGTCCTTAGTATTGGCGAGCCTCTGCGCTAATTTCGTCATGGCTTCACCGATCTCCTTCGCCTTGTCCATCCCCTCCTTGTCCTTTAGGACGTCGCCGGGCTCGCTGGCGATGGCGTTGGGGAAGCTGGCTATTCCGGGGACGATCATCCTCTGTGCTAGTATGAAAATAAGCATCTGGCACCACGTCGTGGCGAGGCCAGTTCTGTAGGCGACCGCCATCGCGCCGCCGACCTTTCCATCAAAGGCGTGTCTCCCAGTGGCGCGGTTGTTAAAGAAGCCCGCCCTGTCTATGAGCGCCTTCATCTGTGGCGTGACCGACTCGAAGTAGCTCGGGCTTGCGAAGAGGATAGCTTCGGCGGCGGCCATCTTGTCGAAGACTTCGGCGAAGTCGTCCTTCGTCTTGCACTTTTTCGTCTTGGCGCAGCTGGCGCAACCGTCGCACGGCGCGACGACCTTCTCACTGAGCCTTATCATCTCCGTCTCAGCACCAAAAGCCTCCGCTGCCTCAAGTGCAGTTTTAACAAGAATCTCAGTGTTCCCGCCCTTGCGTGGGCTGCCAACTATGCCTAGAACCTTGACCATGCTGAGAAAATGGGTAATAGGTTGCTTATCAGGATGCTAGCCGGATAGTGCCTTGGCTGCTAGTTCCCTCGCCCAGGCACGTATTGCGTCCCAGTCCCTCGTGTCGTAAAGGCCAGGCCTCGTCTCTTTAGCGCCGGATGCCATGAGGTCCTTCTTGGCGGCGTTCATGAACATGCTCGCCCACCACGGCATGTTGTTGTAGTCGTAGGCGCCGCCAAAGAAGCCCAAGGCGACGGGGCGCAGGCTGTACTGGGTCGCCTTATCGTCGAGGTACTTCTTCCTCGCCTCTGCTACCTCCTCGGGTTTTTGGGTCGGGGTAGGGGCTGCGGAGCCACATGAGACGAATAGCCCCACCTTCTTCCCAGCAAGCTCCCCCCGGAACCTCTTCAGGAAATCTTCGGGTTCGCTCATCCACTTACCCATGGCTATCCCGCTGCCAACAACGATGAGGTCGTATCTTGCGATGTCCTTTACCTTTTCCTTCTTGGTGTTGACCACGCTGACATCCAATCCCTCCTCGCGGAGTATCTTGGCTACCTCCTCAGAAGTACTGGCCGTTGCTCCGAGACGAGTCCCGTAGACAATGAGAGCGTTGACCAAGATCCGCGCCTCATGGAAAAGATATGGTTACTTGAGCTTTTCCTTGAGAAGCCTGCCCAGAGCCTGAATGCCTGTCACTATGTCCTCCTCGGAGGGGAGGCTGTAGTTTAGGCGCAGGTAGTTGTGGACGGGCTTGCTGAAGAAGAGGCTACCTGGCACGAAGGCGACACCCTTCGCAACCGAGTCCTTGAGAAGCGCGTCCGTGTCGAAACCTCTCGGCAGCTTAACCCAGAGGAAGAGGCCGCCCTTCGGCTCCTCCCACTTTGCCTTCCTCGGCCAGCTCGTCTCCATTGCCTCGAGCATCACGTCCCTCTTCTTCCTGTAGACCTTCGTCACCTTCGGGATCTGCCTCTCGACGTCGCCCCTCCTGAAGAGCTCAGTGGCGGCGTACTGGCTGAGGCCGTCGTTGCAGATACTGATGTTGTTCTTCGCCTCTATCATGTGTCCTGTGAAGTCGGGGTTGGCTGTGATCCAGCCGATCCTCATCCCGGGGCTAACCATCTTACTGAATGTGCTCGTGTACATCACCCTACCCGACTTGTCAATCCCAGCAAGGGGGGTAGGCATCGGCCCCTCGAAGCTGATGTAGCCGTAGGGGTTGTCCTCGAAGATGATGAAGTCGTACTTCTCCGCGAGCTCGAGTACCTGCTTCCTCCTCTCCATGGTCATGAGGCTGCTGTCAGGATTCTGGAAACTGGGGATTATATAGAGCATCTTCGCCCTCTTTCCCGAAGCCTTGAGCTTCTTCAACTTCTCCTCGAGCACCTGTGTGTCCATGCCCTCGGAGTCGATGGGTATGTCGACGAATTTGGGGTACTGGGCCCTGAAGGCTGAGAGTGCCTGGAGATATGTGGGGGCGCCGACGAGAATCTGGTCGCCCTTGTCTATGAAGACCCTGCTGACGAGGTCTATGGCCTCCTGGCTGCCCGTCGTGACTATGATCTCCTTGCCGGGGTCTGCATTGATCTTGTGCCCCGCCATGAATTTGGAGAGCTCATTGAGGAGGCTCGGCATTCCAGCGGTCCCGCCGTACTGGAGCATCTCAGCCCAGGCAGCTGGTGAGGCATCCTCAAATATCCTCTTCACCTCAGCGGTTGGGAGGCTGGGGACGTCGTAGCTTCCGCCGGTGAACCTGATGAGCTTCGTCCCCGGCTTAGGGAGGAGTATCGAGTTCATGATGCCCGGCGCGTAAGTCGTGCCGAGCTTTGAGTAGAACTTTTTATCGTCGAGCAAGGCTATCGAAGACGCTAACCCCGCCTCTCTATTTACATTTATGCCCTGTCGAAACGGGTCCTGAAACCCTATAGGAATAATTATGGTATATTCTGACTCTGAGAAACCTTATAACCCGTTCAGTCGAAGTCTCAAGGAGTCGAGGATGGTCAAGGCAGAGAATCTTAGCCTCGCCGGGTCCCGTGCCTCGACCCGTAGATGTTTATGAGGTTTGAACCATGGTAGAGGAAATTAGGCTTCACGGGCAGGGCGGCCAGGGCGTCGTAGCTGCCGGTGAGCTCATCGCGATAGCTGCCTCCTATGAGGGTAAGTTCTGCCGTGCCTTCCCCATGTACGGGTCCGCAAGGCGAGGCGCGCCGGTCCTCGCCTTCGCCCAGATAGGGGACGAGTCAGAGGCCACTAGGTCAATGATCTATTATCCCAAGTACCTGATTGTGCTTGACCCGCCGATGCCGGAGATCATGGACGTCACAACGGGCCTACTCCCCGGCGGCGTAGTCATATACAATACCACAAAGAAGGCGGACGAGGCAGTGAAGCTGTTCCAGGCGAAGCTGGGGAAGATAGCCGTCGTGGACGCGACGGGAATAGCCCAGCGCGTCATAGGGCGCCCCATACCCAACACGGCGATGCTGGGCGCATTCGCCAAGGCGACGGGGTTACTCAAGCTGGAGTCCATCGACAAGGCCATCGACAAGAGGTTCCCAGTCAAGCTAGCCTCAACGAATAAGGGGGCGGTCGAGATGGGTTACGATATGGTTGAGGTGAAGACGCTGTGAGTCAGGACAAGAGTTTGATCAAGGGATTTGCCCTCATGGACATGTCCATCCGGGGAGGACAGTACGTCGGCAACTGGCGTGTTATGATGCCCGTCATCGACGAGGCGAAGTGCGTCGCCTGCGGACTATGCACCACACTCTGCCCCGAGGCAGCCATCGCCGGCAAGCCAAAGGTCAAGCCGAAGATCGACATGCGCTTCTGTAAGGGCTGCGGCGTCTGCGCCAACGAATGCCCTTCGAAGGCGATCGAGATGAAGACGGAGGCTAATAAGTAATGGCAGACTTTGACGTTATCCAGGGCAACAAGGCGCTGGCGTACGGTGTGAAGCTCGCGAGGGTCGAGGTCATACCCGCCTACCCGATAACCCCCCAGACGACCATCATCGAATACCTCGCCGAGTTCGTCGCCAACGGGGAACTCGACGCCGAGTACATACACGCCGACGGCGAGCACAGCTGCATGGCTATGGCGGTGGGCGCCTCCCTTGCGGGGGCACGCGTATTTACATCCACTTGCAGCCAGGGCCTCGCCTACATGCACGAGGTCGTGGCGCAGGCAGTCAACTACCGTACCCCCCTCCTGCTCGGAGTCGCAGACAGGACCCTCGGCTGGTTCTGGAGTCTCGGCCCCGACTACAGCGACATTATGCCCGAGCTGAACCTCGGTTACCTAGTCAACTTCGCCGAGAGCAACCAGGAGGTCCTAGATATGACCCTCCAGCTCTACAAGATCGCTGAGGACTACCGCGTCCTCCTCCCGACTATGATGAGCCTCGACGGATTCTTCCTCAGCTACAGCCAGGAGCGGGTCTGGATGCCCGACCAGGAAGTGGTTGACAAGTGGCTCCCACCCTACAAGGCTCCCTACCCAGTGGACCCTACAATCAACGACAAATTTCCAACAGCAAGTATTCCCCCCGTGATGCATACCCCGATGAGGCGCATCTATGAGGAGATACTGCAGGACAGCCGGAGTGTCATCAATGAGGTCGACGCGAGCTTCGGTAAGACATTCGGCCGCCACTACGGCGGGCTCATCGAGGAGTACAAGACTGAGGGAGCGGAGGCGCTCCTAGTCACCATGGGCAGTATGACGACGGCTGGGCGTCGCGCGATCGACAAGCTACGCGCCGAGGGAGAGAAGATCGGCCTAGTCAAGCTCCGCTTCATGCGTCCATTCCCTGACACCGAGATCAGAGAGATAGCCGCCAAGGTCAAGGCGATAGGCGTAGTCGACCGTATGATGCTGCACGGCACACGAGGCGGAGGCGCCTTCCAGGACGTCAAGGGCGCTCTCTACAACAGCGGCGTGAAGATCCCGCTACAGGGCTTCGTCACCGGCATGGGCGGCGAGGACATACCCATCGATGACATGTACCTGATGGGCAAGAAAGTCCTCGCGGTAGCCAAGGCGAAAAAGGTCGAGAAGGAGGTCGAGTTCATCGAGCACAAGATGCCGCCGATGAACGCGCCCATCAAGATCGACTGGGATGAGCCCATCTACCCCGGCAGCGACGGCTGCGCAGGCTGCGGCGCCAGCATAATCGTCAGACATCTGCTGAAGACTCTGGGCCCCAACACTATCGTCATCAACCCGCCGAACTGCGGTGGAGTCAACTACGGCCAGGCAGTCCGCGTCCCATGGATTCTTGCCAACTTCGCGGCCGCAGCCGCCTACGAGACGGGTGTATACCATGCCATGAAGAAGAAGGGGAAGGCGGACAAGGTCATCATCACCAGCTTCGCGGGTGATGGAGGCACGGCCGACATCGGCCTGCAGAGCCTCTCGGGCGCCGCTGAGCGTGGTGAGCCGATAATCTGGCTCTGCTACGATAACGAGGCGTACATGAACACAGGTATCCAGCGCAGTGGCATGACGCCTATGTTCAGCGCCACGACGACCACGCCTGCTGGCAAGGTCATCGCCGGCAAGCAGGTTCGGAAGAAGAACATGGAGATGATCATGGCCGCCCACAGGATACCCTACATAGCAACGGCGAGCCTGAGCTACGTCCCTGACCTGGAGAGGAAGATAAAGAAGGCTGTAGAGATCACGAAGGCGGGTAAGGGGCTCGCCTTCCTACACGTCCACCAGCCGTGCCCTACGGGGTGGTACTTCCCCGAGAACAAGACGGTGGAGATTGGGAAGCTCGCCGTCCAGTCAGGCGCCTGGCCGCTAATGGAAATAGACGAGGGAAACTTCAAGCTCAACCTAAAGCCCAAGGAGCTCCGCCCAATCGCGGAGTACCTTAAGCCGCAGGGCAGGTTCCGCCACCTCTCGGAGGGGCAACTTGAGTTCGTGCAGAAGGACGTGCAGACCGAATGGAACGCACTCCTCGAGCTAGAGAAGAGGGTCCGCTTCCCAGGCTACTAGTCACCATCTCCTCAGGGTTCAAGTATTATATCTGAACCCCAGCTTTTTCTAGTCAGGATACTAATGCCAAGAAAGATCACGGTTGAGGACGTTGAGGCGTTAACCATCGGTGGGACCATCCTCGGTGGCGGAGGTGGCGGCTGGCCCTCGGAGGGGCGGGCTGCGGGGATGCTCGCCATGGAGCTCGGCGGAGTAGAGCTCTGGTCTCCCGAGGAAACCCCTCCGGAGTGGAAGGTGATCACTGTCGCGGCCCTCGGCGCTCCCACGCAGAAGGGGGAGACGAAGGCCCGCCACTTTATACGCGCCGTCCAGATGCTCTGGGAGGCAGGCGTCGAGTTTGATGGCGTCATAGCCGCCGAGAACGGTGGACAGAATAGCTTTGGCGGATGGATACCCGCGGCGGCACTAGGATTGCCAGTTGTGGACACCCCCGGGGACGGCAGAGCCCATCCCACGGCGATGATGGGAAGCATGGGCATCCACCGCCTCGATTACAAATCCGTCAAGGCAGGCGTCACGGAGGGAGCCGAGATGATCTCATGGGGCACCCTCCAGCGCACCAGCAACCAGATCAGATTCATGGCAGGTGACTGTAAGGCCCTCATAGCCATGGCGAGGGACCCGATACCCGTCGAGTGGTGCCTCGAGCACGGTGCTCCAGGAGCGATCCAGCAGGCCATCGACCTCGGCAAGGCTTACCTCAAGGCGAAGAAGGGGGAGTCAGCCGTCAAGGCGGCGGCCAAGTTCCTCGGTGGAGAACTCATCGAAACCGGGAAGATCATAGAGATGACGACTGAGGCAAATGGAGGCTTCGACGTCGGAGTCATGATCATCAAGGGGGAGGAGACGTGGGAGTTGAGCTACGTTAACGAGTACATGACACTCGAGAACGGTGGAAAGCGTCTCGCTACATTCCCCGACCTCATGACCACGTTCGATGGCGAGGGTAGTCCCGTCACCAGCGCCGCCCTCAAGAAGGGGGACGAGGTCTACCTCGTCAACGTCCCCAAGGAAAAGATCAAGGTCGGCGACGGCAACAGGTACGCTGAGATATACGAGCCCGTCGAGAGGGCCCTTGGGAAGCCCATGGTGAAGCATCTGAAGGGTTATCTCAAGCCATAACCCGGCTGAATTTTTTTTTCAGAGATGGTTAGAAATTGCATTATCTTAGAATAAGTCAATCGTAGTTCCCAAATTATCGTGTTATCTTTCAGATATAGTGATAACATCTTTAAGTGCGGTATTCCCGGGTGATCACTTTGTCGTACATTTCAGCATATTGTGACTAGAAGATGTGAAAATCACGTGAGCCCGCGCGACGAATGCTCACCTAGGTGCATCTTCCCTTATGGTATTGAGCTAAAGTCCTCTTTCATTGTGTTCAAGACGAGGTGGGTCTTCGTCCGGAGCACGTGCGGGATCGTAAGGATCATCTTTGTGAAGTCGCTCAGCTCCTTTCTGGTCCTGAACTTACCTACTATCATTATGTCGGCATCCCCCGTTACGTTGTAGACGCCCGTGGCTTGGCTCAGCTTCGCAATCGCCTCCCCCACCTCTATCATCTTGCCGTCCGAGACGGTGATCTCGGTTATAGCGGTTAGCTCGTAGCCGAGCTTCTCGTAGTCGAGTATGGCGGAGTAGCGGCGGATTACCCCTGCTTCCTCCATTTCCTTGAGCCTCGATGCGACGGTCCCTGAGGAGACCCCCACCTTCCTCGCCACCTCCCTGATAGACTGGCGGGAGTCTTGGAGATACTCGTCAAGCACCTTGGATGTGACGTCGTCAGACATGCTTGGTTCCCTGTCAATTGATGATTCTGGGACGGTTAAAGTTGGCGATTGGCTAAAATGGGGGGCCTTTGCGTTTGGATGCTTTCATTTCTTGAATCTTTTTCAGTTACTATGACTAGGCAAGTCTTACTCCGGTTCGCTTACCTCGTCTCCGTAGATGGACCAAACATTTTAAATCTCCGAAACTGAACCCCGTTCCAATCCCCGAGGGACAATAGGGCCTCTGAAGGAGTTTACCTCTGTGAAGCTTTCGATCGGCGCGTTGTCAGGGTGGTTGAGGGATATGGACACCCTCAAGCTGGCACTCATGGCCCAGTTCACAGTCTCTATCGCCTTCGGGCTGA
>JADGNG010000060.1 GCA_017883585.1 Candidatus Bathyarchaeota archaeon
ATGAGGGATAGGATCGAGGCTCATGAGAAGGATACTGGGCACCGATTCTGCCTCGAGGCTGAGCCCTCTGGCGAAGCCGGTCACCAATTGGCAATATTAGATAAGGAAAAGTTCCCCGAGATGCAGGCTTCGGGCGTTGAAGCACCCTTCTACACGCGCTCGACGTGTCTCCCCGTTGACTACTCCGACGACCTCTGGGACGCACTCGAGCACCAGAAGAAACTGCAAGGCATGTACACGGGGGGATCGATCTTCAACGTCTTCCTCGAGAGGGGGATTGCTGACCCCTCCGAATGCAAGATACTCGTTAAGAGGATATTCGAGAGGGCACAGATACCCTGCTTCGCCATCAGCCCGAGGCTGAACATCCCAACGGCATCGGGGCAGGAGCAATACGATAGGATCGGGTACAGCTACAGGGCGGTATCCAGTTTTGGGGCTGGTGAAAAGGAGGAGGTGGGGCTACGCAGACCCTACGACGTACTAAGCGAGTGGTGAGCCAGGGACTCCCCATTGTGGGGATCGACAGGCTCAGCCTCAGCGACTACCCAGGTAAGATATGCGCTAACCTCATAGTCCCAGGTTGCAACTTCAGGTGCCCATACTGCTACCAGTCAGAGCTCATCTTTGACTTCATCCCGATGCCTAAGGTGACCGAGGACGAGGTGATAGCTTTTCTCCACCCGCGGCTCGGGTTCCTCGACGGCGTATGTATAACGGGTGGAGAGCCAACGGTGCACAGGGAACTCCTAACATTCATCGGGAGGCTCAAGTCGATAGGGAGCCTCGTCAAGCTCGACACGAACGGCTCGCACCCAGGTAGGCTCGCGCACGCCCTCGGCAAGAAGCTCGTCGACTACGTCTCTATGGACATAAAGTTCCCACTGAAGAAGTATCAGGAGAAGGTCGGGTATAGAATTACACCTGAAGAGCTGCTCGACAGCATCCAGCTGATCCGGAGGAGTGGAGCCGACTACGAGTTCAGGACGACCGTCGTGCCCGGGTTGGTGGATGAGAAGGATCTCTTGGAGATCGCTGAGACACTAAGGGGCTCGAAGAGGTACGTGCTTCAGGGCTTCAAGCCGGGGTTGACACTATCGAAGGAGTGCGAGGCGGTTTCCCCGTATAGCCTCTCCGAGATGAAGGGTTTCAGGGACCTCGTCGCGCCCTATGTGGGCGAAGCTAAGCTCAGATTTTGAGAAGGCCGAGCGGCGAGGTTCTGCTACAACCCTCAGGAGTGTACTTGGCAGACCTGAGTTTTTACCGCTCGGTTAGATTTTGGGTGCCAATTCCGAATATATACTTGTCGAAGCCGTAAGAAGAATAATCGTTTTAATATATACTTACTTTGCGTTTGCCCTGATTATATCCAGAGTCTTCACAGCGGCCCAATCGACATACTCATCGCAGTGAGACTCTCCCCTTGCACGGAGGTCTTCGCCGCGTTTCGCCCTCTCCTCAGGGGTGCAGCCCTCGCAGCCCAACAGGCTACAGCAGCCGACGTTCCCCCACTTCTCCTTGAATCCCCTGATGAGTTCTAGAGTGAGTTTGCGTTCCTTGAGGCGCATCTCATCGAACTTCTGGAGTGGCTCGTCGCCATTAGTGCCATAGATGAGGCCTACGACCATGACGCCTCCAATAATAGCACCACACATGTCGCCCCAGCCCGCGACGCCGCCACCGAGGTTCGACGCCATCCTAACAGCGGCCTCATCATAACCAGGGAGGTGTTGCTTCTTATTGACATCCATCAGGACGCTCTCGCAGCAGTTGAACTTGTGCCCGTCTTTTACAATCATGCCTCTAGAATTTACGTAACCTATCTAAAAAGTTAGGCGTAACCCAGTAGGACGAGCGTTAGGGGGGTGATGGTGACCTCAAGTATGGCTGCGAGGATTAGGAGGGGGAAGACGCGGGTTATGAAAAAGCCAGCGGCCAGCTTCACCTCCTTGACCACGTTCCCTTGACCCCTGAGGCTGTTTAGCACCGTGTAGCCGAGGCTCATCCCCATGGACATTGCAAGGAGGATTGCGGGAATCTCGACGACGCCGTGGGGGGCGAGCCCCGCGACGACAAAACCAAGTCCATGGCTCATCCCCAGATCGAATGAGACCCACCCGACCGTGAACCCGTTGAATATCACGAAGAAGAGTGGCAGCACGCCTCCGAGGACACCGCCGAACATGAATAGTAGACTCTTCAGTGTGTTGTTGGCTGCTATGAAGGCGAATATCTCAGGTAGGGACATGTTGGATATGTCGGGGAAGGCCCCGAGCAGGTCCTGAAGGGCGTTGCCATTAAGGTTCCCACCGAGTGCGTAGCCCATGGCGAGGCTGAAGAGGAATAGTGTGCAGCAGATGGCGAAGATCGGTTTCAGGCCTCTTGCGTATTCCGTGTACGGCCCGAAGAATGCTGCCGCTAAGCCCTTTCTCTCCGGCTGTTTCTCGGTCAGGTCTCCCTCTCACCGCCCACCTCCCTGAGACGGGCGGTCCTGATATCTCTTTCTAGAACGGTCTTCCTGTTGTCCCTCCTCGCGTTCTCAGCAGCGGCTTCTGCTATCCGGGTTGCCAGTTCGCCGACCGCGCGCCTCATCTCCTCGGCAGCCTCCTCACTTATCCTGAGGTCACCCTGCTTCTTGATGAGCCGCCTCATGGGGGCCAACGTGAACTCTTCGGCCAAGCTTTGCACCTGGCATGTATTGCTGGGTTGTGGGTTATTGAAGATTCTGAGAGAGGATTGAAACTAGTCTCTTCTCAGTGTGCCCGCTTCCTTACGCTTCTCCTGCAGCCTCTTGAACCAGACGTCGACGTTCTCCCTCGTGACATAGTTCTTGTGGTGACGGAACCCGCCCTGGAACCCGTGGGGGATGTGGAGGAGTTCGTGGACGAGCACCTTGTCCTGCCCGTCACGGCTGAGTGAGTCGAACTGCTCAGAGATGACCTCGATGATGTAGGTTGCCTCGATGGTCATGGCGAGCTGCCATATCCGCCCTAGGCCGTGGATGCGCGCGATTGTCCTCCGCGACTGACTCCCCCTGCTACGTACACAGTAGATGTTCCGGGGGCGACAGTGATCGAAGTGGAGTGCCTCGATTATATCGTCCAAGCGGCTCTTTATGTCCGGCGCGGGGTAGTACTCGATCAAGCGGGGACCGTTCTCTGCTTGGGCTCCCCAGTATTCAACGTTTCTGGGAGTCGCCTTATCCCCTGGATTATTGGGGGAGCTAGGACGGCGAAGATTATCGTGTTCGTGACGGTGTGGATGATCGGCGGCCACGGGTAGTAGAGTGGGACGAAGGTCAGGTAGATCGCCTGAATCGGGTCGGAGAAGGCGGGGTAGGCGAGGGCGAATCCAAGGCTGGAGACGAGGTCGTAGGTGAGCGTGAGGGCGAAGCCTATGATGGCTAGACTGAGGCTGAATCGCCCCCAGCCAGCGGGCTTCAGAAACTTCGAAGACAGGCTGCCCACAAACCCGAAGAGGGCGCCGAGGGCGGCCATCACGAGGAGTAGGACGGGGGAGATCGTGTAGAGCCACGCCGCGGGGTGGGCGAAGGGGTAGGGAACGATCATGTAGATGCTGAGGCTGATAATGCCGACGCTGACTCCTACGGATGCCCCGAAGCAGAAACCGGCTATGAATATCATTACGGTCATCAGTTCGAAGACTCCGGGGAGAGAGGAGACGGCTAGCCCTCTGCTGTAGGCTACTGCGATAGCGAGGGCTGACATCATCGCGGTTACGGCAGCCTGCTTCGAGTTCATATATGGCTGGATTATCCATCCAGCTTTAAATGGTTTACCCAAACCTTAACAACCGAAGCCCCAGATTCCTACAATAATGAGCTTCAAACCCCTCCTGAGGCGTGTCGCTGAGAGGTCCGCCCCCGGCAGATCCCCCTCCTACGGGGAAACACAGGTCCTGAGGGCACTTGAGCTAGTCTCCGGCGAGGGAAACGGGAGGGCGACCCTCGGGGTCAAGCTCGGCATAGGGGAGGGCGTCGTGAGGACCCTCATCAAGCACCTCCTAGCAGAAGGCCTCGTGGAGGTTTCGTCGAGGGGAGTCAGAGCATCGAAAAAGGGAGAGAGACTCCTCACGGATATACACTGCTTCATCCTGAGAGGTATCGAGGCACCTGCGACCGAGGACGTCGTCGGTGTATGCGGCTACATCGTGCTCGTTAGGAGGGTCGCGTCTCGTGTTCATCTCGGCGTCGAGCAGAGGGACGCCGCCCTGCTTGCTGGCGCCAAGGGGGCGACGACTATAACATTCGCAGGCGGGAGGGCATCGATACCCGGGATGGATCGCGGCCCCTCCAAGCCCCTCGTCTCCTTTCTGGAGGAGAACGTCAAACCCGAGGACGGCGACGCCGTGATAGTTGGAACCGGTGATACGGACGCGGAAGCGCAGATCGGTGCCTACGCCGCGGCACTGAGCCTAATCTAAATAGTAATTATCCGCCGCCAAAATAATTAGAAAAGTGCCCCGTTTTTCAATACGGGTTTAAACAACCAGAGACGTGGCGGCGGTGAAGGCACCCTCTCTCCCACCCCTTCACGCACGCTTAGTCGGGGGTTAACCTCAAATGGAGAAGGGTCGCACAATACCCATGCTCCACTTCGCCTATGGATCAAACCTATCCGCCAAGTTCCTCCGCCAACACTGTCCCACAGCCATCTTCCAGATGAAGGCAGAACTACCAAACTTCCGAATCACATTTCCATTCTACAGCCAGAAGAGGCAGGGGGGCATAAGCAGCATCATCCCCGCACCAGGGGAGCTTGTCCGCGGAGTCCTCTACGAGATCAGCCAGAAGGAGATGGAGGAGTTAGACGTCGTCGAAAGCGTCCCACAGGGCTTCTACATCCGCGAGACCTACCTCGTCCTCGCCGAGGACAAGAGGTGGCATAGCGCTGACCTGTACCGCTGCGCCAAGCCGACGGGCCCATACGCGCCTGCGAGGAGCTACGTTGAACTGATGTTCGAAGGTGCGGAGGAACATCAACTCGACCCCAACTACGTGAAGGAGCTTCGCTGGCTCATCAACAGCCTGGGCTAAAACTCAATCCTCGGTGACCAGCTTAATTTCGTAGAGGTTGGACCAGTTCTTTCCCGTGACGAATAGTTGTCCACCAACCGATTCATAGGCTATCCCGTTCAGGACACTGTTAATGTCCTGATGCGACCCCCCAGGTAGCCCCGTAAGGTCGATCCAAGAGTCGACTCGGCCCGTAGAAGGGTCGATGACGGCTATCGTGTTCGTCAAGAAGACGTTTGCGTAAACCTTTCCGTTTACATACTCGAGCTCGTTCAGGTTCGTGACTGGTGTTCCATCCGTTACCTTCACCTGCCCAACGTTTTCCAGCGTCGAGGGGTCCAGGAAGTAGAGGGTCGAGGACCCGTCACTCATTATCAGCCTGCTCCCATCGTACGTTAAACCCCAGCCCTCAGTTGAGTAGGTGAAGTTCCCGAGGAGAGAGAAGCTGGTCCGATCGTAGATGAAGCCGATCTCGCTCCGATATGTGAGCTGGTATATTCTGTCACCGACTATGGTTATGCCCTCGCCGAAGTACTTCTCCGGTAAGGAGATGCTCTGAAGCACCGTCCCGGTTTGGAATTCGACTTGCCTCAGGGTGGAGTGCCCGTTGAGGCCGGTGCCCTCGTATAGGAACCCGTCGCTATACACCAGCCCTTCCGTGAAGGCGTTGCTATCATGGGGGTAGGTGTTGACTATCCTGTAGCCATAGACGGGTGTGGTCATGGCAGCTGGCTTTTTCAGAAGCGAATAAGTAGTCACGAGTACTAGGATCGCCGAGAAGATCAGCACCACTGCGACGTACTGCCTCTTCATCCTACTCTCAAGAGGCCCCCACTGAGATAAACAATTAATCTTCCCGTTGTCGCCGGGTGACAACTCATAAACCAGCGCTAATGTAGGTTATCCGATGGGATCAGAGGAGAGCCACTTTGTCGTCGTCGCCCTCGGGGACAGCCTCACGGTTGGTTACCGCTTCATGGACCCC
>JADGNG010000061.1 GCA_017883585.1 Candidatus Bathyarchaeota archaeon
GGGCCTCTGAAGGAGTTTACCTCTGTGAAGCTTTCGATCGGCGCGTTGTCAGGGTGGTTGAGGGATATGGACACCCTCAAGCTGGCACTCATGGCCCAGTTCACAGTCTCTATCGCCTTCGGGCTGATGCAGAGCTTCATGCCACTATTCATAAACAAGGACCTCGGCGAGTCACTCATCAGTTCTACTTACTGGTCGAGCGTCTCCAACTTCGCCTGGTTTGGTGGGATGGCGATAACAGCCCCCATATGGGGCTGGATATGTGACAAGGTGGGGACAAAGAGGGTTCTCATCATCGTCCTGGCTGGGAACATCCTCACCTACGCGGGGATGGCCTTCTCCATCAATGTCATCCAGCTGGTCGCCTTCAGGATAGTACAGAGCCTATTCGGCGGACTGAG
Source organism: Candidatus Bathyarchaeota archaeon (assembly GCA_017883585.1). Lineage (GTDB taxonomy): Archaea > Thermoproteota > Bathyarchaeia > TCS64 > TCS64 > UBA8941. The sequence goes on from JADGNG010000061.1 coordinate 402, forward strand.
TACCATACTTTTCGTCGTTGTTGGCATAGTCTCCCCGCCGAAACAGCTCAGGGAGCAGCTGGGCTACCAGATCGCTGGCTCAACGATTGGCAACCTGGTCTCACCGGGGATCGGAGGCGCTATCGCCTCGTTCCTCGGGTACCGCATGACCATCCTCATGCAGGGCGTGATCTTCGTCGCTCTCTATCCACTCATACTGAAGATGAAGACTGCGAAGCCGGCTGTGACTGAGGAGGTTGAGAAGTTCAACCTTGCCGACCTCAAGTCGATGCTCCCCGTCGCGGGGGCCCTTATATGCGCCTATGCCTGCATAGGCTTCATCAACCCGACGATCCCATGGTTCCTATCCTCCCTCGGCGTAGCTTCGGGGTCGCTCCTCCTCTGGACGACCGTCACGACCATCCTAAACGGCGTAGCATACGCCATCGCGACGCCTATACTGACTAAGAGGGCCTCAGGCAGGGTCCTTGTTGTCTTCCAGATACTCGCCGCCGTCGTCATCGAGGCGACCGCCTTCGCTCTTAACCCGATCGTCTTTATTATCTTCAGGGTTGGGATCGGTGTCATACAGGCGGGCCTCCCAGCAAATCTTCTAGGTGGCAAGTCGGCCACGAAGGGTCAGGGTATGGGGCTCCTCAACTCGGCTAGGTACATCGGGACCGCGATTGGGCCCGTCATAGCATCCACGATACTCGGTGATGGTACGCCACCAAAGCCGCTCTACATGTTCTCGGCGATAGCGGGCATATCCCTACTCTCTGCTGTTATCACCTATACCACCCGCGCTAACGAAGACTGAGACGCCTTAGCAGGTCGGATTATTGCTTTATCCCCAGGGGAATGGAGTCCCCGGGACGATGAATAAGCCGGTGTAAAAAACCTAGTACTCTACGGGAACCTTCTGCATGAGCTGGAAGAGCCTGAGGAAGCTCTTGCTGTACCTGATGATGTTGCTCATGTTCCCCTTGAACTGGAGCTGGCGCTGCATGATGGCGTTGCTGCCGTCAAGCTCTCCCTTGTTGACCTTGCTCCAGACGTCGTATGTGCCCTCGAGGCTGAAGTCGGTCTTTTCGCCCTCGTTGACGTCGCGGATCTCCGCGATCTTGCCGTCTGCGAACTTTGCATATATGGGCTTGAGGTCGGCTTTGTCGCTGACCTTGAACGTGAAGCTTGCCGCGAACATCTTCGCCTTTATGCTGAACTCTTGGTCGACGTTGGCGAGCTCCTGAACCTTCTTCCAATACTCTAGACTAAGGTACTTTGCCATCCAAATCACCCTAATTGTTTCGTGTAATGGTTGCGGTCTCTTTTTAAATAGATTGCCCTCCGATAAGTTTGGCCGAGATGGGTGAGAGGAGGGCTGCGGAGGAGCTGGCTGCTTCGTGGGATTGTCTCACGACAGACGGTTTCCACAGGTCGTTGACGGAGTTCCTCGTCGCCAACTCGGGGCTACCGGGGCCTAGAGGGAACCTGATGCTCGCGGCGGAGTTTTCGAGGCTCATCGCGAGGGATTGGGCCGCCAAGAGGGGGTTACTGAAGGGTCTCATAGTTAGCTGGTCCTCTTCGGGGGATGAGTACCTGATGTTCGTAGCCCACAGCGCCATCGGTCACGTGCTCTCATGCAACCCGGAAGAGATGGATTGGGCGGTCCCGATATTGTATGAGGCGAACTTCAGCCCACTATGGCGAGCGAGAGAGGGGGTGACCTTCGCACTCGAAGCCCTACTGGAGGACCGGGCGGACCTCGCCCTCAGTCTAATAGATAAATGGTGCAAGCCACGAGACCCAATAGTTGTCAGGAACTCCATTGTGGCCCTGGCTCACCCGACACAGCTCAGGAGGAACCACGCACAGCTCGACGCCCTTAAGCGGTACAACGACGTCGGTATGGAGATGGTCGCCAAAGCCATCGATCCAGGAGATGGCGTGAAGATTCTGGCGAAGAGCCTCGGCTTCACAATCTCCGTCGCCGCGGAGGCCGACGAGGGATATCTTGACGAGTTCGAGATATGGATCGACCGTAACGTGAAAGTGTGGCGCGCCATTCTAAGGGAGAACCTGACGAAGGCGAGGATCGCGAAAAAGTACCCAGCGCGAATCGAGGTACTCCTCATGCGCCTCGGGTGACCCGCCTTATTTATATCGTCACCCGCCCCAAATCATAGGGCTGGTATTAGGATGAAGAACCCACTCAAGGCGAAGATCCAGAAAGGGCAGCCGGTCGTTGGCGCATTCGTCGGCCTCGGCCACCCGGATGTGACCGAGACCCTCAGCAGGGCCGGATTTGACTGGCTCCTCATAGACGGCGAGCATGGCCCACTCGGGCTCGAGACTATGCAGACGATGATGATGGCGATGAACGGGAGCAACTGTACCCCCATAGTCCGCGTCGAGTGGAACGAGCCCGTCATTATAAAGCGCGTTCTCGACATAGGTGCCTACGGTGTCCTCGTTCCCTGGGTTAACAGCAAGGAGGAGGCGGAGGCCGCTGTGCAGGCTTGCAGGTACCCGCCCGAGGGCATAAGGGGCTTCGGTCCACGCAGGGCGAGCCGCTTCGATCCCGAATACCGCGCAACCGCCAACGATGAATTGCTCGTCAGCGTCCAGATAGAGACGCAGAAGGCAGTCGACAACCTCGACGAGATCGCCGCCGTTGAGGGTGTCGACGCACTCTTCATCGGCCCCTACGACCTCAGCAACAATATGGGTTTCGGCGTGCCACCGCAGTGGGACAACCCGCGCTTCCTCGGCGCCCTAGAGGCGGTCCTACACGTCTGCGAGGAGCACGACAAAGCGCCTGGCCTCTACGCGAATATGGACAACATCAAGTGGGCCATCGAGAAGGGATTCATCTACAACACCGTCGGAGAGGCTGACGGCTTCTTGGCCTACGGGGCGGAGCAGGCCCTCAAGAAGGCCAAAGGCTAGTAATCCCCCATTTAGTCGTTTTCCATTCAAGTCTAGATTTTTTTCATCCCGCCACCAAATACGATTATGGAATGAAGAAAAAAACGACCAGACATGTTGTTACGATTAAAAACGTCCCCCTTAAATAACTCAAACCACAAAAAACAAGCCGAAAAATGACTCAACCAAATAAAAAACTAGCCAAACCCACACGCAGAATAACAGACTCATCAAACAACCCGCATGATGCTGTTGTTAGCGATCACGCAGAAAACCGACTCTCAAGGCACGCCCCCAACTTTAAAATACAGAACACAGCAGACATACACGAACTAATAACGAGTTGATCGTGATGGAAACGAAGGAATCACTCAACGCGATCTTCAACCCCAAGAGCGTAGCGCTCATCGGTGCGACAGCTGACACGAGCAAGTGGGGCTACATGTTCGTCAACGCCGTCAAGGTCGGCGGCTTCCAGGGCAAGGTCTACCCAGTCAACCCCAAGGCCGCCGAGATCGGCAGCATCCTCGACTACAAGGTATACCCGAGCCTAAGCGCCGTACCAGACGAGGTCGACTGCGCTGTTATACTCGTCCCCGCCAAGGTCGTCCCAAGCGTCTTCGACGAGATGGTCGCCAAGAAGGTAAAGGGAGCCGTCGTAATCACAAGTGGCTTCGGCGAGACTGGTGAAGAAGGCGCTAAGCTCATCGCCAGCGTCAAGGAGAAGGCCGCAGGGAACTTCCGCTTCGTCGGCCCCAACTGCATGGGCGTCAGCAGCAGCGAGTCCAAGTTCAGCGCCCTCATGGTCCCACTCGTCAGCAAGGAGGGCGAGGTCGCCTTCATCAGCCAGAGCGGAGGCTACGGTCTTCAGCTCTTCCTGCGCGCCAACGCCTTAGGCGTCGGTATCAGCAAGTTCGTCAGCAGCGGAAACGAGACCGACCTCAAGGGCTGGGAGTACTGCACGCAATTCGCCGAGGACCCTTCGACGAAGGTGCTCTGCATGTACATCGAGGGCCTCAAGGAAGGCCGCAAGTGGTTCGAGGCCGCCAAGCAGATCACGAAGAAGAAGCCCATCGTCGTCATCAAGGTCGGAGTGACCGAAGCTGGTAGCAAGGCCGCTGCGAGCCATACTGGAAGCATCGCGGGAAGCGATAAGGTCTATGATTCCGCCTTCAAGCAGGCGGGCGTCATCCGCGCAGGGGACGCCACCGAGATGTTCGACTTCGTCAAGGGACTCCTCTACTGCCCGCTGCCAAACGGCTCCAACGTCGGCATCGTAAGCAACTCGGGCGGCGTAGCCGTCGAGACAGCCGATAGACTCATAGAGAATAACCTAAAGGTACCCACGCTCAGCGCTGCGGCCCAGGACGAGATCAAGACGGTTATCCCCGCCTTTGGCAACGCAAAGAATCCAGTCGACCTCACAGCCAACCTCGACGTATGGAAGCTCGGCCAGGTCGCCGAGATGGTCCTCAAGCAGCCAGAGATCGATGGCCTAATCACCATTGGCCTCGGAACAGCCATGGTCAAGGCCATGTTCCCAGACGTGGACCAGGAGACCCTGACCGGCCTTATCCAGATGATCGACAACAACCTCATCACGACTTACAAGAAGTTCCCTAAGCCGGTCATCGTCATCGAGCCCAGCGCGGACGTCGAGCCCGAGTCCGCTAAGATACTTGAGAAGGCGAGGGTCCCCGTCTATACTACCCCCGAGAGGGCAGCTGACGTAATGGGTGTCCTCTACAGGCGCAAGCTCTATCTTGACAAGGTAGGCTCCGCCTAAAACTCCACAATTAATCCCTTTTAATAATCTAGCTCCAGAATCCTTTAGAGTTAAAAATCCATCATCCAAGTAGTTTTCCAAGATGCCTAGAAACAAGATGATCGACGTACGAGGCGCCAGATTCACGGTACGCGGCTTAACCTTCGAGGAACTCGTCAAACTAGGCTCAGCCAACGCAGAGGCGAGGGAGAGCAAAGACGTCGTCGCCGAAGTATTATCCCAGTGCCTTGTTGAGCCCAAGCTGAAGCAGGACCAGATAACGGCCCTAGATGATAAGACTCTTGTCGCCCTCCTAGGCGAGGTCCTGAACATCGCTAGGGGCAACATGGAGGGGATGGGATTCGTCTCCATGCCCCCCGACAAGGGCCCTCCGAGGGACATGATAGTCTGACTTCTCATCCGAATGGTTAATCCGCGAAGACCCCATAACTCCAACCGAGCAGTTTGAACATCAGGGTCTGGCACGATGGAGCGTTATCAGAATCTAACCTAGAGGAACTCGTCGCCGATCACAGGAAGAAGCTCTGGTTCGACGTAACAGACCCCAGTGTCGAGGACCTTGAGAAACTCGCGACTGCCATCAGGGTCCCCCGTAACTCCCTCATCGGAAAGCTAAGCAGCAACTACCCACATGTCGATTCCTACCCGGAGTACACGAAGGTCTTCGCTTGGTATCTCAACACGAAGGGGCTGGGTAAAGATATATCCAGTGACATGACCCCTGTCATTGCCTTCACGAACGGGCACAGCGTCGTCAGCATTAGCCGCTCATGGGCGGGTCTCAGCGATAGGATAGCCCAATACTATAACTCTTCCCGCTACGCCTCCCTCTCCGAAACCGCCCGAGTCATCTACCTGACCCTCGACCACGTTCTGGAGTCCTACGAGTACTTCGTCGACAGCTTCGAGACGCAGGCCGAGAAGCTTGAGGACCAGAACCCGCCGTGGCCCCGGAGCGCATACGTAGAAGCCTTCATCATAAGACGTGAGGCAAGCAGCCTCCTCCGCCAGCTACGTCACCTCAAGAGACTCGCCGAGGCGTTAACCGACAACCACACTGAGCTCGGCATAAACGAGCAGGAGAAGAGGATGTTTGACGGACTTTACGAGCGCGCGACCGGGGCGGTGGAGACGACCGAGGTGACACAAGAGACGATGCAGGACCTCATTGGGTTGCACATGGACACGCTCAGCCAAGACCTGAACAAGACTATGAGGCTCATCGCTGCACTAACCGTGATAATCGGTGTTCCCTCACTGTTTAACACCCTCCTCGGCGTAAACATAACCGGGGCAAGGTCGGGGGCTTTCCCCCTCGCCGAGATTATGATAAGCATACTAACGATGACTTTCCTCGGCATATTCTTCTATATAAGGGGCTGGCTCAGCCTAAACTAGTCTCACTTGAGCTTTTTCCTCGTCCAGTCGGAGAGCTCCTTTCCCATAGGGAACCAGACGTCGCCCCCCTCCTTCGCCTCGGAGACTAGCCTCTCAAGCATCTTGATGCGGCTCACCCTCCCGATGCATTCAGGGTGGCAAGTCAAGCCGAAGCACCTGCCTAGACCGTGTAAGCCCTCCCACTCTGGCTTCCAGAGCTTGTAGACCTCCTCGGGGCCCATTCTGTCCATCTCGAAGTGGGGCCAGTCATCGAGGAGCCACTCGACGGGGAGTTCGACGAGCCCCGTGGGCTTCCCCTTGTGCTCGAGCATGTATGGCATGTCCTCGTCCATCATGTTGCTGCTGTACTTGAAGCCGAGGCGCTTCATGTGGTTGATGCTGCGCTCACCGAACATCCAGTACGGTGCCCTGTAGCCTTGCGGCTTGACGCCGACGCGCTCGAGGGCCGCCATGCTCTTCTCCCAGACCTCAGCCTCCTTCTCGGCTGACAGCTCCGTCATCTTCTCATGGGCGTAGCTGTGCGCCGCTACCTCGTGGCCGTGGCTCAGGATGTCAGCGAGCGAGTCTGGGTGGTTGTCGCAGGTCCATCCGGGCGTGAAGAACGTTGTCTTGATCTCAAGCCTGTCAAGTAGGTCGAGTATCCGGGGGATGGCGACTCGCGGCGCGTACCGTCCCTTGCTCAGCGACGAGAGGTCGTCGGGGGTCTTCCACGTCTCGGCGCTCGAGGCATCGTAGTCGAAACTTAGGAAGAAGCAGCTCTTGTAGCCCTTTGGCCAGAAACCCATCAATACACCGGTGTGATACGCGTGGGGGATCAGATTTGAAATCTTCTACTCATTCCCGGGGAAATCCTCAATTCCTGCGCCCCTAGAGTTGAGGAGATGGAATCCGCCCCCCTGCGCCTCGTGCTCACCCGGCTCCTCGCCTTAACGAATGACGAGTCGGTGGAGGTCGAGAATCTACGTGGCTCGATGAGGATCACATCAGAGGCGCTCGAGGGCGTGCTGTACCGGCTCAGTGAGTCCGATATGATAACCATCGAGGGTGGCTGGATCACCCTGAGCCTCGATCAGCGTCTACAAATCGCCACGAAGGCGGTTGAGGTCGGGGCCGACTTTGAGTCCGTTAGCAGGAGCCTCGGGTGGAAGGAATTCGAGGAGATATCCGCGAAAGTGCTGGAGGAGAACCGCTTCCGCGTCCTGCGTCGGTTCAGGTTCACTGGTGAGGGGAGGAGGTGGGAGATAGACCTCCTGGCCATTAGAGCCCCCTACCTCGTATGCGCCGAGTGCAAACACTGGGGGAAGGGTATGGGCAACCAGACGGCACGTGGAATAATTGAGACGCACCTCGAGAAGACGGAGGTGTTCTCCCGGTTCGTGGAGGCCCTGAACAAGCGAATAGGCATAGAGAACTGGACGAAGGCTACACTTGTACCCATGGTCCTGACACTGTCGGCGACCCCAATGGAGATCTACCGACGGGTCCCCTCCGTCTCCGTCCTCGCCCTACCAAGCTTCATTACAGAGTTCGACGGGCATCTGGAGAGGCTCGCCAACTTCAAGGTGGAGCTTAAGCCCGCGGATACACGCTTGAAACAGATGAAATTACGTGGTGTAGCGGTTAGCGGCTCCAGGCGAGCTCGCCGTTGATTACGACCTTCTCAACCTTTGTCTTCAGCTCTTGAGAGTCGCCGATGAGTATCCTCCAAATATCCTTGTTCTTTTCCTTCTCGAAGCGCACGTATTTATTAAAAATGATTCCAACTTTATTTTCGGTGATAGATTGAGGAGTTATATCAAGATCTATGGGCCGCCCGTATACGATGCGATAAAGACTCTTGAGAAGCTGGCAATCGATTTCGATGAGGTCTGCATAATGAACCCTTTAATCGCTACATACTTAGCTGACAACGATCTCGACGCCGGTACATCGACGACTTCTGGATCGGCTGAGGCTATGGAGTATTTCACCCCACTGAATAGTGATGTTACCCCTGAGAGGTGCGAGAAGCTGATTAGTAAGTCAGGTGAGAAACTGGGTGATTATGACTTCTTCTTCGAGTGGTTCAGGGAACCCACAGTCGATGAATTGAACACCCTAATCCAAAAGATCGATGAGGCACTCAAGCCACTCGGCCTGAAGTACACGATAACCTCGAAGTAATAATGCGCGAATATTTGTCACTCGAGTAGGGGAGGATGGGTTATTCGAGGCTAACTATCTTGTTTAGTTCTTCGGCTTCCTTATCTAATCCGAGCTTCGCCATAGTGACCTTTGTGGGGATGCCGCGTTCGTCCCATCCCCTCTTCTCGTAGTAGGCAGATAGAAGCCCGTCGTACTTCACCCTGTCGAGTTTCTTCCCAGCTATTGGTCCCTCAGTCAGTGGCTCCTTGAACCAGCGCTCGGGTGGGTAATCCATCTTGCGGTCCCACTTGCCGGCGAACTCGCGCACCCAGAAGGCGCGTATAAGGGCATAGACCCTGTCGCCTAGGGCCCACATGTCATCTAGAGTCCATTTAAGGCCAGTCGCTGCCTCCATGTACTTTGGGTAATGGTCGACCTCGAAACCGAGTTCTATCCATGGGAATCTGCAGGCAACGAGGCACTCGAACATACCGCCGCGTATGCGCTGGAACTCTATTACTTTATCCGCCTTTTCGGGGCCGTACTCCTCGCGCTTTCCTGTGCTTATCTCCCAGCTTATGACCCAGGCGTCCTTGTGGTGTGCGCCGATGGGACTGGTACCGAAGCTGAGGCTCATGCCGGGACAGAGGTGGCAGTCGTAGGCACTGCACTCGAGGCCCTTCACCTGCATGGCGTAGTCGATTGAGCCGTGGCCTATCTTCTCCGCCGCAGCTTTGGTTCCCATGCCGAACAGGGCGCCGTGGCCGCGCATATAGGCCATATCCTCAAGGAGCCTCTGAGAGCCCTCGAAGTCCCCCCAGTCGAGTTTGAGGCCATCAACCAGCTTCTTCTCGCTGCACTCCATGGCGAAGCCGAGGGCGCTCCCCGCACTGATTGTGTCGAGGCCGAGCATGTCGCACATCCTGTTGAGGCGGCCCACCTGCTTGAGGTCGCCAACGCCGATGTTGCTTCCCAGCATTACAACGTTCTCGTAATCGAGCTCAGATTCCTCACCGTTCGTGTCTAGGATGACGTTTCCGCAGATCATGTTGCAGTTAGGGCAGCCACGCTGCTTGACGGTGGTCGCCTCCATCGTGTTGCCATCGATCTCCTTGCTGTGATCGAAGACACCTTCCCTGAAGTTGTGTGTGGGGAGTGTGGATGCAGCTTGGCACCACTCGACTGTTGCCATGGTACCCTGAGCCTTCCAGTGCTTGTAGTTGGGTCTCTGTAAGATATCCTGGAAGCCCTCCCTTCCCATCCTCTGGAGGGTCTCCTTATCGGCGACCGGTATCTCGCCGGTGCCCTTGATGATGATCGCCTTGAGGTTCTTGCTCCCCATTACGGCCCCCATCCCGGGGCGGCCGCCTGCTCGCCCCTCTTGGGAGACGACCGTCGAGAAGCGGCTGAGGTTTTCGCCGCTCTGCCCTATTGTGAGGACGCCTGTGGCGGCGCCGTGCTCTTTCTTCAGCCTCTTCTCAGTCTCATAACTGTCGAGGCCCCAGAGGTCAGATGCGCTCTTGAACTCGACCACATCATCGTTTATCCAGAGATAGGTTGGATTCGCAGCCTTGCCCGTCAGGACTATGCCGTCTAGGCCGGCCCTCCTCATGTTTGGGGAGGCCATAGTGCCGAGGTTGCCGTCTCCGTAGCCGCCTGTGAGGGGGCTCTTCGCGGCTACCACCATCTTCCCGCTATTGACCGTGGGTAGCCCCGCGTAGAGGCCTCCAGCGAATATGAGCATGTTATCGGGGCCGAGGGGGTCGGTCCCCGGCTTCATCTCGTCCCAGAGTAGCTTCACGGCGAGGCCGCGTCCGCCGATGAACTTCCTGGCGAGTTCTTCAGAGTATACGCTCCTGACGGCCTTCCCCTTCGTGAGGTCCACTCTGAGGAGGTTTCCGGTCCAGCCCTTCAAGGATTGAATCACCTGATACCAGAGAATTGTGAAGACTGATAAGGGTATAGCCTTCGAGATGTTTCATATTGCATATCGATTTGTGGTGTTGGAAAAAGATGGGTGTTCGGGATCGACGTCGTTTATCAGTTGATCTTAAATGGGGTGGGACGAAAACCAGTATCGAACCACATGAAGATAGAAGCGCGTCTAAGTGAACTAGGGATAACCCTCCCTGAGTCTACTAAGGTACCGGCATCATTCCGTCAGACTTTCCCCTTCGTCAGGGTGCACGAGAACAGGGCATACGTCTCGGGGCACGGCCCGACGAACCCCGACGGTTCCTTGTCTCAGGTTTACGGTAAGGTCGGGGGGGAGGTGACGCAGGACCAGGCCTACAAGGCGGCGCGTCTCACCGGGTTGGCTATCCTCGCCAGCCTAAAGCTAGAACTAGGAGACCTGGACAGGGTCGAGAAGTGGCTCAAGGTCCTCGGAATGGTGAACTCGGCGCCTGGATTCAAGAATCAGCCCGCAGTCATCAACGGGTTCTCAGATCTGATAATCGAGGTCTGGGGTAAGGATGCTGGTAAGCATGCGCGATCCGCCGTGGGAATGGCTGAGTTACCCTTCGGCTTACCGGTGGAGATCGAGGCCGAGGTTCTAATCAGACCTTAGCCGCCAGCCGTTGGCTGCATGACGACGACCTCGTCGCCCTCTTTGAGCTTCGTCTGGACGCCGTCGAGTAAATCTATGCTCTTGCCGTTGAGGAGTATGGCGAGGTCCTTGCCCCCGACGTGGAAGTCCCCGAGGTAGCCCTGCCGCTGCCCAGTCTTCTCGCCGACTTTGGCTGCTACTGTCGTGATTGTCGCGCCCTCCAGGAGCTCGACCTCGTGCCTCCTGCCGACGACCTGGGAGACATCCCCGAAGACGCGTACTGTGACCTTCATCGTAATCAACAGCATTATGAGGGGAGATAAAGCTTGATGAAAAAGGTTAGCGTCTGAGCTTCGCCATCGAGGGCTCGCAGTCGGTTAGCCCCATCTTTGCGAGGGTCTCCTTCTTCGGTATGCCCCTCGTGTCCCATCCGAGGGTTTCGAAGTAGGTTTGGAGCTTCTTGTCGACCTTCTGTTTGTCGGTTGTCTTTCCCTTGAATGGGCCTCCGGGGAGTGGCTCGTAAAAGCGGGGCGGGTTGTCGTCGTCTATTATGGGCTTCCAGGTAACATCTGGCCCTCCGAGGAGCAGCAGCACCTTCTGCAGTGTGATGATCCTCGGGCCTGTGACACGCCTCCAGTTCTCGATGTCTATCGGGAACCCGGTGATGGCTTTGGCGAAGTCGAAGACGAGCTCCTGCGGGACACCGTTGTAGGCGAAGCTGCAGAATACGCCGCAGTCGGCGAAGATGCTCCCCGACATGTCGGTGTACCCGTCGTAGACTAGGCTAGAGTGGTCGCCGCCCTGGACGCTGGCGGCGTAGCCTATGTCGTGGGCGAAGTCGGCGTCGCTTCGCGTGCCGTGAGCTCCAACCTCGATACCCTTCACGTGAACCGCGTACTTGAGCAACTCCTCGGGCTTCAATCCCTTCATCTCCGCTATCTTGATGGCGGCCCTGTAGGTGCCCTCAGCTATCACGTCGCCGATGCCCTCGCGGTTGGCGACCATTCTCATAAGGCGGTCGAAGGCCTTGGCGTCGCCCCACTCGATCTTGAAGCCGATGTCCTCCTCGGTGAGGATGCCCCTCTGGTATAGTTCAGCCGCGTAGCTCATTGCGCTCATCCCGTTTATACCGCTGTGGCCGAGGAGGTCGCATAGTGTGCTGAGGTGGATTATCTCCTCGGGGTTGAAGATGCCGAAGTTTGTCCCACAGTGGGCCTCGAGCTCGTAGTCGGGCATGTCTGTGATGTCGCCCTTCCAGGGGCCCGATTTTATGCAGCTGATCTTCATGCAGTTGGTGGTGCAGTTGAAGTCGGTCCACTTCTTCTTTACCCAGTACTTGGTCTCGAACATGGGGCCCCCTATGCTCTTCTCGTCGTGCCACTCCTCCTGCCAGTTCCTGATGGGTTCGCTGCTCGTGGCGTTGCCGAAGGAGAAGCCGCCGAAGCCGGTGCCCCATCTCCTGAACTGCTTCCTGGCGATAAGGTGCTCGTGTGTCCTCTTCCAAAGTAGCTTCGCGGACTCGGGGGCGTCTGGGGTCGGCATCCTGCCTCGCCCCTTTGCGACTATTGCCTTGAGGTTCTTACTTCCCATGACGGAGCCGTATCCGCCGTAGCCGCAGGCGTGGCAGAGCTTCGTCATCACCGCAGCGTTTCGGACGAGGTTCTCACCCGCGGGGCCTATGTAGATCATCCCCGGCTCACGCCAGAGGCCGATATTTGGCTTCGACTTGGCGAGCCCGGCGTCGACCTCCCTATTGAGGGTGATGAGTGTCTGCTCTCCGTCCTTCCCCCAGAGGTGCCCCGCGGGCTTGATCTCCCCGCCATTATTCGTCACTTGGATGTAGACGGGCTCATCCGCCTTCCCCGAGGCAATGACGCCGTCGTAGCCGGCGCACCTCAGCTCGTGTGCGAACTCGGTGGACGCGGTCGACCCCACGGTGCCATTGCTCATGGGGCTTTTCCCGGAGACGCATATCCTGCCACCAGGGTAGATGCCGGTCATTGGGCCAGTGAGGGCGATGAGGAGGTTATCAGGTCCGAGGGCATCGACCTTACTCCATTTCTTTCCGATTCGGTCCCAAAGTATCTTTGCGGCTAGGCCGCGCCCCCCGAAGAACATCTCTAGGGTCTCATCGTCGAAGGTCGTGTCCTTGATCTTTCTCTTCGTGAGGTCGACGTCTAGGAACTTCCCCGCGTATCCACCAGGCATTTTCTCATTCTCCTAAGATTTGATTAAAAATGAGGGGTCACTCCCTCAGCTTCTTCATGGCTGTCTCGCAGTCACTCAGGCCCAGCTTCTTCAGGGTTTCCTTGGTTGGGATGCCCATCTTGTCCCATCCGAGGGTAGTGAAGTAGGTCTGCAGCTTCTCGTCGACTTTCTTGTGGTCGGTCGTCTTCCCCTTGAAGGGACCCGTCGGGAGTGGCTCGTAGAAGCGCGGTGGGTTGTCATCGTCCTTGATCGGCTCCCAAGTCACGTCGGGGCCTCCGAGGAGCAGTAGAACCTTCTGCAGGGTGACTATCCTCGGCCCGGTGACGCGCCTCCAGCTATTCTGCGAGATCGGGAAGCCGGTGATGGCCTTCGCGTAATCGAAGACTAGCTCCTGGGGGACGGCGAAATAGCAGAAGTTGCAGAAGACGGCGGAGTCGGTGAAGACGGCCCCGCTCATGTCGGTGAAGCCGTCGGTGGTCGTGGAGGTGTGGTCCCCGCCTTGGACGCTGGCGGCGTAGGAGATGTCGTGTGTGTAGTCGGCGTCGCTTCGGGTGCCATGTGCGCCGATCTCGATGCCCTTGACGTGTACAGCGAACTTGAGCAGCTCCTCCGGCTTCATCTTCTTCATCTTCGCGATCTTTATCGCGGCGCGGTAGGTGCCCTCCGCTAGGACATCCCCTATCTTCTCCCTCTTCGCGATGAGCCATGCGAGCTTGTCCATCGACTCGGTGTCGCCCCAGATGGGTTTGAAGCCGAAGTCCTTCTCGGTGAGTATTCCCCTCTGGTAGAGCTCTGCGGCGAAGCCCATCGTGTTGGGGCCGTTGATTCCGCTGTGGCCGAGCTTGTCGATCAGGGTGCTGATGTGGATGTTGTCGGCGGCGTCGAAGATGCCGAGGTTCGTCCCGCAGTACGCCTCGAGCTCGTAGTCGGGCATGTCAGTGATGTCGCCCTTCCACTTGCCCGACTTTATGCAGCTGACCTTCATGCAGTTGGTGGTGCAGTTGAAGTCGCTCCACTTCTTCTTGACCCAGAACTTGTTCTCGAACTTTGGGCCGCCCATGTTCTTGTCATCATGCCACTCCTCCTGCCAGTTCTTCACGGGTTCGGAGCTGGTCTCGGCGCCGGTGGCATAACCTCCGTAGCCGGTACCCCAGCGGCGCATCCTGCCCTGGTTGATGAGGTACTCGTGGGTCCTCCTCCAGAGCAGCTTCGTCGCCTCGGGGGCGTTTGCGGGCGGGAGCCTACCCCTGCCCTTCGCGACGATGGCCTTGAGGTTCTTCGACCCCATGAGAGCGCCGTAGCCCCCGTAGCCGCAGGCGTGGCAGATCTTAGTCATCACCGCAGCGTTACGCACCATGTTCTCACCCGCGGGGCCGGTATAGATGATACCTGGCTCCTTCCAGAGGCCGACGTTAGGCTTCCTCTTTGTGAGCTCAGCTGTGACCTCCCTGTTGAGGATCTTTATCGTGTCCTCGCCTATGGTGCCCCAGAGGTGCTTGGCGCTCTTGATCTCCCCGCCTTCGTTCGTTATCTGTATGTAAATGGGCTCGTCCGCCTTGCCGGTGACTATGACGCCGTCGTATCCCGCCATCCGTATCTCGGAGGCGAACTCGGTGGAGGCGGTTGACCCCACGGTGCCGTTACTAAGTGGGCTCTTACCCGAACACATTATCCTGGCGCCCGGGTAAATGGCCGTCATAGGCCCCGTGAGGGCGACAAACAGGTTCTCGGGAGCTAGGGAGTCGATCTCTCCCCACTTTTTCCCGAGGCGGTCCCAGAGGATCTTCGCGGCTAAACCTCGCCCGCCGAAGAACATCTCCAGGGTCTCATCATCGAAGGTCGTGTCCTTGATCTTCCTCTTGGTGAGGTCAACGTCGAGGTACTTCCCAGCGTATCCTCCGGGCATCTTAGATTACCTCTTCACCCTTCTCTCCGAAGAAGAAGACTGCCAGCTCCTTAGCCACCTCGATGGGGGGCCTGCTGAACAGCTTCTTGTTCACGTTCGGCCCCTCTGGGACGACTGTGAGGGCGTTGTAACCCGCCTCGACGCAGACCTTTACACATTCGGGGTCCCCGTTGCAGAGGTTGCAGATTACAGCCTTGTTTGTCTCAGGATGGAGATACGGCACGTGACCTGGGCACGCCTTTATGCAGCTGCCGCAGCTGATGCACTTCTCTTTGTCCACGATGACGGCCGTTGTGACGGGGTCGACGCTGAGGGCCTTCGGGGCACAGGATGCGACGCAGGGGTAGTCAGCGCACTGCGCGCATAGGTGCGGGACCTCGAGGCCGGGGAAGGGCATGAAGACACGGACCATTGAGGCTTCGGGGAACATCCACCCTTCGAATTTCATACTGCATGCGAGCTCGCACCGCTTGCACCCGCTGCAAGCCGCATAGTCACGGGCTATCCAGATGGGTTTGCTCATTGTTTCACCAGAATTAACTTATGGATTTTAGTCTTTTCTTGGGATAAAAGGCTTCTCTGGTTATCGGTATTAAGCCGATATATATATGTCAGGACATATCGATTCGAGGAAAAATCCAAAAAGCGGGTAAAAACCCGGATATTATCCCTGAAAACGAGTCTGTGAAGCCCTTAATAGCCTCTCAGCAGCTGATTCGATCACATCTATGCTGGATAGTCCTTCAATCCACTCGGCGGGGATCTCCTCGACACCGTAATATGCCCCCGCCAATTGTCCATAGACAGCACCCACGGTGTCGGAGTCGTCGCCTAGGTTAACGGCTAGTATACATCCCTCCTCGAAGGATGATCCCTTAGCGAACGCCCATAGTGCCGCCTCGAGGGTCTTCACCGCCGTTCCCTGCGCCCTTATCTCCGGTGGATCTGAGTGCTTGAATGAGCCCGTAGCAACATTTTCGACTTTTGCTGTGAGTGGATGTTGATTCCAGATCCTACTCTCTGGCTCGTATATCGGCGAGATGAGGGTCTTCTTCTTTTCGCCTTTTAATGCCCCAACGAGGAGCGCCCCAAGGTAGCGGCAGGAGTCAACCGCTTCATCCGCGCCATGTGTTACCTTCGAGCTGAGCCCCGAGTATTCGACGGCCAGTCTTGGTGAGCCGTGATAGAACAGTGGCACAGGAGCCAGCCTCATGAGGGATCCATTGCTACCCGTCTCAGGACTCAATGGCCCAGAGTAGGGATCTCCGGTGTCGATGAACCTCTGCAGGCTCGCCTTAGTCGTGTTTCCTATGTCGAAGCAGTTCCCAGTGGAACTCATGTACCCCTCCTTCCACCA
>JADGNG010000062.1 GCA_017883585.1 Candidatus Bathyarchaeota archaeon
AGATGATAGAGCTGCCTAGCAACTACTTCTTCTTCGGGACCCAGTTCCACCCTGAGTTCAAGAGCCGCCCCTGGAAGCCGAGCCCACCCTACTACGGACTCGTCAAGGCAAGCTACGACAAGAAGCGCGGTAAGCCGAAGCCGGAGTTCTAAAAAAGAGGGGAGGGTAACCCCTCCAAGCTATAATATAGGGGATTTTCTAAAAAAGAGCTGAAAAACAGCCCCATTCACATTCGAATATGTGCAAAAACGTGCGCTTAAGGTGCGTTAATCGACGAAGTGCTTGTAGGTACCGTCCCTGAGCTTCTTGTAGACAACCTCGAGCACATCCGGTGGTGCGACCTTTAGGGCTTCCTGCCCTACCGGCTGGGGCACGCCCTTCAGCGTCCCCTTCGTCCACTGGTCCACCGCGTAGACCATCAGCTCTCCTGCGAGGGTGATCGTCTCCCAGCATAGCTTCTCGTAAGTGTCACCCCTGTGGACGGGGATTATCTGCTTCTTGATTATCGCCCCCGTATCGATGTTAGGATCGATGAAGTGGACCGTGCACCCGATGGGAATGTCGAAGTAGATGCTCCAGGCGACGCTGGCCGAGCCCCTGCACTCGGGTAGGAGACCGGGGTGGCTGTTGACCATACCGTCGTTAGGGATGCTAATGATGGCGGACTTTATAATGCGGGTCCCACCGAGGACGACGAAGTCCGGCTTGAGCCTCTCCAGAAGCTCCCGTGACTCCTTCTTATTATGATGCGAGACCGAGTAACGTTCGATGCTCCTTCCCTTGAGCTGCTCCGTGAACGTCGGCGCTACGGGGAACCCCTTGACGCGGGTGAGGAACTTCTCCCTCTCCTCGTCACCTATCGGCGAGTCCTCCTCCACGATCGCCATCGGCTCGAATCCAGAGACGAGGAGCTGCCTCAGCATCTCCCTCCCATAGGGGTGCTCCTTCAGCACCATGAAGACGTAGTTAAGTTTGGTCACGGAATAAACGGAGCCATAAATGAATAAGAAGATTCCCCGGCTAGATCAACGCGAACTTGAGGGCGTCGCAGCAGCCACAGCTACGCTCCTCGGGCATCCCAGTGAGGGCATCCATCACCAGCTTCTTGAAGTTCTCCGCATTCCGCTGCATCGTCTCGACAACGTCCGCCGTCGACACCGGCTTATCAGCCCAGACGTCGTAGTCGGTCACCATCGCCACGGTGACGTAGCACATCTCCTGCTCGCGCGCGAGGACGACCTCCGGGTAGAGGGTCATCCCGATTATGTCGCAGTTCCACTGCCTGAAGAGCCTGGACTCGGCTCTAGTGCTGAACCTCGGCCCCTGGATGCAGACATAGGTCCCCTTATCGTGGACAGGAAGCCTGAGCTTCTTCGCGTACTGGTAGAAGTAGTCGTGGAGCGTTGGGCAAATCGGGTCGGCGCTGCTTATGTGGCATATTTGCCCCCCATCGTAGAAGGTGTCCGGCCTCTCCTTCGTCCTGTCTATGAACTGGTCCGTTAGGACGAAGTCGCCCGGCTTGTAGTCCTCCCTGAGGCTCCCGACGGCGCTGGAGGCGACTATCTGCTTCACCCCAAGCTCCTTTAGGGCCCAGATGTTCGCCCGAGAATTGATCATGTGGGGTGGGATGACGTGCCCCCTCCCATGACGGGGTATGAACGCGACGTGCCTGCCCTTCACGGTGCCGAGTGTGACCATGTCCGAAGGTGCTCCATAAGGCGTGTAGACCTTGACGTCCCTCCGATCCTCGAGCATCTCGGGGTCGTAGACCCCGGTGCCGCCGATGACACCAATCTCCGCTCTATTGTCTCTTGACACACCATGGTAATGTACGGTATTTATGATAAGATTTTTTGTCTCGCTCTAGTCGGGAAGCCTTAAGAAGAGCATCTGCGTCCCAGACGGGAAAGTGGAGCCCCCTTGGAGAATAAGCGCTGGTTCGCCCTCGTCGTATTGATCACGGTCTGCGTCACATACTACGCTGAGAACATGCTCAAGGCGGCCGCCTCGGCGCTCTCACCCGTCCTCATCAATGAACTCGACATAAACAAGGGCACCATGGGCCTCCTCATCACGGCCTTCTTCATCATCTACGGGATCATGCAGATCCCCGCGGGGATGTTCACCGACATGTTCGGGCCTCGCAAGACCATCCTCGGCTTCACCGCCCTGACTCTCGTCGGTATCTTCCTTTTTTGGATCAGCTTCAGGTTCGAGATGCTGGTCGTAGCCCAGATAATCATGGGGGTCGGCTGCAGTGTCTTCTACATAAACTTCGTCGCCATTATTTCCCAGTGGTTCCCAATCGAGCGCAGAGCCACGGCGATCGGGATTCTGAGTGCAGCTAGTGGGCTCGGCAACTTCACCGCCTATATGGGCTTCCCCATCGCCAACGCCATGTTCGGCGGCTGGAGGAACCTCTACCTCCTCGTCGCTCTCATACTACTCATCAACTACGGGATGAACTTCGTCATCCTCAAGAACGGCCCCAATGGGAACCACGTCGAGAAAGCGCCTCGCGGCAATCTCATGAAGAACCTCGGAGAGGTCCTCCGCGACAGGAGGATCTATCCCTTCATCGTCGGCTATCTCCTACTCAGCTTCGGCTGGGTTCTCAACTCATGGATGACACTCTTCCTCATGGAGACGAAGGGGCTCACCTACGTAGAGGGTGGACTGGTGACGAGCCTTGGCAGCATCGCGGGGATACCCGGCTGCATAGCCATGGGGGCAATCTCGGACAGGCTCAGAAAGAGGAAGCTCCCCCTCATCATCTTCTCCTGCCTATACACCCTCTTCCTCGCCACGTTCATCTTCTCACCCGGCGGACTCCCCGTACCACTCTACGCCACCCTCAGCTTCAGCATCAACTTCTGCGCCTCCATGTGGGTTCTCTTCTTCAGCATGGTACCGGAGGTCCTGCCCATAAGCAAGGCAAGCCTCGGCCTCGGCCTCGTCAACGGATTCGGCACCATCGGATACTCCCTCATCACCCCATTCTACGGGGGGCTCGTCGACTCCACGGGAGGCTACTTCTACTCCAACATGGTCATCATAGCCATCTCCATAATCATGACCGCCACCATGATCCTCTTCACGAAGGAGACCTACGGAGGCCTCAAGAAGACTAATTAGTCGAGGTACCTCCATCCCCTGCAATGGATAAAGTCGAGACGATCAAGCGATTACCTAAACTCGAACAACACGTACACATCGTGGGCTCGACCAAGCCGGAGACCCTCATGGGCATAATCGAGGACAGCGGAGCCAAGACAAAGTTCAACTCCATAGACGACATCAAACAATTCTTCCAGTACAAAGACTTCCCACACTTCATCTCCGTCTATAGCACCGTAAACGACTGCATAATCGACGAGAAGTACTTCGAGAGGATCACATACGAGATGCTTGAATCCGACGCCGCATCCAACGTGAAGCACGTCGAGGCGATATTCTCCCCGAATGACCACGTGAGGAGGGACCTCGACTACGGCAAGATGCTTGACGCTGTAAACAAGGGTATCAAGAGGGCGAAGAGAAAGTTCGGGATCACATGCACCATCAGAGTCGACCTCGTCCGCAACTACGGGCCTGAAACCGCGATGAAGGAGCTCGACTGGATTAAGAAGAAGGATGACAATATCGTCGCCGTCGACATCGGTGGGAGCGAAGATGGCTTCCCACCCGAGCCCTACGAGAAAGTATACAAGAAGGCAAAGGACCGGGGTCTCCACCTCGTCGCCCACGCAGGGGAGGCATCAGGACCCGAGAGCGTCTGGGGTGCCGTGAAAACCCTCGGCGTCGAGAGGATAGGACACGGAACAACCGCAGTTAAGGACCCAGCGCTCCTTAAAGAGATCAGAGAAAGGGGGATATCCATCGAAACGTGCCCCGTCAGCAACCTGAGGACCGGGGCAATAAAGGCACTGAACGAGCACCCTATCAGGAGTTTCATCAAGCAGGGAATCAAGGTCAGCGTTAACAGTGACGACCCGTCCATGTTCAACACTGACATGAACAATGAATACCTACAACTCAATAACCAGCTCGGCTTCTCAGTCGACGAGCTTATGAGGATAAGTCTCGACTCGATCGAGACGAGTTTTCTCCCAGCGAAGAAGAAAGCTGAGATGAGGAAAGAGTTCCTAAAAGAGTACCGGGAAATAGTCTCCCGGAAGGCTTAGATCTCGAAGTGCATCGACGAGAAGTCGACAGATACCGAGAAGTTCTCTGTGAGGTCCTCCCCCGCTGAGTGGATCTCCTTCACCTGCTCCTGAATCGTATCGAATATGTTGTCGATGTAAATGGGTGGCGGTACGAGCCATTTGTACAGGTATCCGGCAGCGACGATTCCGCCACCTATCACGTCCGAGACCATGAATGGTTCGGGTATCATGATTAGGGCGATGCCGAATTTAATCAGGCTCTTACCAGCTCCACCATAACCGTGATCGTAGAGCTGGTTCACCTCATTCATTGCCCCGTTCATCCCGCTCAGAAGCTCAGCTGACTCTGAATAAGTCTCACCGAGCTCGCTGGCGGCTTTCACTATGTGATCCGTCTTCGGACTATCCATTTTGAATATCTCCTATAATGCCTTGAATTGGTCGAACCACTTATCGTACTCCTTCATCATCTCAGCAGAAACACTCGGCTTACGATTCGTAATAGCGCGCTTAAAGTCGCCCATTGAAAGCGCCCTCGGCTTCTTCGTAGTATTATCAGCCTCGCCCGACTCAAAGAGCTCCCTTATGACCTCCTGGCGGACAACCTGACAGATATCCTTAATGTCACTACCACTATAACCCTCAGTCAACTGCGTGAGCATGTGAAAATCCACATCCGGCGTCATCTCAAGCTGCGCACTGTTAAGCTCAAACATCTGAAGACGCGTCGCGTAGTCAGGAAGCGGCACCATAACCCTCTTCTGGAAGCGGCGGATAAACGCCCAATCCAGATCCCACGGCTTATTCGTCGCCGCGACCACATAGAGATGATAGTTCTTCCCCTTATCCTGAAGCCCATCCATCTCCTTGAGAAACTGATTCCTCATACGAACCTCACCACCCACCTCATTCGTGTGAACCCCGAGGATACTGTCCACCTCATCCATGAAGATAATGACCGGCCTACCACCGACGGCTGTTCGACGTGCCCCGCCGAATATCTTGGCGACGTTCTGCTCAGCCGCACCCAGCCACTTCGACATGATGTTCGCCGGGTCGATCTGAATGAACTGGGCCTCGATCTCATTCGCCACTGCAGCAGCTAGTAGTGTCTTACCGCATCCAGGGGGACCGAAGAGGAGGAGTCCCCTGGACCACCCGAGTGGGAAGAGGTCAGGGCGCTTAACTGGGTAGACTATGACCTCCTTGATCGCCTTCTTCGCGTCATCGAGGCCAGCGACGTCACCCCAGCTTACGTTTGGCTTCTCGGAGGGCTCCGCGTCCTCCGACTCAACAGACTCCTGTGAACTAGTCTGCTTCGTCTCGAAGCTCGTGAACTTCTCGATGCCGGTCTCCTCGCCGTCCTCTGATTTGAGGAGTCTGATTCTCTCCTGGTAGGTTGTTACTTTCTCGACGTAGAACTTGTTGAATGTGTAGTCTGGGTAGAGTTTGATGAGGCGTGTGAGTTGTTCGACGGCCCTCTTGTAGGCGTCGGTGGCCTTGTCCTTGTCGCCCATCTTGTCGTATTTGACGGCGTCGGCTGCGTACTTCATTGCCTCGTTTTCAAGCATAGTAGCTACACTCATGCCACAACCTCCTCCATTTTGACGCGACCCTTTCCACTGATCTGGTCGAGCATCTTCACTACGTCATCTGATAGGATGCTCCAGTCATTCGTGGTCTCACCGACCTGAGCAGCGCGGGGGGTAAATGTTGGCTCGTAGCCGTATGCGAGCGCCTCGGTCTGCCTCCCTGCCGCCTTTGGCGATACTGCGACAACTACCGGAGGCTCGGGGAAGCTCTCATGTAGGCTGTTCTCCACCATGTTAGAGACTTCCCTGAGGATGTCCGCACTCTCCTGGCTCTTGACGCTGAACATATTGTCCAGCGCTGGTTGTGTGAAGTCGATCGTGGTCTGCATCAGAGTCTCGCTCGCCGCTATGTTGAGCTGAGAGAGCCCCTCGGCGAACTGGGGCAACACCTTCTGCACATCTGCGGATACTTCCTTGATGACCTCGGAGATGGGCCGCATCTCCTGTACCACCTGATAGAGGTCTAGGAAGTTCTCCAGCCTAATTGTGATGCAATCTATAGCGAGCTGGCTCTGTGCTAGCACCTGCTTTACGTGGCGCACCCTGCTGAGCTCATTCGCGTAGATCTGCGCACGTGCTGTGTCCTTCTTCTGAACCGCCTTGCCGACCATCTCGAACAACACGCGGTCGCGCTCCCTGAGCTTAGAGTTGACCTGCTCGAGCCTCATGCTCTGACGCTTTAGCTCGTTTATCGACTCCGGGGTCGGAAGGATACTCTGCTGGCGGTTCAGTATGCCCATCTCTGCTATCTCCTTTAACAGTTTAGGCTAGAAACTAGCCTGGTTACGCCCAGGCTGAGCGCCCTAGCTGATAGGGGGGTTAAAAAAGCGAGGGAGGGGCGGTTTTCCATCGAAATCGCTCCTTTTTACACTCTGTCGCCTAGGCCTGCGCCCACCTTGCTCTGGCCGCCGGGCAACTCTGGGAAGGTGTCCTTCATCCTCGACTCGGCGATTGTCTGGGCCTCATCCAGTATCTTGGCTGAGTCCTCGTTCACCGACTCGAAGTTGATGGTCATCCCAGTCACCGCGCCTGCGTCGACCACGATGCCGCTGAGGAGGTTACCGATCTCACCCAGCTCCTTCTCAGCCTGTGGGCTGATCGCTGCCATGCCTGTCTTGATGTCACTGATGACACCGACGACCGGTAGTAGTGTGACGGCGACGTCACCCAGCTCTGTCACGGTCTTGAGGCGCAGCGTGATCTGCTCTAGGGCGAGCTTGGCGTGGAAGATCATCTTCTCCATCTTGCGGATCTCGGCGAGCTCGTTTGCGAAGACGTTAGCGCGCGCTGTGTCGTGCTTAGCGTACGCATCGACGATCCTGTTGAAGATCGTCTTGTCGCGCTCCTGGAAGCGGTTGCTCGCCTGATCGAGGCGCTGGATCTGCATCTCGATCCGCTTGGTGGCCGCGTCGAGGCGGGGCTTGAGGGGGCCCGGTGGCCTGACGGCGTCCTTTACCTTATTGGATAAGGACGGATCGTTGTTCTTCTCCCATCTGTTAGCGAAGCTCATTATAGATTACGCTCGAAGATAATGCGACCCGTAAAGAGCATCAAAGTGTTGCATCACCAATGTAATTAAACGCGTAGCTTGCATGTTTTTTCTACGGAATATTTGTAATATTTTTGTAATGAGACTTTTGATGGATGAGAGTAACTATTGCATCATTAAATCAAAATGACGTTTACACTATGTTCATTTTTAATAAAAGGAACATTTTCGCCATGCGGCACTCTTAATATATAAACAGGCTCATCCATCAGCAAGGTTGATAGCATGGCCGGTAGATTGACCGTTTTCATAGTTTTCGCTATTCTCGGCTTCGTAGGAGGCATAATAGCGAATCTCGCGTACAGGCAGATATACCCCTGGATCCTAGCAATGTGGCCCAACATTGGGTTAGACTGGATCCTCTCAGGCGCTGCTGGTACCGTGCTGACACTACTGATTGTGGTTATCTGGGCTTCATTCTCCCCTGATAAGTAAGACATCAGGGAACCCTTTTTTTCTCCACCCACGATTTTATTGAAAACGTTTAATGGAACCCCGCCTAAGATCAACTAGGCGTGGACATGGACAGGATATCTCTAAAGATCGATCTCCACGTCCACACCCGATTCAGCACGGACGCCGTCAACGATTTTCCCGAAATCAATTCGGCATGTATCAGACTCGGGTTAGACGGGTACGCCATATGTGATCATGATACTGTCGATGGTCTAGGGGTAGGTAAGCCGAGTG
>JADGNG010000012.1 GCA_017883585.1 Candidatus Bathyarchaeota archaeon
CCAACCGCTTTGTCCAACCGGCTCTAAGGGGGAGTATGAGTCCTGCCATTACTCCGAGCACGTTCAATGCCGTGCACTCGCGCACGATCGAGACGTTAACAATATGCTGCCCAGCCAGGGTGAGGGTTGTTTCACCATCAAGCTGCCCCCAACTGGCGGCGAGGCTGAAGGCTGATAGCGCCCAAGCGGATGTCTCCGCCGTCAGCGCCTCCACGAGCCCCGAGGGGACAAGATAGAAGACAAGGAGAATGGCTGAGAAGGATGCCGCGTAGAGTGCTATGTACCTCAGCGACGGCTCCGCGGCTGCCATGGTGTTTGTTCCCGATCACCAGCATAAAAAGGGTGGGCCTAACATCTCCTGCCCAGGACAAGGAACGCGGCGCGCGCGTGGTCGCCGCCGGGACCGTGAGGGTGAGGAGCATTAGGATAAGGGGTAGGCCGTTTTTAGTGCCCACGCCCTGCCCTTGGGAGCGTGTTATTTGATTTTGCATATATTAGGGTTGGGGGTCCGGCGGGTGGCGTGTGTGCCAGTCGGTTAACCCCTGATAGGCACGTGCGATGGCTAGGATCGTGTTCTCACCGTATGGCTTGCCCATGAACTGGATGCCAGTCGGGAGGCCGGCGTCGGTGAAGCCGTCTGGGACGCTTACGGCGGGGAGGCCGCACCCGTTGCCCACGGCGCCCATCACGTCCTTGGTGGTTCCGGGGGCGACCTTCCTGAACTCCTCGCCGATGGGTGTGGCGGGTTTCTTGCCGCTCGGGGCCACGAGGGTGTCGTACGGTTCCATCGCCTGCGTGACTGCACTCATCATCTTACCTCGGAGGCGCATGGCCCTGAGGTAGTCTGTGGCTAGTAGGGCTGTCCTCGCGTATGCCCCCCAGTGGTCCTCGGGTGCGGTAAGCTCCTGCACGGTGCCTGATTCAACTACGTCCTCGAAAGCGCTCGCGGCCTCGGCGTTCAGGATAGTTCGGGTGATCGCCTCATAAGGCAGGTCGGGTAGCTCAACCTCTTCGACGTCCGCGTACCCGCGTATAGTCTTGAGGGCTTTCTCGAAATTGTCCCTGACCCCCGGGTTGGCATCATCAGCGACTCCGGTTAGGACGGCGAGGCGTGGCCTACGCCTCGGGGGGCTGGAGTTGTAATGCCAGGGCTTCTGGATGGTCGTGGGATCGTCGGGGTCGGGTCCGGCGAGGGCCTGTAGGATTGTACCACAGTCGTCTGCGGTCTGGGCGAGGGGGCCGAGTTTGTCAAGAGTCCAGCACAGTGCCATGGCCCCGTGACGGCTAACGCGCCCGTATGTCGGGCGGAGGCCTGAGACACCGCAATTGTTTGCGGGGCTGAGAATGCTTCCCCAGGTCTCGCTACCGATGGCGAAGGGTAGGAGGCCCGCGGCAACTGAGGCGCCTGAGCCACTCGATGATCCGCCAGTCCACATGTCGGGGTTCCAGGGGTTGCGGGGCGGGCCGGTGAGGCATGCGTTTGGTTGGCGGTAGCCCATTCCCCCAGCGAACTCGATCATGGCGAGCTTCCCGCAGAGGACGGCGCCCGCGTCGCGGAGCTTGACCACGGCCGTGGCGTCTGTGCCGATGATCCTGTTTCGGAAGGGCTCGGCGCCCCATGTGGTGGGTATGCCCTTTGTCGAGAGGAGGTCCTTGGCTCCCCACGGGACGCCGTGGAGAGGGCTGCGGTAGTTGCCCTCCTCGATCTCCTTCTCGGCCTTGCGCGCCTGTTTGAGGGCAAGACTTCGAGTTGTGGTGACGACGGCGTTTAGGCGGGGGCCGATGGTTTCGAGACGATCGAGGAAGGTCTCGGTGAGCTCGACAGGGGAGACCCTGCCCCGTCTGATGTGTTTGGATAGTTCCGAGATGGGTGTGTGAATGGGGGACTTCATTCTGGCTCACCGCTGGGCTTGAAGGACGGGTTGGGTTCGTCCCCGTTTTCGAGCTTGATGGCGTGCATCGCCTTGGCCGAGTCGAGGATGGCGTCGAGTCCCTTACGGATCTCCTCAAGCTCCTCGGGGGTGCAGCGGTCTCCGTATCTTGCCTCGACGAGGCTGTAGAGTATCTCTGCCTCGCGCTTGGTCTGGGTCATGGTCTCTTGATCGGGTGTCGCGGGGATAAAAGCTGGGGGCTTATAACGTGCCGCGCGATCTCAGCCAACTTCACCGTGCCGCTGGGAGGCACGTTCAAGGTATTCACATTCGTCTTCACGACATCGAAGGTGGGGGAGCTGAAGCTGACGGGGTTGGGCGTCGGCAAAACGGTAACGGTCCTACCGCTTGAGCCATGATCCGCGCAAATGGCGGAGCAATATGTCAAAAGAACAGATAATTATTGAAAAAAATATTTTAGATGGTGACGCGGTAGCGGTCCATTAACTCCTGGCGCTTACCCTCGTTCCATCCCGTCACGTCCGTGTAGTACCCCGTGATCCTGCTCCACCAACGCACGCTCTCCGAACCACACGACGGGCACGTCTTCAGCATACCCGCCGACGTGTGCTGGCACTTGCTGCACACCGTCAGGTCCTTCGTGTAGCTGAAGTAACCGATCTGGCTGTTCCTGCAGATACGCTGCGTGAGCTTGTAGAGTGCCTCCGGATCGCTGCACGCTTCGCCGAGCCAGGCGTGGAAGATGTTGCCGCCGCTGAGTATGGGGAAGAACTTGTGCTCGATGTCGATCTTCGTCCCCAGCGGTATCTTCGCGCCGACGTAGGTGTGCGTGCCGTTGCTATAGTAGACGGGTAGGTCCCTCTTCCCCTTCAGCAGCGCCGCGGCCCCCTCCATGTCGCCCTTCACCGTGCCCACGGCGAACTTCTTGTAGGTGGGCGAGACGAGGTCGCTGATGGCGAAGGTCTGCGCCGTGGACTCGGCGGGTGTGCGGGCCAGCATTATCTTGAACCCGTTCCTCATCTCGAGCCCCTTCCGGTACTTCTCCATATCCAGCAGGAGCCTGATGGCGAGGCGCACCGAGTCGGGGTCCTCGTGAAGCTGCTTACCCGTGAAGTGTTGCACCATCTCGTTGACGCCGACTACGCCGATGACGTTCACCAGCTCGCTGAAGTCGACCGCGGGTGGCCCAAGCTGCCCCGTATGGGGGTCCCTCGGCGTCTGCGTCGCGAATGGCACCATCTTGTTCGCGAGCGCTTTCTTCATCCAGTGCTGCTTCGTCTTGAAGACGTCCACCGCCATCCGCATGTTCTCCTGCGCTGCCTCGAGAAGCTTGTCGTAGTCGCCGTTGGCGCGGTAGGCCATCCTCGGCATGTTGAGGCTGACGACCTGCCAGCCACCCATGCTGAAGTGCTGCCCGCCCTCGAAGTACAGCTTCTCGTTGAAGTGAGGATCCGTCTCGGGCGTGTTCGCGAACTGGTACGCGCAGCACTGGTAGCAGCTGATGCCGTTGCCGTAGCCGCGGTATGTCGGGAGCATGTTGTCGAAGTAGGGCGCACCGAACTTGCCCACAGACTCGTGAACGAGCATCCAGAGGTCATCGTACTCCGGCTTGAAGAACTCGGGCGAGACGTAGTTCTCGTTCTTCGGGAAGTTGAACGGCTTGCCCCAGTAGTCCCCCTCGAGCGCCACCTCCGTGATGGCGCGGAAGAACATCTGAACCTCGTCCTCGTAACTGCCGTAGGTGTCCGGCCCGACGCGCCCCTTCATCACGACGGGGACGTCTCGCCAGATCTTCGGCACACCCATAGGCAACTGGATGTTGCTGAACACCAGCTGCCCACCGCGTGTGACGTAGGTCTGCGTAAGCTCGTAGAACATCATCTGGGCGAGCTGCTTCACCTTCTCGTAGGGGAGCCCCCTGAGGAATGGAGCGAGGAACATCGTGTAGTACATGAAGCCCTGCCCCCCGCTGAAGTTCGTCTGCCCCGCGGCCAACACCTTCACGCTGTGGAGGATGGCCACCTCAGGCTGCTTCGCCGGGCCAGCCACACTGCTACGGAAGCCCGAGCCATCCGGGATTAGGCCGTAGTAGAGGAAATAGCGGAGGTCCCAGTCCTGACAGAAGGGGCGACTGCCGAAGTACTCCAATGTGTGGATGTGGATGTCACCCTGATGGTGCGCCGTCGCCAGCGTCGGGTCCATCAGCAGAAGGTACTGCTCCTTGCTGAGCCTATCCGCCTTCTTCTTGTGCACCGTCTCCGGGTTCGGCTGAAGGTTCGCGTTCTCCTTCGCCTCAAATCCCGAGCCGGTGTCGATCTCGTAAGCGTCAACCACAGGCACACCGACACGAGTCAGGATGTTCCGGTATATCTGCAACTCGGGCATGTTCTCCGACTCGCTCCACTCAAGGAGAACGTTGTTCGTGATCTCCCTGATCATGGGGCCGGAGACGACCTTTGGCTTGATGAGCTTGATGCGCTTCTCGACCTCCTGGCTGAGCTTCTCTGCTCCCATGTTGCTCATGGGCTTTATCCCGAACATCGTCTCGGCTAGCTCCGTCTCACGGACAAGCTGGTCGACTATGCGCGCCTTGTTCCACTCCACGAGGTAGCCGTCGGTGGTGCGCACCATTGGCATGCCCTTGTAGAGGCGCTCAGACTTGTAAAACTGGTCTATGAACGTCTGCCCCTCGGAAATATCCCTACCCTTCTTTAACATTCAGCACATCCCTCACTACGCTCTCGCTCATCACCCCAGCGGGGAACATCTCCTCAGACGACGCGCAACGGTCCCCTACCTCAAGTATCGGTGGGTTACCGAACATGTTCCTCATGACGAACTCCGTCTGCGCTTCCGTGTCGAACCACTTCGCCTCGAATGCCAAGTGGCGCTCCTTCATCCATTCCTTCAGCTGCTCACACTTCTTACAATCCGGGAGGGAGTAGACCCTCGCGACGGAGTTCGATGCACTCATACCAAACATCACCGATGGAGACTGCTAAGCTTGATGATGCATGCTCGACCCGCGCCATATAAGAACGTAATCTTGCAATTCATAATACTCCGAATAACGAATTTATTGGAACAATCTCTTTTAACTCATCCAATATAGGATTGTCTCAATTAAATAGAATCATATAAATGTTGTCTCAAATATCTGCAATAGTTTATATATTTAGATATACGCAGTTACATTCCGTAAAGATTCGTAGAAAGCGGGCCTAAACATGACAATCATCGTCTGCCTCGTGGGCACACACTTCCGCCGCCCCTTCGACGGCATCCGCTACTGGAGCAAACACCATGGCATAACCAAGCTCTACCTCCTATACAGCAACGCCAAGGCAACAGACGAGACCGCAGTCTTCAGCTACATGAGCCAGAAGAATGCGGAGGAGTTACGCAACAAGCTCGAGATCCTCGACCCAGAGCTCGTGGGCTTCGACCCGATGGACCACAGGAGCGCATTCAAGGCGATCTACGCCGTCGTTAGCAAGGCGAGGGCCAGCGGCGAGGAGGTACTCATCGATGTCACTAGCACGACCGACATCTCACAGGGTGTCGCCCTCACGGTCGCCTTGATGTTCAGAAACGCCCGCGTTTACAGCGTTCCACCCGAGAAATCGGCCTGGTATGTCACTGGAAAGGTTGGAGACCCCCAGTTCGAGAAGTGGTTCGAGAACGCTCGCAACCAATCAAGCAAGGAGCCCAAAGAGATACAGCTTCCCGGCTACCGCCTTGAGCCCAACACAAAGCACGAGGAGAAGGAGTGGGACCGCGAGAAGAAACTCCTCGTCCTCCTCCGTGAGAATGGCGGCGAGGCCGAGTCCATCAGCGACATTATCCGTTGGTTCGGCCACAAGGCGGCATCGAGCACCCTCCGAAACAAGTTTAGCCGTATAGTCACGAAGCTCGAGATGAAGGGGCTCATCGACGCCGAGAAGGGGAGCAAGATGAAGGTCATAAGCCTCACCGAGTTTGGCGAGATATTCGCCGAGGCACTCGCGGAGCAGAGCGCAGTATAACGCCGATGCGCCTCGCCGTGCAACACTTTACAAGCACTAGTTAAAACCGGTGTCACCGAGGGGCGCTGTTTCCGGTTTACCTCAACATCTCGCCGATCCAGTCCCGTTGATACAAGTAATATGTGATATTATTATTCGGATTACGTATTAGGCGGAACCATTCAGTCAAGACGGAAGATAATCGCCCTTGAAAGCGCCTGCCTTTAGCTAAGTTTTTAAACCAATCGCCCCGAGGCTACCATAAGAATCGAGGGATAATGCTTGCTAGCTGAGGTAGTTCTTACCCCATCAGAGGGGAAGAGGCTCATCGCCAAGGCGATAGCCCATATGGAGGTAGTCAAACTCGCCAAGGAGAACGGCACCGTCATCGTCGCCACCAGCACGACGAACGCCTACGTTCTCGAGGAACTCCTAGGCAAGGAGATCAAGGAGAAAGGCATGTTCACCGCCGGCGTCGTCACGAAGGACGGGCTACAGATTACGGAGGCTAAGGGTCGCGGCGACCACACGGTCATCCAGAAGGGAAAGGTGAAGACTGTCAAGGTCCCCGAGCTCGGCGATATCCTCAAAGAGATGGGCCCGAGTGACATCTTCATCAAAGGCGCGAACGCCATCGACCCCTTCGGTCAGGCGGGCATCCTCCTCGGAGGAGTCGGCGGTGGCACCATCGGCGCTGCCTGGGGCTACCTAACCAGCAACGGAATAACCACCATCATCGCCGCGGGCCTCGAGAAGCTCGTCCCCATCAACCTCACCGACGCAGTCAACCGCATGGGTATCATGAAGGTAGACACCGCCCTCGACGTCAAGTGCGGCATGATGGTCATCGGGGGGTATATAATCACAGAGATGGAGTCCTTCAAGGAGCTCTTCGGCATCGACGTCGTCCCGATCGGCGGCGGCGGCATCGACGGCGCCGAGGGTGCCAAGATATTCCTCCTCGACGGCGACGACGACGCGGTGAAGGAAGCTGTCGCTATGGTCAAGTCCATACGCGGCGAGCCCAAGCTCACCACACGTACCATCAAGCAGAAGTAGGCGCCTTCTCCAGCCGCCGCTCTATCTTCTCCACCCCGTTGAAGCGGGCGAAATCTTCGAGTGTCTTCTGGAACTCGTTCTCGTACGACTCATCGGGCTTGAACCCATCCTCGTACCAGAGGCCGCGAACTATGAGCTTTTTCTCCTTCCGCTCCAGCTTCGGGTCGAGGCGCCCCACTAGCCGGTCCCCGTAGAGTATGGGCGTCGTGAAGTATCCGAACCTCCTCTGCTCCGGCTTCAGGTAGACCTCAAGCGCCCGCTCGAAGCCGAAGAGAGCCTCAAGCCTGTCAGCGTGCCAGAGTAGGCTGTCGAAGTAGTTGGCGAATCGGACGCCGCTGTAGCTCCAGTCACGCTCAAGTTCACCGAGCCTCGGCGCGTCCTCCGCGAGGCAGTAGTAGGGGGTCTTCAGTCCGTCGATGCTCAGCCTCGCGGCGATGTCCTCCTCAACGAGCCCGTCGAGGAGCGCCTGAATTTGCTTCGTCGATAGGCCGAGCTTGACGCACCATGTGTGGTAGTAGGATTTGACGTCGGCGGGCTTCGTTGCGCCGAGTGAGCCGAGGGTCCGAGTCGCGAAGAACTTGTTCCTTTCCTCCTCCGTAGGCTCCGAGGCGTCAACCCAGCTCGGGAGCACCTTCTCGGTGAGGTCGTATATCCTCTGGAAGCCGTCCCTGCGGGTCACCATCAGATCCCCGGCGCTGAAGAGTGCCTCGAGGGCGCGCTTCGAGGGTTTCCATCCCCACCATCCGCTGCTGGGCTTCTTCCCCTCGAAGTCGCTGCTCCCCAGGGGGCCCTCCTTCCTGATCCGCTCGAGGGCGGAGTCGACGAGGGCGGGGTCGACTCGGCTGAACCAGCCCGTGTGTATGACCTTACTCTTTGCCCTCTCCCTGTTGGCGGCGATAAGGTATCTCCAGTGGTCCATCGGCATGTAGCACATGGCGTGGCCCCACCCCTCGAAGACGCGCCTGTCCTCGTACGCGAGGGAGTGAAGATCAGTCTTCTTGTACTGCCCGAGCCGGGTCCAGATGGTGAAGTAGTGGGCCCGCTCCACTACGTTTATAGTGTCTATCTGGACGCAACCTAGGCGCCCGATGGTCTCTTCTACCTTCTTCTTTGTCGCCTTCTTCGGTGGGTCGCCTATGCCCTGCTTCTCCAGTTGCAACCGGCGGGCGGCGTCGACCGACACATCTAGGCTGGAGACCATCCCAACACCAATCAAACAGGCACCTGATATATCATTCCGTTTTCTACGCGGACTTAAGCCACTTGAGTGTTCCGCGACCCGGGGTCGACCGAAACTGCAACACGCTTAAAGACCCGGATACAGATTGACTGGGGGATAAACGATGCCGGAGCAACCCGCCTGGGAGATAAAGAGGACTATCTACACACGCGCCGAGGAGGAGCACGACCCCAGCCTCGGCCTCCCACCCGAGGACCGGAACCTCCAGCAGATGCTAAAACGGGGCGTCGTCATCGTCGACAAGGTACCCGGACCCACCAGCCACGAGGTCGTCGCCTGGGTGAGGAAGCTCATGGAGCTCGACCATGTCGGCCACGGCGGGACCCTAGACCCAAAGGTCACCGGCGTACTCCCAGTCACCCTAGAAGATTCAACAAAATGCGTACAAGCCCTACTCGACTCGGGGAAGCAGTATGTCACTCTAATGCGCACCCACGAAGACGTTGAGGAGAAGCGCCTCGTGGAGACCCTGAAGCAATTCGAGGGGGAGATATACCAGAGGCCGCCGCTCCGTTCAGCGGTCAGTAGGCGCCTCCGCACGCGCACCATCTACAGGATAGAGTACATCGAGGGGGACGGCAGGAACTGGCTATTCAAGGTCGACTGCCAGAGCGGCACATACATCAGAAAGCTCTGCAGCGACGTCGGGGAGGTCCTCGGTGGAGGAGCACACATGCACGAGCTGCGCCGCACACGCAGCGGCCCCTTCGTCGAGGCTCAGGCGGTCACTCTCTACGACATCGCGGACGCGATGGACCAGCACAGGGAAGGCGACGACGCGGCGCTGATGAAAATTCTCCACCCCGTCGAGGAGGCGTTGGCATTACTCCCCCACATCTGGGTGAGGGACTCGGCGGTCGAGGCTCTCTGCACGGGCGCCCAGCTAGCTGTCCCCGGCATCCTCCGGCTGGAGTCGGGGATCGAGCCGAAGGGTCTCATCGCCGTGATGACTCAGCGCAACGAGGCTGTAGCCCTGATGAAGGCGGAGATGAACACCGACACGGTTCTGAAGGAGGAGCATGGAATCGCCGCCATACCCGAGCGCGTCATCATGATCAGGGGCACCTACCCGAAGTCTTGGTAGAGGCAACTAGACACATATTTCTCGCGTTCTTCGCGGTCACACTACAGGGACATATGACAGTCAAACCCTTATCCCGCCTCGATTAAACGATAATCAAGGGGGCAGAGAGATGGGCGAGGCTAATATCGGCATGATAAACGATGTTGTAAGGGAGTTTCTCGAAGAGGTCTACGATGGGCCGAAGCATGGCTACACCTGGTTCATAAATAACGACCCAAACTCGGGCCTGCTGGGAACGATTGAAAACATGGGCAGTGTCGAGGCATCAACTCAGATCATCACGAATGGAACGACGATCGCCGCCCACATCGAACACCTGAGGTGGACGTTGGAGAAGACGAACGCCTACCTGCACGGTGAGAAACCCGTCATGATCTGGTCGGAGAGTTGGCACGTGAGGAATTTGAACGAAAAGGAGTGGGAGATCCTGATTCAGCAGTTGAGGAGGGAGCATATCGTGCTCGAAGAATCGATTAAGGAATTAAAGTGGGCGTCCGACGAGCAGCTCAAGGAGGTCCTAGCCTTGATACCCCACGCGGCCTATCACCTCGGAGCCATCCGTCAAATAGCATTATTGACTAAACAACCGTATACTATTGAGAAATAAAGCGAAAATATCGGCTTATTAAGTTTGTTTCCGAACAAATCTTATCTATCAGATTAAAAGTAATATTAAATGTGGGATGTGGATTGAGTGCGATGGAACCGGTTAGAGTCGACTTGATAGAGAATAAGCTTATCGAGTTGGAGAAGGAAGTCGAGGAGTTGAGAAGGATTATAATATTGTCTCGGCTGAAGGTCCACTCGATCAAGTCTGAGATAAACGTGGGGGTTAACAAGTAAGAGATTGGCTCGCGATTCTCATTTCTCCATATTTTTAAAAACGGATAGCCTAAAAGATACATCAATTCGCTTACCTTAGTGTGTCAGAGCACTACTTCTCGGAGAGTCCGACCTCCCCCGACGAGAGGGGCCTCATAAGGACGAAGTTGAGGGGTTTCGACTTCGAGTTCGAAACAAGCTCCGGCGTATTCAGCCACAAGCGCGTCGACTCGGGTACACGCCTGCTCGTCGAATCCATGACGCTCCCGGAAAGAGGCAGAGTCCTCGACCTGGGCTGCGGCATCGGCGTGGTCGGAATAGTGGCCGCGAGGCTCAACCCGGCCCTCGAGGTCTGGATGACCGACGTGAACAGCCGGGCCGTCTCCCTAGCGGAGTCCAACACAAAACGCAACGGCGTGAAGGCCACTGTGAGGCAGGGTAACCTCTACGAGCCAGTCGGAGGTGCCAAGTTCGACCTAATAATCACAAACCCACCGATGTCGGCGGGGATCGACGCCGTCGTGAGACCCATGATAAAGGGCGCTCCCGCGCACCTCGTTGGCGGCAGCGCCTTTCAATTGGTCGTCCAGTCAAACAAGGGTGGAAGAACCCTCTCAGGAATAATCGACGAGACATTCGGGAATTTTGAGGTCACTTCGAGAGGCGGTGGATTCAGAGTCTTCACCGCAAAGCGGCCCTGAAGGGAAAAACTGGTTCTAGTCCTGCTGGGAGTAGGCCTCCTCGCCGTGTTCGGCGAGGTCTAGCCCCTTTTCCTCATCCTCGGCGGAGACCCTGAGGGGGGAGAAGATGTTGATGAACTTGAGTAGCAGGTAGGAGCCGAAGAAGGAGTAGGCAGCGATTACCACGACGGCGATGACCTGGGCTATGAGTAGGTGGGTGTTTCCGAAGAGTAAACCATTCACAGAGGTCGGGTTGATGAGTACGGTGGCGAAGATGCCTGTTGCGATTGAGCCCCAGATGCCGCTCATGCCGTGGCAGGAGAAGACGTCGAGGGTGTCGTCGATCCTCGTCCTTGTCGCCCTCCAGTTAGACATCAGGTTCGAGAGCACACCGGCGACGGCGCCGATGATTAGCGCAGATATCACGTTGACGTAGCCCGATGCGGGGGTGATAGCAACCAAACCACAGACGGCGCCAACAGCCATTCCAACCGCCGAGGGTTTACCCTTCATGATCCAGTCGACAGCCATCCACGTGACTGCGGCCGCAGCGGCGGCGAGGTTCGTATTCACGAGGGCGAAGACCATTATCGAGTCTGCGCCGAGGGCGCTGCCCGCGTTGAAGCCGAACCACCCGAACCAGAGGAGGGCGGCCCCCAGGATTACGTAGGGGATGTTGCTAGGCTTCAGGGTCTCCTTCTTCTCGATGTCCTTCCTCCGCCCGATGACTATAGCAGCGGCGAGGGCGGAGAGGCCCGCGGTGATGTGGACCACTAGCCCGCCGGCGAAGTCAATCGCCCCAATGCCCTTGAGCCAACCGTCGGTGTTCCACACCCAGTGAGCTACAGGGCTGTAGATGAGTGTGGACCAGAGTATGATGAAGATGAGGAGTGAGCGGAAGTGTATCCGTTCCGCGAAGGCCCCGATGATAAGGGCGGGGGTAATCGCGGCGAACTTTAGCTGGAAAGCGAAGAATAGCAACTCGGGGATGAGAGGGGCGTAGGCCATATTTGGCGCGGCGCCTATCCCGTTGAGCCCGGCCCAGGAGAGGTCACCGATGATGCCGTGGATACTAGGCCCGAAGACGAGACTGTAGCCCCAAAGGGTCCAGACTATGCTCACAACGGCGAAGATAATCAGGCATTGGACAAGCGTCGATAGGAGGTTCTTCCTCCTGACAAGCCCCGCGTAGAAGAAGCCAAGCGCGGGGGTCATTAGCATAACAAGGGCGGTGGCTACCGCGACCCAGGCGATGTCACCCGGATTCAATCAGTCAAACACCTTCAGGGAAAGACGAAAAACAACGTATTTGAGGTTTATCCAACGAAAAATAACCTAAATCTACTGAATGTTCAGTGATTCGACGTCTTTAATAGACATTATAAGCTGAATTAACCAATTTTTACGTACTATTTAACCCCATTAATTTGGGCTTATCCCTCTTTATCTTATTTCATGTGATAATTTAATCCCGAAATCTGCAAATTAACGATATTTTGACGTGAACTGCTGCCTATGTTCGGTTTTAGATTATGAAGTATTTTGGACAGATTTCGATTCCGCCCGCCCAAAGGGCAGTCTGGATGTTCTTGACGCCAGGTATCGCGGCTATCTCGCTGCCGAGCCTCATGAGGTGGCTGAAGTCGTGTATGACGCCTATGACGAGTAGGTCGTGGTCTCCGACGGTCTTTGTCGCGACGATTATGTTCGGCATCTTGATGAGGGACCTGAGGATGTTTGTGGAGTCGGTCTTGGCGCCCCCGCTCGTGGAGACGTCTATATGGAAGGCCGCCATCCCCTCGTACCCGATCCTCACCGGCTCGACGACGATGGTGGAACCCCGGATCAATCCTTCCTCCCTGAGTCTCTCGTACCTTTTAATCACCGTGTCTGGGCTCTTGCCGAGGTCCTTCGCCATCTGCCTGAAGCTGGTCCTCGCGTCATCGGTGAGCATTTTCACGATCTTCTCGTCTATCTCGTCCATCACGGCGCGGCCCCTTTGAGTCCCTCCAGCTCGAAGTTCTCGGGGCAGAGGAGTATATCCTCGGCCCAGATGCTCGTGGTGACCACCTTAACGTCCGTGTGTGCCTTGGTCCTCTCTATGAGGGCGTTTAGCTCGTTGACGTTCCCGAGGGCGACGATTGCAAAGACGTTCTGCATTCCGACGCTCGGTGTGCAGAAGATTACCCCAGGTTCCCCTCGCAGGCTGTCCACGACCTCATCGACGCGCTTGGGGTCGACGCCTATCTCGAGGCTGGCTACGCACTCGAGGCTGAGGTGGCGGGGGTCGAGGAGGATAGTCGTCCCTTTGACGACTCCAGTTTTCTTGAGGCGCTGGAAGCGTTTGATTATTGTGTCGACGCTGACTTCGCATTCCCCGGCGATGTTGGCGAAGTTTGTCCTAGCGTCCCGCTGGAGGCTCCTGATGACCCGGATGTCTGTTTCGTCGAACTTCATGCCGCGTCTACGGTGTTGATTGGGCGTTCTTGCCTAAAAGTTTGCCCTTTATTCGGACGTTTCCGCGTTTTCCCGGTAGAATATGGCGACGTTGCCGATGACGTCCACGAGGGCGGAGCTGGTCGCGCCGGCTATCTCCTCGCTAAGTTCCTTGCGGGTCTCCTTGAAGCCGAGGAACTTGACTTTGATTAACTGGTGGTCGGTGAGCGCCTTGTCAATGTGGGTGAGGGATTCGGGGGTGAGGCCGAATTTTCCTATGTGGGCGACGGGGTCGAGTTCGTGTGCCTTCGCCTTCAGCTCAGCGCGCCTCTTGGAGGTTAGTTCCATCGTTGCACCGTCTCTAGCATCATTGTCTGGGGTATTTGGGTCTTGGCCCTCGTTTCGGTTAAGGCTTTATAGACTCGTGGGTGTGGTATTGGGTGCTGGAGCCCGGTCGTCTAGTGGACAAGGATGGAGGGCTTTGGACCCTTAGACCGGAGTTCGAATCTCCGCCGGGCTACCATCCTCTTAGTGATGCGACGAATGGCGCGATAGTACCTTTTCGGCCCCTTTTTCCACCATTTTCACATCCATGGATTGAAGTCTCACCCGAGCAGAATAAAATACGTCCCTGTGGGAACTTGTTCCCATTAGCTCCAGGATACTAGAATGCTCTCCCGGCTGAACCTGCGAATTGTGATGCGCGCCACTACGACAACAAAGGCTGCGAGGATCAGGATCGCCGCGACTTGATAGAGGGGGTTTACAGCGTATATCCCCGAGATGAGGGCCGCGAAGGCGAGGATGGGAAGCACCGCGAAGGTCGACACCTGCTGCGCCGCCCTCACGTCCTTGATCTTCGTGGAGACGAGGAGGCTGACGAAGGTCCCAAGGAGGCCGATGAGGGGTATTAGGGCGAACTGGTAGACCATCCCCGGTGTGGGGAGTACCGCGTGGCCCAGCTTGCCTATGGTTAGGGTGTCAATCGCTCCTATGAGCACGGCGAGCGTCCCGTAACTCACTACCATCGCAGGGATGAAAGCCGCAAGACACTTCCCCAGAAGCAGCTCCGTGTCCGTTATCGGCGTCGCCAGCAGCGGCTCGAGGCTCCGATTATTCTTCTCGATGACCACGCTAGTAGACGCGAGTAATGCGGTCACAACGGAGGGGATAAGGAGCACCACCAGCGAGGTCACCGGCAGGATCTGGCCAAGCTGCGCGGCCGTAGAAGGCAGGTTGATGATCTGGCTAACCGCGAAGACGTTCTCGATGACAATTATTATCGGCAGCACCGAAACTGAGAGGAAGACGTAGCGATTCCTCGTCGTCTCCTGAAGATCCTTCTTGAAGATCTCGATTATCGCAGGCCAGTTCATTGTGGAGCCCCCTTAGAGGGTTTGACGAGCTTGAGATAGACTTCCTCGAGGCTGTGCCGTACCTCGCCCACGAACTGGACCTTGTACCCAGCCTTAACCAGCAGGTCGACTATCTGCGGGTTCTCCTCCTCCGGGTTCTCGACCTCGAGGACAAGCTTGTTCTCGGATCGCTCGGCGGAGCGGACGAAGGGGAGGGCGCGGAGCTTCGCGACGACGGCGTCGTCCGCTGCCTTCAGGTGGAAGACTATGGTGCGTTTGAAGAGGTTGGTCCTGAGGTTATCGGGGGTATCGAGGGCGATGAGGCCCCCCTGTATGACGGCGACGCGGTCGCTGAGCCGGTCCGCGTCCTCGAGGTTGTGGGTGCTGAGGACGACGGTCTTCCCCTTCGCCTTGAGGTCGAGTATGAAGTCCTTCACAGTCTTGGAAGCGACGGGGTCGAGGCCGGACATAGGCTCGTCCAAGAAGACGTACTCGGGGTCGTGGAGTAGGGCTCGGATTATTGCTAGTTTCTGCTTCATCCCTTTCGAGTAGGTCTGGACGGTGTCGCTCCTCCTGTCCCAGAGATCGAACGACTGCAGTAGGTCGCGCATCCGCTCCCCGAGCTGGGGCTGCTTCACACCGAAGAGCTTGCCATAGAACTCTAGGTTGCGCTGGGCGGTGAGAGTATCGTAGTGGCCGGGGACCTCGGGCTGGACGCCCACGTTCCTGTGCACCTGCATCGGATTACGGGTCACGTCAACGCCCTCAATTGTGCACGTGCCGCTCGTGGGGGCGATGAGTCCCGTGAGCATTCGTATGGTCGTCGTCTTCCCCGCCCCGTTCGGGCCGAGGAGGGCGAAGACCTCGCCTTTCTTTATCTCGAAGCTGAGGTCCTTGACGGCCGCTTTAGCGCCAAAGCTCCGGCTGAGGGATACCGCCTTTATCATGTCAGGTCACGGGCGCTCGAACTTCGATTCGTCTAGCTTCTTGGAATCCTTCTCGGACGGCTCAGTCTTGGGCTCAGGGGCTGCCGGCTTCTTGGTCTCTTCCCCGGGCTTCGGTCGCCGGAACTTGTAGGAACTCCCATTATACCCGCACTTGGGACAGGTCATTGTCCCTAGTGGATAGATGGAGAACCCGCCCGTGAAACGCTTCTGTGTGAAGATGGGGTTCTTCAAGACCTCCCCGCAACTCGGACAAACGATTTCCCTCCAAGACAACAGTTATCACTTTAGCCAACAACGCTTGAACGCGTCTATTTAAAGTTGTACTGAAAGAAAAAACTGGCTCTGGAAGAAAAAAGGGTCTAGTCCTGCTGGGAATAGGCCTCCTCGCCGTGCTCGACGAGGTCGAGGCCCTTCCGCTCTTCGTCGGGCGTGACCCTGAGGGGGGAGAAGATGTTGATAACCTTCAGGATGACGTAGGTCCCGACGAAGGAATAAGCGCCGACGACGATGACGCCGACGAACTGGGCGAAGAACAGGTTTGTGTTCCCGTAGAGGAGGCCGTTCGAACCCGCGGCGTTGACCGCGACCGTCGCGAAGAGGCCAGTCGCGAGGGAACCGATGATCCCGCCCACGCCGTGGCATGCGAAGACGTCGAGGGTGTCATCAACCTTAAGCCTAGAGGCGCGCCAGTTGGAGACCAGGTTGGACACGACGCCGGCGGTCATGCCTATGAGTATTGCCGCCCAGGGGGCGACGTAGCCAGAGGCGGGTGTGACCGCAGCGAGGCCGCAGACCGCGCCCACGGCCAGGCCGACGACTGAGGGCCTGCCCTTACCCATCCAGTCAACAGCCATCCAGCTCACTGCCGCAGCGGCGGCCGCGAGATTCGTGTTCACGAGGGCGTAGACCGCGACGGTGTCGGCGGCGAGGGCGCTACCCGCGTTGAAGCCGAACCAGCCGAACCAGAGTATGGAGGCACCCAGGATTACGTAGGGGATGTTACCCGGTTTCATCTCCTCGTGATTCTCAACATCTTGCCTCCTACCGATCACAAGGGCGGCGGCGAGCGCCGACAACCCAGCGGCCGCGTGGATGACTATCCCACCGGCGAAGTCAAGTGTACCCAGCAGGTGGAGCCATCCGTTGACGTTCCACACCCAGTGAGCCACTGGGCTGTAGATGAGGGTCGACCAGGCGATGATGAAGATGAGGAGCGACTTGAACCTCATCCGCTCCACGAAGGCCCCGATGATTAGGGCGGGGGTGATCGCCGCGAACTTGAGCTGGAACGCGAACTGAAGCAACTCGGGGATGGTCGGCCCGTAGTTCGGGTTCGCCGCGGCGCCGACGCCGTTGAGCCCGAAGTTGGCCAGGCTCCCGATGAAGCCCCCGATCGACGGCCCGAAGACGAGAGTGTACCCCCAGAGGGCCCATACAATGCTAACGATGGCGAATATTACGATGCACTGGATTATCGTGGAGAGGATGTTCTTCCTCCTCACCAGTCCACCGTAGAAGAAACCGAGGCCCGGAGTCATGAACATGACGAGGGCGGTAGCAACCATGATCCAGGAGATGTCGCTGCCATTTATCATCTAAACACCTTCCTCAAGGGGTCCAAAACACGATATTTAGAGTTTTTCTGCAAAAAAATTACGAAAAATTTATGATTGTAGTGTGAAGGCTAGGGATAATTCTACGTTTTCTATTTTAACGCCGCTATTTTTAATATATACCAAGATCCGTTGGGAAAAATGCGGGGGGAAACTGAAGGTTTCCAAAAAAATCGGATATTTACCAACAAATAACTGGTAAGAGAGGGAAATGACACAAATTTATAATTTCGAAGAGTTAAAAGGTGTAAAATCGGAAAAAATCGACTAAAACGCGCTGAGAATTAGATTATGAAGTATCTCGGGCAGACTTCGCTATCGCTAGCCCATATAGCAGTCTGTATGCTCTTGATCCCAGGTATTGCAGAGATCTCCTTCCCCAGGCGCATCAGATGGTTGAAGTCGTGGATGACACCAATCGCGAGCAAGTCGTGGTCCCCAACCGTCTTCGTGGCCACGATGATGTTCGGCATCTTGATCAGCGTCTTGAGGATCTTCGTCGAGTCAGGCTTAGCGCCGCCGCTCTGTGAGATGTCTATGTGGAATGCTGCCATCCCCTCATACCCAATCAGCTTAGGGTCAACGATCACCGTCGAGCCCCGGACGTCCCCGGAGTCCAGGAGGCGCTGAAAGCGGTTAATTATGGTGTCTGGGCTC
The DNA here is from genome assembly GCA_017883585.1 of Candidatus Bathyarchaeota archaeon. Classification (GTDB taxonomy): domain Archaea; phylum Thermoproteota; class Bathyarchaeia; order TCS64; family TCS64; genus UBA8941. Next base: position 17,790 of record JADGNG010000012.1, read on the forward strand.
TTGTCGAGGACCTTCGCTATCTTCCGGAAACTCATCCTCGCGTCCTCGGTGAGCATCTCAACGATCTTCTGGTCGAGCTCATCCATGCTCATCGACTCTCCTTCAGCTGCTCAAGCTCGAAGTTCTCCGGACAGAGTAGGACGTCGTCGACCCAGATGCTAGTCTTCAGATCCTTTACGTGTGTGAGTCCCTTGATCGACTCCCTTAGTATGTTCAGCTCCTTCATGCTCCGTAGGACGGCGATGGCGAAGATGTTCTGCATGCCCATGCTGGGTGTGCAGAAGACCACGCCGGGCTGCTTCCTCATCGAGGCGACCACCTCCTGAACGTCGACTGCGTCGACGTTCACCTCAAGGCTCGCGAGGCAGTCCATCCCCATTAGCCTGGGCTCTAGGAGAATGGTCGTCCCCTTCACGACGCCGTTCTTCTCCAGGCGCTGAAGGCGCTTAATGATAGTGTCAACGCTGACGCCGCACTCCTTGGCGATGTCGGCGAAGTTTGTACGGGCGTCCTTCTGTAGGTTTCGGAGCACCCTGACGTCAGTGTCGTCGAATTTCACTCAGGCACCACGTACGTACCGTATATACCAGCCTTTTAACGATGGCTATTTTCGGACAATTGGTTGCTAAAAGGTATTTTTCTGCGAACTTGTTTAGTTTGTCCGATTCAATTTTGAATAACCGGACAATCTATGAAATGAAACGGGTGAGAAAGGGGGTCCTGAAAGACCCCTGCACAATTTCACTCTCCGTGATCGGTAAACGGCTCAAGCGTAGGGTCTCAGGCGTTTACATACGTTAAATCTTTACGAATAATCGGATGGGACTTAAGGAGGGGTTTCTAACTGACAAAGCAGGGTTATGGAGTTCACCCTCAGGGCTTCGAATTTGTGACACATTCTCATTTAGAAAGTAGGCCAACACTGTTATCTACGCCATTTAGGCGGCTTAGCCTATAGGTGGAGGAGATGCCGAACCCGCGCCTCGCCGCAGCCCAGTCGAGCTCCATCAGGGGTGACATCGAGGGAAACGTGGCACATCACGTGAAACTGGTTGAGACAGCTGCAAAACACGGCGTCAGCTTCATCGTCTTCCCGGAACTATCCCTCACCGGATATGAGCCCGATTTAGGGAGGGAACTGGCCCTGAAGGCGACCGACCCGAGACTGAATCCCCTCAGGGAGGTCGCCAAGGAAAAAGGTATAATCATTGTCGCCGGGGCACCGATGCTGAGCAACGCCGGGCTACACATAGCCGCATTCATCTACCGGCCCTCAGGCGACCCACTCGTCTACACGAAGCACCACCTCCACAAGGGTGAAGAGTCGTTCTTCGCGCCGGGGAGGATTCACCCGATGGTCGAACTGGAAGGCGAGCAAGTGTCCCTCGCGATCTGCGCCGACACAACCCACCCGAGCCACGCGGCCGAGGCGGCCAGGGTGGGCGCAGGCGTCTACGCAGCGGGCGTGCTCATCACGCCAAGTGGGATCGAGGCGGACTCGGCCCAGCTCAGGGGTTACGCCTTGAAGCACCACATGATGGTCCTGATGGCTAACCACGCCTCACCTACCGGAGGCTGGGCAACGGCGGGGCGGAGCGCCATCTGGGACGAGCAAGGTAGGGAGGTCGTAGTGGCTCCAGGGAGCGGAGAGGCCCTCCTGATCGCTTCTCGCGAGGGCTACGTCCTCCGTGGCGAGCGAATACGCCTTGATAGAGGATAAGTTCTATCCACTGAAAGCCATAAGATCAGGTATGCTGGACTTTTCCCGGTTCGGTGAGACGCAGGTCGTTGACTGCCACGTCCACCCGTGGCCCCCGTGGAAAGCCGACGGGAAGCTGGACGAGACGGCGTTGAAAGCGAAGTCGGCGGAACTCTTGGAGACCATCACCTACGGTCGGTTGAGTCAGATGAATGTCTATGGTAACCCCGACCACTCCGCCCTCTACCTCAAGGCGGTGAATCCGGGTCTCTTCTACGCGGGCGGCTATGCGCCGTGGAGCTTCGAGGCGAAGAGCTGGAAGGAAACCGATTGGCCCCGATACATCGAGTCCCTTGTGGCGCTTGGCTACGACGGGATCGGGGAGATGGGGGCAAAGCCCGTCACGCGCGACAAGCACACGCTACTCGACTCCACCGCTTACGAGGGCTTCTGGAGTGCCTGCGAGGATGCGGGACTCCCCGTCGTCTGCCACGTCGGTGACCCCGAGGAGTTCTGGAGTGAGGAGCAGACACCCCCTTGGGCGAAGGCGCGCGGCTGGGGCTACTACAGGGGTGACTACCCCGCCCTCGAGGAGCTTTATGGGGAGGTGGAGCACCTCCTCAGCCGACACCCGAGGGTTAAGGTCGTCTTCCCCCACTTCCTTTTCCTCTCCCCCCACTTGGAGAGGCTCGACGACTTCTTCACCCGACACCCAAACGCAAACGTCGACCTCACACCCGGCATAGAGCTCGTCTACAGCATAAGCCGCCGCAGGGAAGACTGGCGCTGCTTGTTCACCCGCCGTGCCGACAGGATACTACTCGGCACCGACATAGGGATGAGCAAGACAGTCAAGGAGCACCTCGCGCGTATCTGGATACTATGCATGTTCCTAGAGACGAGTGAGGAATTCTACACACCCGACTCCGCGGATGAGCTCCTCACCCGCTATGATGAGCCATTCATCGGCCTCGACCTGTCGAAGGAGACCCTGGAGAAGATATGTACGGGGAACTTCCATAGGCTCTGGGGTTCTAAGCCGAGGATTGTGGATGTGAAAGCCGCCGAAGCTGCCGCTGAGAGGCAGGGGCACATTGGCGTCGCCAAGGCCCTGAAGAATCTAAAATAGTGAGTTAATCTTCACCTGTCTTATCGGTGGTTTTTGCCCGTTGTATTAGGTCCTTGACCGCTCCGGCGAGCTCCTCGCATGCTACACGGCGTACTTCAACCGATCCGTCGACCTCGGCCTCGGCAACGAGCTTGTCGATCTCCCTCCTCTCGGCGATGACCTTCTCGAGTATCACACCTTTCTCTTGTTCATATTTCTTCTGGAGTGCGGCGAGCTCCTCGGCGAATATATCCTTGGCCACCTCCACCCCCTTCTCCGCGTCAGAGAGCCTCGACCTCGCGTCTTCCTCCATCTTCGCCTTGCTCTTCGTGAAGCGCTCTAGAAGTCCCACCTTCGACTCAAGCACCTCGTCCAGCTTGGCGCGGAGCGCTTCGACGCTGCTTGTCAGCTCCTTGAGATTGGTGTCCCTCCGGGTAGCCTGCTCCCTCAGCTTCTCACCGTGCTCATGCTCCGCGTGGAAGAGTTGGTCCTTGGAGGCGTGGATGCCCATGATGTTTGCTTCCCTCGACGCCTCCTTCGCCTGCTCCGCCTTCAGCGCCGCCTCCACAGCCGAGACGATGCTGGCCCGCTCCTCGCGGAACTTTTCGTCCAGTTCGATGACCTTGCTCGTCTCGAAGTCGTCGAGTACGCTGCCAAGGCTTTTTAGCCACCTGTCGAAGTGCTGGTTGAAGGGCGCCATCGCGAATGTCTGAGAGCCGAGGGTCTCCAGCCCCGTAATGGTCCTGTCCACAACCTCCTTTGTGCTCTGCGCGCTGGTTCCCACGCGGCGAGGCCCAGAGGCGTGCTGTGTAGTCGCCTTCTTCGTCTTAGCTTTCTTCGGCCTATCGAAGCCCCTCGGCCTGTTTGAGCTGGTCCTTCCGGCGCTCGGTTGATAACCCATGTAGCTAGAAGGCGCCAAGGGAGTATTTCTGGGATCGGGCCTGGGGTGTTCAGTCCTTGGCCTCTTCGAGGGCTCGGGCTAGCTGGTCCGGGCACGAAGTGCCTCTGCCGCTGCAGTCGATGCCGCTGAGCCTCCTAATCACCTCGTTGATCTCCATACCCTCGACGAGATTGGCGACTCCCTGCAGGTTCCCCTCGCAACCGCCGACGAACTCCACGTGTGAGACACGCCCACAATCGATAGTGAAGAATATTCTCTCTGAGCAGACGCCTTCGGTGGTGTAAGACTTCTCCATTCTGATCACAGCGATGACGGGGAGTAGACGCCCCCTATCTTTATACCATTTCCCGGAAAAGGTGCTAACGCGGGTCGTTGTGGCGGGTGGCGTCGTAGAAGTAGTTCATGTAAGTGGCGCAGCTCGTCTCTGGGCAAAGCCTGCTGCAGACGTATTCGGGGTAGACGACGAGGTCTTCATCGACCTCCTCTGCCTCAAACTCCTTCCCGCAGATCGCCTTGAGTCTCACCAAGGGTGATCAAGACGGGGACGCCGCCGGCACTTTAAGGCGTTTCGATTTTACTTCAACTTCTCCCGCGATATCTTGACGGCGAAGCGACATCATTCGCCCCCGGTGAGTACGCTTTCCAGAACCTCGGCCTTAAGCGGAACCCCGAAGACAGCCTCGAGGGGCAGCTTCTCGACCCCGGCGCGCGCATTCACACCAGATAAGTGAAACGGGGCATCCAACTGAGAAAATATCCTAAAAATCTAACTGGGATCAAGGCAACGTAGGCATAAGATGAAAAAAGAGGCTCAACCCCAAGCCCCACATTTTATACGCGTTGAAGTGGAGTCAGGTGTACTCACAAGGACCGCGTGTTTTAGAATGCAAGGCAAGGAATGGGTGACGATCCGGAGGAACGTCTGCCAGGTCTGCTATTGCGACTGCGGTATGCTCACCTACATGAGGGGAGGAAAAGTCATCAAGGTCGAGGGGGACCCGGATAACCCCCACAACAGGGGTGCCCTCTGCGCCCAGGGTCGCTCCGCCCGCCAGATGCTCTACAACCCCGACCGCCTCAAGTATCCCCTGAAAAGGGTAGATGAGAGGGGTAGCGGGGAGTGGGAGCGCATAACCTGGGACGAAGCTATCGATACCATCGCCGATAAGCTCCTTGAGGTCAAGGGGAAATACGGCCCCGAGGCACTAGCCTTCGTCAAAGGGCCCACCCGGCAGATGATCGAGCAGGTCTTCCAGCGTTTCTGCTACGCCTACGGGACCCCGAACTACTCGGGTAACTGGAGCTTCTGCGTCGGCCCAAAGATGATCGGGTATACCTACACCTATGGGAAGACGCCACAGGGACCGCCCTACATGCCTTGGAGCGATTTCAGGAACTCGAAATACATAATGCTCTTCGGCACAAACCCGGCTCTGAGCTTTATACATCGCTACCCTCGGATCATGTCGGACATCCTCGACGCGAAGGAGGCGGGGGCGAAGCTCGTCGTAGTCGACCCCCGCTTCACTGAGACGGCGTCGAAGGCTGACATATACCTCCCTATAAAGCCGGGGACGGACGCGGCCCTCATACTCGCCATGATACGGACAATCATAAGCGAGGGTTTGCACGACGCGGAGTTCGTCGAGAAGTACACCATCGGGTTCGAGAGACTGATGGAGCACGTCCAGAAGTACACGCCTGAGTACGCGGAGGAGATAACGGGGATACCCGCCGAGCGTATCGTCGAGGTCGCGAGGCAGTTCGCCACCGCGAAGCCGGCATGTCTCGACAGACGCGAAGGCGTACTCCACCACACCAACTCGACGCACACGCTCCGCGCCATGGCGATCCTCCTCGCCATCACGGGGAACGTCGACAAGCCGGGAGCCCTCCTCTTCAACCCCGGGGTCAATCTCGCCAACATTACGCGAAAGGAGAGGCTCAAGGCGAGGCCCATCTGGGCGGAGAGGTTCCCACTGGTCGAGGACGCCACAGCAATCTTCGCCGAGGCCATACTAACCGGGAAGCCACATCTCATCAGGGCAATGATGTGCACTATAGCCAACCCCATCCAAGAGTACCCAAACACGACGAAGGTCAGGGAGGCGCTCGCCAGTCTCGACTTCCTCGTCGTCGACGACCTCTTCATGACGGAAACGGCGAAGATGGCGGATATAGTCCTCCCCGCTTCCACTTTCTTCGAGAAGACCGAGCTCTGCAAGACGCAGAACCTCGCCCTCACAAAGTACTTCCAGGTCAGTCATAGCGTGATGGAGCCGCTCTTTGAGAGCCTCCCGGACTGGAAGTACATCTGCCTGCTCGCTAAGAGGATGAGGCTCGACGGCTTCGACTACGCTGACGAGGACGAGATCATAAACGAGATAATCAAGCCAGTGGGCGTGAGGGTAACTGACCTCGGGGAGTCAGGCGTTTACTCGGTGCCCTTCGAGATCGGGCTCCTCCGCAAGAACGGCTTCAACACCCCCTCGGGTAAGATCGAGTTGTACTCTTCGCAGCTTGAGAAACTCGGCTACGACCCGCTACCCAGCTATGTGGAGCCCCCCGAGACAAGGACTAGCCAACCAGACGCCGCGAAGAAGTACCCCTTCACCCTAATCACGGGCTCCAAGACCGCGGTCTACCACCACTCACAACAGAGGAACTACAGCTGGCTCCGCGGCTACGTCCCCGAGCCTATAGTTGAGATAAATTACAAAACCGCGTCACGCCTGAGTATCGGGGAAGGGGATCTCGTGATAGTCGAGGGACTCAGGGGCGAGGCGAAACTGAAGGCCAAGCTTACAACTGGCATCCGGGAGGACGTCGTCTCCGTCACCCACGGCTGGGAAGGGGAGTCGAATATAAACTACCTCACCGATGACACCCAACTCGACCCCATAGCCGCGATGCCCGCCTTCAGGACTATCCTCTGTAACATACGGAGGGCTGAGCCATGACCCAGAAGAAGGCGTTTCTGGTAAATATCGACCGATGCATAGGCTGCTACGCCTGTGAGATCGCCTGTAAGGATGAGAACGACCTCTCCCCTGGGATAAAGCGCGTCATGATCAGGATAGTTGAGGCGGGAGAGCTGAACAGGTCCTACGTCCCCGAGTTTAGCCTCGAGACGATTGATGTCTCCGGTTGCACACTCTGCCCCCAGCTGCAGATCGAGGGGAGGAGGCCCGCGTGCGTCAACAACTGCCTCACCAACGCCTTGGACTTCGGAGACCTCGAGGAAATGAAGAAGCAGGCGGAGAAGATACGGGGCTTCAAGTTCGAGAAGGAGCAGAAGAAGGGCATCACAGTCTATGCTTCGAAGAAACCCCTAGACACCTTTCTAGCACCCGCCTAACATTTATCAACCAAGGCGCGAAGTGGAACCACGAGGTTCTTAGAATGTCCGAATCGATAGAGAAGCTCATGGCCGCGTTCGCTGGGGAGTCTCAGGCGAACCGCAGATACCTAGCATTCGCGAAGAAGGCGGAGGAGGAGGGCCTCCCACAGGTCGCTAAGCTGTTCCGCGCAGCCGCGGAGGCGGAGACCGTCCACGCCATGAACCACCTCAGGATAGCGGGGAAGGTGGGCATGACGGTGAGTAACCTCGACGAGGCCATCAGCGGCGAGACCTTCGAGTACCGTCAAATGTACCCCGAGTTCCTTGCCATAGCACAGAAAGAGAAGAACAAGCAGGCTGAGTGGAGCTTCAACGTCGCTAACCAGGTCGAGGAGGTCCACGCGGGGCTCTATAAGAAGGCGCTGGAGACTCTGAATTCGAAGAAGCCCCTCCCAAACAGGGACTATTACGTCTGCAAGGTCTGCGGGAACACGGTTGAGGGCGTGGCTCCCGAGAAGTGCGTCGTCTGCGGGGCGCCGCAAGCCCAGTTCCTCAGGGTTACCTGAGCTATAAAGTACGCGCGCCTAGCACTGCCCCCTGAGCAGGTCGGCGAACGACTCCCGCTCCCTAATGAGACGGGCCTCGCCACCTCGTACAATCACCTCGGCGGGCAGCGGCGCGCGCGTTCATGACCGCGAGCAGGGCACCCTCAGACACCCCGGTATGCTGCGATCCCTCACGAAGACGTCACTTGATTTGCAGACCAGGCCATAGACGTCGACCACCTGCGTGCGCGCGCGGCGTAGAGTATCCGACTACGTGGGTACTGCTTAGTGAAAGCGTCCGTTATGCGCCTGTATTGTCCTAATTTTCTCCTCGCTATAGAGGTAGAGGGGCGTCCCGAAGCGTCGGGCCGCGTTTAGGGTGAAGACGCCGTCGACGTAAAGGTACCCGCCCCTGTTCTCGTATGGCCAATTTAGTGCCATGGCGTACTGCCGAATGTGCAGGGACGGATGGATAAAAGGAGGCTACTTGATGAGGGTGCCTAGGACGTCGAACTGGGCATCACGGGGCTCGCCGAGGAGTTCCACTCTCTTGGCGAGTTTCTTATCCTTCTTGACCACCTCAGCCAAGCTCTCACTGATCCAGATGTGCTCAAGCTCCTGAGTGTTCTTTATAACCATCATCCTAACCCTTGACCGGTCCACGGGACCTATGACACGTAGGGCGGTGTCGATGGCGTCCCTGTCGTTGGGTAGCCATATTGGCACCTTCCCCGTGGCGCATGTGCCCTGAGTAAGGCAGTTCACATAGGTGGAGGGGTAGTCGATCTTGTCGAAGACACGGCGCGTGATGAGGTCGGCTAAGCCGATTCCGATAGCGTTGCCGTGCGTCTCCTCGGAGAGGTCGAGGACCACGATCTTGTCTATCTTCGCCGCGTCGGTGTCCGACTCGCCCGGCATCCAGAAGCGCCCAGTCACGTTCGTGTCCATACCTACGCCGCTGATATTCTTCCCGATCTCCTCGACGACGAGCACGTCGAGCTCCTTGAATGGGAGTCGGGCTAAGAGACCCTTCGCCTCCTTTAGGAGCTTCAACTCGGCTGCCTCGAATTCGTTTGGTTCGAGTGCGACGACCTTCACGGTCTCGTGGCGGGCGTTCTCAAGGAGGGCTAGACCCATGAGTATTGGCGCCTTCTCCATGATGAGGCGCGCAGCAGCGGGTAGGAGCGTATGATAGCCCTCGTAGAGGTTGTGGTGGATCATCTCGGCCCCCTTCTGCTTCCCGAGGCCGATGGCCATCATCTTCATGAGGCCACTCTCGATCTCCCCCTTGAAGTCGGTGTGCGGTTTGATCCTGCCGACGACTATTATACCGTCGGCCCTGATGGCGTTCCTGTCGACGTAGACGGGCGTTCCCCCGATCTCCCCGATCTTGTCGACCTCCATGCTGCTGATTATGGGGGCGCAGACACTCTCTTCGGTGATTCCAAGGCTTCTGAGGGTCTCGACCTGCCCATGTGGCGTGGCTCCGCCATGGCTCCCCATCGCGGGGATAAGGAACGGCTCACCACCTGCAGCCTTCACCTCCTCGACGACGGTCCGCAGAATCTCGGGGATGTTAGCGATGCCGCGGCTACCCGCCGTGATCGCTATCCTTTGCCCCTTCCTGACCTTCTTCGCAAGCCCCTTCGAGTTGAGCTGGCGCCTGATCTCGGTTACAAAATCATCTAGGCAGGGCTGATCGATAACCTGCCTCGCCTCGACCATCTTGGGGAAGCTCATTGACGATCGGTAGGTGGCGCTGGGATTAAGCAGTTTTCTTCCTGAGGCGGACATCAGCCATCTGGGCGGCCGTCTTTATAGCGTCGATTAGGCTCTGGGGGTTCGCGGTGCCTTCGCGTCGGCCCGCCTTACCGTAGGCGGTTCCGTGGTCGACACTCGTCCGCACGAAGGGGAGGCCGACGGTCATGTTTACTCCGCTGACATCCTCCCACTTTCCAGTCGCCTCATCGAACCTGAAGCCTTGGAGCTTGACTGGGATGTGCCCTTGGTCGTGGTACATGGCGACTACGACGTCGTAAATGCCGCCGACAGCTTTCGAGAAGACGGTATCCGGCGGCACGGGGCCTTCGACGATCATACCCGCCTTCCTTGCCTCGTCTATCGCCGGCGCAATGACCTCTATCTCCTCCCTCCCGAAGAGCCCGCCCTCCCCCGAATGGGGATTGAGCCCCGAGACTCCTATCCTTGGTCTGTCGAATCCGAGGCTCCTGGTCGCCTCGTGGGCGACCCTGATCTTCTTGAAGACCCGGTCCTTGGTTATGAGGTCAGGGACCTCCCGGAGGCTGACGTGTGTGGTTATGTGGACGACCCTGAGATTCCCCGCAATGAGCATCATTGCGTAGTCTTGTGTGTGGGCGAGTTCGGCGAGGAGCTCTGTGTGCCCCGGATATTTGTACCCCGCCATGTGCATCGCTTCCTTATTCAGCGGCGCAGTGACCATGCCGTCGACCTCGTCCCTCATCGCCATCTCCGCCGCCTTTAAGACGAACTCGACGGATGCCTTCCCAGCCATCGACTGGGGCCTTCCCATGATAAGGGAGGAGGTGTCGACGTTGTCGAGGCTGATCATGTCGATTGTGCCACGTCTGTATAGCCCATCTGTAGGGAAGTCGACCTTCTTAACTGCGAGGTTGAGCCCCGCGACCTCAAGCCCCATGTTCATAGCGTCGGCGTCCCCGATTACGAGGGGGCGGCAGACGCCGTAGACCTCGTCCGTGTTGAGGGCCTTTGCTATGATCTCTGGCCCTATCCCGGCTACGTCACCCATCGTGATCGCAAGTAGTGGTCTCATTTCGACGTCAACCTCCTGAGCCTCTGTGTCGCATGGACGAGGCTGTCCTCGACGCCAAACCCACCCGCTTTCGTTACGGCAAGCATCCCGTTGCTTAGCCTGACGAGTGGTATTCCCGGCTCGATCTCTTCCATGATCGAGACCCTGTCGGCTTGGAGCTTCTGGCACACCATCAGGCTGGTGGCTCCTCCGGTAAGTATGAGTCCAAGGACCTCCGCCTCGTTGAGTACAGCGGATGTAACCTCACCTATTGCCTCTTCGATGAAAAGCTTCGCCTCGTTTTCCTTTATTCCGTGTCCGAGGGCGTGTGAGATGAACTCGTCGGCGGAGCCCTCCTTGGGAGCGGAGGTGATCGAGACATCCACTCCCACCTTAAGGGCGGCGACCACCTCCCCCACGCACCGCCTCACCTCAAACTTCGCTACGGGCCCACCGTCTATCAGCTTCAGAATCCCTATCTCGATCTCCCTGAAGCCGAGACGATCATGTAGTTTGTGCACCTGAATCCGGCTGAGGTGCCTCGTGCTCCCGCAGACTGAGAGGACGGGCTTCGGAGCTCTCATGCCGAAGCCGATGGGTATCTCGCTCGCGAAACCCGCTGAGCCGACGAAGACCTTCGTTTCCCCAGCGGCGCGTGATATGTCAATGAGGTGCTTCTCGCTGAGGACATCGAAGACGATTATCTCGACACGACTCTTCTTTAGCTCCTCAACGGCTGACTTGATCGATTCTACACCCCCATTAACCTTCTCGAAGTCTACGATACCGACTATGCGCTTGCTCTGCACCCCGATGATGGCCTCTATCTCGGGAGTCTTCGCTCCAAGCTCGTTGACGTACTCAGTCTTGTCTATAGGGGTATTGTCGACGAGCTGCCTTCCGGCGAGTGTCGTCCTCCCGTAGGTCGGGTATGCGGGGGCGAAAAATGCGAGCTTCGCACTCGATGCCTCCATCACGGCGTCCAGCTCGGAGCCTATATTGCCTCGGAGGGTCGAGTCGACCTTCTTGTATATTCTTTCAGCGCCGAAACTGATCAGCTTCTCGGTGGCGCGGTAGACACGCCAAAAGGCGTCATCTGGCTTCAACCCCCTGCTCTCGGTGTCCATCACGACCACGTCTACACCCCCGAGCTTCGAGGAGCCCTTCAACTCACCTATAATAACCTCAACGGAGAACCCCCAATTCCTGAACTGGACGCCCGTGTCGAACGCGCCGGTCAGATCGTCGGCGAGGACACCTACCTTCAAAATTATCCCCGGAGTAATCTGGGGCGACGGCTAGAAAATACCTTCCATGGGCGAATTGGCCGCGACCGTAAATGCCTTTAGCCTGACAAGGCGGTGAACAAACATGGCTCAGGGATTCAACGTCAAGATAGTCGACGACTGGGTGAAGTTCTGGAACACTTACGATCTAAACCAGGTTGAGAAGTTATTCCTGAAGGACGGTAGGGTCACCTACTTCTCCTCCGAGAGGCAAGGTGTCATCAAGGGCTATGAGGCGCTCGTGAAGCATCATGAGGGCTTTGGCTTCGTGAAAGGTGGGAAGACTCAGCCCAATAAATTGTGGCTAGAGGGGATGGATGTGGAGGACTTCGGGGACTCGGCCATTGTTTGCGCCGTCTGGTTCTTTAAACGCCCGAGCTCTGAGACGCCGCAGAAGGGCCCCGTCACTATTGTCTACCAGAGAATGCCAGGGGGCTGGCTTATAGCTCACGCCAATTTCGGGAACTACAAGTGACCCTCGTCCTCACAACTTGAGAGATATCTTTTTCCGGTGGCTGAACGGCTCAGAATGAGGCTTGCCAGCATGGGTTCTGACGTCCACTCCGAAAACGGATCACGCTGGTCCATGAAGAGGATCAGCCTCTATATTGGTCCTCTCCTGTTCATCGCGTGTCTTCTGATTCCGAATGACCCGAACATGATCGAGGCAGCTAAGGCCGCGGGCATAACGCTCGCTGACGGACCCAAGTACGGCCTTGGGGTCCTGCTCTGGACCGCGACGTGGTGGGTCTTCGAGACTACGAGCCTCGGCCTCGCAGCGCTTGTGCCGCCAATTCTCTTCAGCCTCGTGGGGCTGTTAGTCTGGAAGGACGCGCTCGCACCTTTCATGGATCCACTAATCTGGGTCATCCTCGTTGGCTTCATCTTCGCGAAGTCGTTCCAGGTCTGGGGCCTCGACAAGAGGGTAGCACTCACACTCGCGAGTGTTAGCAAGACGAGAAACCCGGCGCTCGCCGCCTTCTTCGTAGCATGCCTCCCAGTCTTCCTTCTAACAGTGACGGGCTCGATGACAGCTGCTACGAGCATCGTCTACGGGTTCGTCATCGCTTTCCTGCTCCGCCAAGGATTCAAACAGGGGAGCAGGTATGGCTCCGCAACGATGCTCGCTCTCGGGCAGGCCGCCACTGCGGGCAGCCTACTGTTCCTGACTAGCACGACGACCAACCTCATAGGTAAAAACACTGTATTCACCGCTACAGGTGGTGCAGTCAACATCACCTTCGTCGACTGGTTCTTCATCGGTACCGTGCACGCCTTCATCGGCCTCTTCCTGACGTGGTTTGTTGTCTATAGGGTCATCAAACCGGAGGTGAAGGAGCTGCCTTTCGATCCCTCGATGCTGAAAAAGGAGTTGGAGGACCTCGGCCCCATCACGAGGGGGGAGAAGATGACTATCGGCATACTCGTCTTCACGCTCCTCCTCTGGCTAATCCCGGGGATGGTGGCGAACTTCGCCGTCGACAACGCAGGGCTTCAACCGCTGAGCGCCCTGCTGGCGAAGGTCCTCCCGGAGGCGGCTCCGGCAGCTATCGCTCTGCTTCTCTTCCCGCTTCTCAAGGCGGGTGACAGGCCCCTCCTCAAGTGGGACGAGATGCTCAGGGAGTCCATCAACTGGGACATAGTCTTCCTGGTCGGCGGCGGCATTACCCTGGGTCTGGGCCTGATGAAGAGTGGCTTCAGCAACTGGATCGGTATACTCTTTAGGGGCTTCATGGGTCCCGCGCCGAACGAGTTCGTCATCTTCGGGGCGTGCTGTCTCATCGGGTTCCTGCTGAGTTACCCTGCTTCGAACACGGGCGCGGCTTCGGTTGCGTGCCCGCTGGCAGTCAGCCTCTCTTTAGCGGCTGGGATCAACCCCATTGCCCCTGTGCTGGGGGCAGCCATCGCTACCACTATTCCAAGCACACTTCCGAGTACGACCCCCGCCATGGCAATAGCTTACAGCTCCGGCTACGTCAGGATGAAGGACATGATCAAGGTCGGGATGATAGCGGATGTCATCCGCTTTATTCTTCTGATCCTGATTGGTCTACCTCTCATAAAGTGGTTCCTGGCGATGAGGGGCTTCATATAACCCGGTACCCAACAAGTTTAATTCCCCAGACGTTTCGGTTTAGAGAGTTCCAGAGGACCTTGTGATGTCGGAACAACGGCTCAACACGGTAACCGTTGCTGGCACATTCGACTCCATGCACAAGGGCCACTGGCTGCTTCTCGACGAGGCCTTCAACGTTTCAGACAGGGTTGTAATCGGGATAACAACGGACCGCTTCGCAGCAGCAATGAAGAAGCCACATGATATAGACCCCTATGACGTCCGCCTTGGGGATGTCAAAAAGTACCTACAGAAGAAAGGGCTTCTCAGGAGGGCCACCATCTTCCCCCTCGACGACCCCTTCGGCCCTTCAACTGATGATGGTGGCATAGAGGGGATACTAGTCAGCGAGGAAACGGAAGCGAGGGCGGAGGAAATCAACCAGATAAGGGTTAAGAAGGGGGAGAAGCCGCTTCTCATTTTCGTCATGAAGATGGTACTCGCCGATGACGGGAAGCCCATAAGCAGTACACGGGTGCGGCGCCAAGAAGTCGATAGGTACGGCCGTCTCATCGGCTGAGCCTAAAATAGTCAACACGCCAGATTCTAAAGCTCAGAGATCCGGACATTACCGACCCGGTCAGCCCCAGGACCTCCTTAGAGGGGTACACCTGGATCATGGCGTTCTATCCGCTCGGGAGCTGGCGCCTCAGCCAGTAGCCCCCGTTCATTACCTGGATCCCACCCTCTACCACCCAGCGCTGGAGGGCGTCGCTGCCAAGCGGCTCAGCGTGCTGACCACTCTTCTGTAAAGCCTGGTTGGCCTCCTGTAGAAATTTATCCTCACCCTGTAAACCCTGAGGGGTAGTCGAAGGGATAGTCGAAGGGCTGGCTGGTTGGCTGGTCGATGCATTTTAGCTGGCCCAGCCCCCTATAGCAGGGGACTCCAGGGGCTGCTCCGAAGCCCCTGGACCCTCTCGACTACCTCGACCCTCGACTCAGCCTTCGACTCAACCCCGGCTCCAGCTATCCAACTGGGTATCTATACATCAGTGAAACCGAAGGCTCCGAGCTTCTCGTATTCAGCAGAGCCGTTTCTCATCTGAGATAACATCCCACCAAGCGCGCGCTGGTTGGCCTACTGTAAAAAATTATCCTCACCCTGTAAAGCTGGTAGGCTGGGCTGGCTAGCTGGCATAGCTGGCTGGCTGGCTGGCATAGCTGGCTGGCAGAGCTGGCTGAGCTGATGCATATTTGCTGGCCCAGCCTCCTATAGCAGGGGAGTCCAGGGGCTTCCTCAGCTATACCGGCAGCTTCAGCTTTCAGCTCAGCCTTCAGCCCAGCTCCACCTCCAGCTTCAGCTCCAGCTACCCAACTGGGTATCTGTACATCAGTGTAATCGAGGGACCTGAGCTCCTCGATTTTAGCGGAGCTGTTTCTCATCTGGGTGAGCATCCCGCCAAGGGACTGAG
>JADGNG010000063.1 GCA_017883585.1 Candidatus Bathyarchaeota archaeon
ACACTGACTCGATCGACGAGGACCGCAGTCTCGAGAACATCATCGATCTCGGTCGTAAGATTGATGAGGTCAGACCAGAGGACTTCATGATGCTCAAGAGGAAGAAGAAGAACCGTAGCATCGTATACATCCAGGACATCAGCAACACGATGTTCTACGACTTCGAGGGCATAAACTCGGTTAATTACAGCATCCTGAGCCTCATACCTCTCATGTGGGGGCTACGCAACGACAAGTGGAGCCTCATACTCTACGAGAGTAACAGCCACATCATCAAGGACTTGAGCGACGAGATGGACCTCGAGCCCATTCTGGAGCAACTCCTCGACATGATCACGATGACGACGACCCAGATGGAGTTTCGGTTCAGGGGTACGGTTGACGGCTCCACTTGGGGAGGCACTGTCCCGAATAAGAGTATACAGTGGGCCTACGACCAGCTTACCGAGGCCTCCGAGAGGAGTGATAGGATTTGCTTCTACTTCAGCGACTTCGTCCTCACCGACCCAACCAAGGACGATGAAGAAAACAGGAAGAACTACGAAGTGATCCGCAACATGCTTGACGATGGCATCAGGGTCTTCGCGGGGATAAGCCCCCTCGCTCACAAGGAAATATTCAGGCCGTACACGGCATCTGCTATCGATAAGCTCAGGAAGATGGGAGTGCCAATGGCTGACACTTACGTTCCAAGTGAATTCTTAGAGAAGGCGCACACATTCTTAGACGAGGTTTAATCTCTAATCCTCGCTTAATCTGAGAACAATCATTTTAATTCGCCGCGGCGTCGCCGTCAATGTTGCTCTCTATTGAAATAAATAACTATTCGTTTGTTTTTAATTGTTAGGGGGTTATCCTCGCTTTGCAGCGAAATGGCATTCCAACGGCTAAGGCTTCGGGGATATTACGCAGGTGAATCCGCCGAGTTGACTTAGTCGTACTGATGCCGCGTTTGTTGGCTTCAAGATGGTCATCGAAGCGCCGAGGTTTCTTGATATTTGCATGAGGCTTTGGAACCGTCGGTTCCTTCGGTTTCTAACGTCGAACTCCTCGGTTATCAAGACCACGATTGGTTTTCTTTCAGCGTTCAGCGCAGCGGAGAGCTCCTCTATGGTGTAAAGCACGTTATTCTCCCTCAGCGCCTTTTCCAGGAGATTTAGTAGCTTTTCACCGGCTTCCTCAGAGGCTTCCTGTACGGTTTCTTGGATCTTGTTTGCCCTTATGAGTTGAGTCACTTCATTGGCTGTACTCGCTCTCCCTGCTAGTTGCCTGATTGTGGCTCTGTCCTTTAGCCACTTGTGGTGCTTGGTTATATGCTCCATAAGACGCGGGGTGTGCTGGGTTCTATCCTCCGATGTGATGATTACCCCGGTAAAGCCCTCTAGCAGCATGGCCCTGATGGACTCTACGATCTCCTCATGGAACTTGTAAGTGGATTTTTCGTCATTACCAATTCTTGTTATAACTTTTGAGGGCTTCACAGACTCACTGTAGATGGTCCAAAAATGTGCTGCTTTCTCATCTAGGCCTATGAGTATCGAGGTCGGGTACCCGCGTCGGCCTCGTCTAGACATCCTATTCCCTCGGCTTGTAGCCAGTCAGGCGTTTGTGGTTTCCGCTGAATATCTTCTCTATGCCCTCGTCGTTGATGGCGCCGTTCTTCTTTAGGCTCTGGAGGGCGTTGAACTGCTCCTCAAGGATGTTGAAACGGAAGCCACGGGGGAAGAAGGTAGAGTCGGTTCCGAATAGTATCTTGTCTGGTCCGCCGGCGCGTAGCGCGTGGCGGAAGACATCCTTTACGCTGAGGTCCTCTGGGAGGTACTTGTACCAGATGTTGCTTCCGCTGCTGTCCATGTAGACGTTATCGGCCTGGTACTGCATGAGTAAGACTTCGCGGAAGAATCCAGCGCCGAAGTGGGCGATTATGAAGCTTATGTCTGGGAAGTCGCGTGCGGGTATCTGTATGTCTATCGGATTACCGCTGCGGAGGTCCGCGTCATTGCCGATGCTTACGCCGAAGTGGCAGAAGACGACCATCTTCTGCTTCTGCACCTCCTCATATATTGGGTAGAGTTGCTCACTATAGACGTGTGTGTCCCTCCAGGTTGATGGGTAGAGCTTGATGCCGTAGAAGCCGTCCTTTGCCGCCTGCCTGATCTTTTTAGGCGCTTCGTGGTCATTGGGCTGGACGTTTAGGTAGCCAAGGAAGTATCCCGGGTACCTTTTTCGCGCCTCTAGGAACTCTTCGTACGTCTCGGGGCCGATCATGAAGCCCACGCTGCTGACGCCATATCGGTCGAGCTCGTCGTGCCACTTCTGGGCAGCATCAAAGTTCTCGTCAGGAACATCGATTGTCTTCATGTCTGTGCGTGTCTGCGTCCTCTTTGTGAAGCTGGCCATGCTGCGTCCGCGCTGGCTCCATGCCTTGATAGACCCCGCCGTCATGAAGTGCGCGTGCGCGTCGATGACCTCTATGCCAAGCCTTGACTTCAAGCCATCATGCTCCGATTAGGATGCTTAGGTCTGGTGGGTGGATATCAAGCTTCTCGAATCGCTCCGCGCGGGAAGGTTGAAGAGCATCTTATTCGTGGTTACCTTCATGCTCTCACTGGTTCCGAATATGGCGAGTAAGGCCCCCGCGTCGACGATCTATGCGGTCGAGGGCGCAAAGGGAAACAATGGTGCCTTAAACACGTTGCTTGAGCTGATGGACGGCGATGGGCTCAAGTTCTACAAGTCGAGGTATAATGGCCTCATGCAGGGCCCCTCCGGCCTGATCGATCGTGACGATGTTGTGATGGTGAAGGTGAACAGTCAGTGGGACGAGTGCGGGATGACGAACACCGACCTTGTAAAGGCCCTCGTCGCTGCCATGCTTGCCCATCCAGACGGGTTCAGGGGCGAGGTCGTAATCGCGGACAACGGGCAGGCCCAGTATGGGAGCTCCGGCCGCGGCGGTAGCTTCGACTACCCCGTCAACAACGCCGAGGACAGAAGGCAGTCAATGAAGCGCGTCGCCGACTCTTTCGGAGGCGCGGGGCGTGTCTCGACCTACCTCTGGGACACGATCACCGAGAACGAGGTTGAGGAGTACTCGGAGGGGGATGACAAGGACGGGTACGTAGTTGCCAAGGCCGCAGACCCCCTCACCGGAGTGCTGCCAAGCTACCCTAAGTTCAAGACGACGCATGGAACTCGCATCAGCTTCAATAGGGGGGTCTGGGACCCGGTGAGAAAAGCGTACGAGGGGGGCCGCCTCAAGGTCCTGAACACGCCCGTTCTCAAGTCCCACTTCATCTTCGGAGTCACCGGGGCTATTAAGCACTACATGGGTGTGCCAAGCGACAAATTAACATCGGCCAAGGGATATCGAACCCACCCAACCGTCGGGAAAGGCGGTATGGGCACACTCATGGCTGAGACTCGGGTGCCGACTCTCAACATAATCGACGCCATACACGTGAACTGCAAACCGGGGACTGGTCCTATGACACCTTTCGATAGCGCAACCTATGCTGGTGTAATCGCCGCTAGCACGGACCCGGTCGCCATCGACTATTGGGCCTCGAAGAACATCCTCTGCAAACTGGGCAAAGAGGTCTACGATGCGGATGTCTCACTCTTCGACCCCGATAATAAAACGGTGGGCTGCTTCGGTGACTGGCTAAGGCTTGCTGCAGCGGAGTTGAACAACGCAGGACACACATTCACCTACGACGAGAAGCGAATTGCCGTGAAGGTGGCGGTGAAGGCCTCCTAAAGCCTCTGCGCTATCTCAGGGATAGTCAGTAGTTCTACGAGTCTCTTTATAGTCTAGTTGGGGCTGATTTCTAAGCATCGCGCGCGCACGGTGTGTGTCGTGGGTTGGTACAATTATTTGGTGCGACCGCCGGGATTTGAACCCGGGTTACTGGCTTGGAAGGCCAGAATCCTAACCACTAGACTACAGTCGCCCGGGAAATGAGTTATGGGGGTCGTTAAAATGCTTAGCCCTCGATGGGGATGAGGATCTCGGTTGTCCAGACCTCTTGGGCGTCCTCGTCGATGAAGCTACCATCGCTGAGACCGAATGTGTCGGGTTGGTAGACTGCTTCCATGTGGCAGAAGTGGTGTGTGGCGGGCTTTAGGCCGCGCTGCTGTAGGTGCTTCTGGAGTTCCTCGTAGTAGTACTCGAATGGGTGGTTGGCGCCTGAGTAGACTATGAAGCCGGCTCTGAGTTCGGGCAGCTTCTTCGTCTTGAGGCCGGGGACGTCCTTGTCGATGGGGACGAGCACATCCCTCCTGCAGCCCTGCTTGTCCTTGGGGTCGTAGTAGATGATCATTGTTGGGTCGCTGACCCTCGCGCCTTTCTCGTGGGCCTCGGCGTTGAGTTTGGCGAATGTCTCGGCCTCGTTTTCGCCGGGTTTTAGTTCATGGTAGGCGACGAGCTGGTTGTTGAGGGTCTTGACGCCTATCTTTACTATCATCGGCTCCCTACGGGGGATGGGGGCTTAAAACGGTTGTGCGTGTGTTCTGGTGTCTGCGGGTGGGTGTCTGCGTTGATCGCTTTAAGCATCAAGCACTTTGTTTTGGGGTGTGTTAAGCCGCGTGTGGGTGAGGTGATGATTTGTGTTATTTTTCAGTTGGTTTTCTGGCTGTTTGCGGGTAATAAGGGGTGGTGATAGTGGGTATTTCATCGATAGTGCTAGGCGTAGAGGTTTATGGGCTTCTCCAGCCGGCTGAGGAGGACTATATTGCTCTCGTACTGCTCGTCTATTGCGGAGTAGCCGGTCTCTTCTGAGAGCTTCGCGGCGAAGGCCTTGATCTGTTCAAAGCTCGCCATCTCCTCGTAGGCGAAGCGCTGGCGGGCGAAGCCGACGCTCATAGCGCCCTTGGGCTCGATATAGGTGGGTTCTGCCCGGAGGGCGAGTTTTGCGTAGCCGGGGATATTATTCATGTTTAGCTTGGGGACTAGTGTCTGGCGGAGGACGGTGGGGCAGCGGAAGCTGTGGAGGAGGTCGAGGGTCTCAATCACCTTCGCCCAGGCGCCGGGGATCATGGGGCGGCACGTGGCCGCGTAGGTCTCCTCGTCGGGGGCGCAGAGGCTGACGTATAGCTGGCTGGGTTCCGTTCCAAGGCTTCTTAGGGCTTCGGGGTCAGTGCCGTTTGTGACTATGAATATGGTGCGGAAGCCGTGGTTTTTGAAGCTCTGGACGAGGTCGTCGAGGCGGTCGTAGAGCGTGGGCTCTCCCTCGAGGCTTATGGCTGCGTGGACGGGCTCAAGTGCCTCCTTGAGGAACTGATCGGAGACCTTCGGGTTTCCACCCCAACCGTAGATGAGCTTTCGGTGAGCAGCTATGGCGCCCTCGACTATCGCGTCGGGGTCGTCCCCATCATTGATGGGCTGTGTCTGCTCCCAGCCTACGCCGAGGGTCTCCGGCGTAGCGCGCCAGCAGAAGACGCAGCTCTGGGTGCAGTGGCCGAGACTCGGCGTCATCTGCAGGCAGCGGTGGGTCGGAATGCCGTAGAATCGCTGCTTGTAGCAATGCTCAGCTCCGCCGGTGCGTAGGGCTTTCCCCACCCATGTGCACGTCTTCACGGCGCTGTGGTCCCCGACCAGCCTGTAACGCTGCCTCACATATCGTGACCGAAGCTCTTCTGGGACGCTCACAAGCCTAGAATCGGGTGAGGCTGCTTATATCCAAGTCGAAACAGGTTTGAAGCCATGAAATCGAGAGCGAAAGTCTTCAGGAAGCTCCTCGAGGGGAATAAATTGTTCATGAGGCTGTGCTCCTACGACGCGTTATCTGCGATTCTCATCGAGCAGGCGGGTTTCGAGGTCATCGGCACAACTGGGTACGGGATAACCGCGTCCCTAGTGGGGCAGCCGGACATAGGCCTTGTCGGCTATGCAGAGATGCAGGAGCGGAGCCGGACGATAGTTAACATCGTGGGGCTCCCGGTAGACGTTGATGTGGATACGGGTTACGGAAATGCGATGAACGTTTACTGGACTGTGCAGAACTTCTCACAGGTGGGCGCAGCCGGTGTGAGGGTCGAGGATCAGAAGTGGCCGAAGCGTTGCGGTCACATGGCGGGGAAGAGCATAGTCTCCAGTGACGAGATGCTTGGAAAGATCAGGGCGGCTGTGAAGGCGTGCGACGAGGAGGAACCCGAAATGATAATCGGCGCGAGGACCGATGCCCGCTCCATCGCAAGCTTCGAGGAGACCGTGAAGCGGGCTGAGTCCTACGCCAAGGCCGGCGCTGACTACGTTTACGTCGAGGCCCCCAGAGTCTCGACGAAGTGGGGAAGCTTGTGAAGAGAATACCGGCACCCCTCGCCTTCAACATAATCCCCGGTGCGAAGACGCCTCCATTCAAAATAGAAGATCTAGAGGCACGCGGCGTGAGGTACCTAACATACCATGACCTGCCTCTACCCGGCTACAAAGGCGATGCAGGAGGCCCTAAAGGAACTGAGGACAACCCACAATCTTGACAAGATCGCATCCATGGGTGTTAGTTGGGGAGTTCAACGAGATAGTCGGTCACACTCTGTGGAGAAGGCTTGAGCTGGAGACCCTCAGCGCGGCGGAGCTTGAGGTGAAGTACGGGACCTCGAATCTTGAAGAGATAACGCGGAAGGAGACCGAGGCGTGAAGAAGTGGCGGAAGTAGGTTACTTAACCTTCACCAATAGTGCGGAACCGAGGCAAAGGGCGGCGAATAGTGCCATAGAGAGGATGCTCAACGAGTAGGAGCCCGTGGAATCGAGTATCATCCCAGCAAGTGGCTGAGTCGCCGCTATCCCGATGTTCCCACATATCCCCATAACGGCGAAGCCCACCCCCGCCTTGCCGGGTCCGAGTATCTCCGAGGGAAGTGTCTGGATGTTTCCCGGCATCATCGCCGAGACGAGGCCGATGGCCATTATGCCCGCGATCAGTATGATCCCGGATGAGTACGCGGCTGCCACCTCGGTGAGGCAGAGAAGGGCAGCTCCCGCAACGATGAACACCTTCCTCTTCCCAATCCTATCGGATAGGGTCCCGTAGATGGGTACTGCGAAGAGAGATATCCAGCTCATCAGGCTCGCGTAAAAGCTCGCCTCAACCGGGGTGAAGCCCTTGTATGTGGTTAGCAGCGTCGGGGCCCACGTGTTGAAGGAGAGTATGGCCCCGTTGAAGAAGAGCCAGATTATCCCCACCTTCCAAACCTCGGCGTTCTTGAACGCCGACAGGCCGCTGAAGCCACCCCCCCGGGTCGCCATGGGGCCGTCTCTGACGATGAGGACATAGACAGCCGTGGCGACGACGCCGATGGCGAGGCTGACGTAGAAAGCGGAGCGCCACCCGTAGGTCACTGCTAGTGTACCCGCCGTCGGGAAGGCAACGATCGTGGCTATCGGCATGCTGATCGTGAATATGCCCATCGCCCTGCCGAGCTCCTCCCTGTTGAACCACTGAGGCACGATGGCCGGAGTCACAATGAGTATCAGGGATCCGCCGATACCCAGTATGAGTCTAGCGATCAGAAGTGCCGTGAATGAGTTCGCCGTAGCCGTCATGAATGAACTTATAACAACACAGACGAGGGCGACGCCGCCCGTGACGCGTGCACCATACCTCTCCATCGCGATACTCACGGGGATGCTCAAGATGATCCCTGGGAGGAGAACGAATGACATGAGGAGCCCCGCCTCAGCGTTGCTTACCCCAAACTCCTGAACTATCGCGGTCATCAGCGGCGGCACCACTTGGAACCCGAAGGCGTAGGCGACAAAGGCTAGGAGGGAGGATAGTAGAACCGCCCACTTGAGACGCTGAGAAACCGCGGCGGAAGTGACGACCATGCCCTACCAACGACGCGTCAAAAATTAGAACCCTTCTAAAAAGTGGCGGGGTCAGAAGCCGTAGATCTTACCGTACTTCTTGTCGAGGTAGTTGATGAAGGGCTTCACGGTGATGTTCTCGCCGGTGACCTCCTTGACGAGGTCTGCGGGGTCGTAGAGATTGCCTTTCTGGTGGACGTTCTCGACGAGCCACCCCTTCACTGGCTGGAAGTTGCCCTTCCTCAGCTCCTTCTTCCACGTGGGGACGTCTCTCCTGAGCTTCTTGAGGAACATTCCGCCGTAGATGTTGCCGAGGGCGTAGCTGGGGAAGTAGCCGAAGAGGCCGCTCGCCCAATGGGTGTCCTGCATAACACCCTCGCTGTCGTTCTCTATCTCGACACCGAGGTACTTGTCGTACTTCTCGTTCCACGCTTGGGGCAGCTCATCGACCTTGAGTTTACCGGCGAAGATGTCCCTCTCCATCTCGAAGCGTATGATTATATGGAGCCCGTAGGTGACCTCGTCGGCCTCGATCCTGATCTTGCTCGGCTCAACCGTGTTCACGGCGGCGACGAAGTCGCCGAGCTTGACCCCCCTGAGTGGCTTCACGACGATCCTTTTGAGATGCGGTAGCATGTAGCTGAGGAACTCGGGGCTGTGGCCCACCATGTTCTCCACGAATCGGCTCTGGCTCTCGTGTATCCCGAAGCTGGCGGCGCTGCCTATGGGCTGGTACATCCAAGCCTGCGGCAGGTTCTGCTCGTAGATTGCATGCCCCCCCTCATGCATCACGCTGTAGAGGCTCGAAGGCCACCTATCCTCATGGTAGTGGGTTGTTATGCGGACGTCGTCGTAGTAGCCATTCGTGAAGGGGTGCTCAGTCTCGTCGAGGCGCCCTCCCGCGTTGAGGCTCTTTGTATCGTAGCCGATGAAGTCCATGGCGGCCTCGCTGATCTTCTTCTGCACCTCAACTGGGACGGAGCGGCTCAGTATCGAGGTATCCGGTTTGAACCCCGACTTCTCGACGCTCTTCATAACGTCGATTAAGCCGAGGCGCATCGTTTCGAAGACTTTCGTGATCTTGTCTGCGGTCATCTTCGACTCGAAGGTATCGAGGAGTGCATCGTAGGGCGTCTTCGTCCCCTTGACCTCCATAAGTATGTCCGCTGCCTTCTGGCGTAGCTCGATCATCTTCTTCAGGTCGGGCCGGAACATCTGGTAGTCTTTCGCAGCCTTCGCCTTCTTCCAGACACCGACGGCTATCGTCTGCTGCTTCGCCGTCTCGAAGACCAGCTCCTCGGGGAGTTTCGTCGCCTCGTCGTACGCCTTGCGGGCGAGGTAGACGTTGCGCCTCTGGAACTGGTCCATGTCGACGTAGCCGGGGTCCTTCTCGATTGACTCGATGGTTTTGCCGACGCGTGGGTCAGTGAGCATCTTGTGGCCCATGAGTCCTAGTTGGGCTATCTGCTGGCTGCGCAGGTTCAGAGCCTTCGGCGGCATCTTAGTCTCCATGTCCCAGCCGACTAGCGCCATCGTCGAGTTGAGGATGGCGAGCTCCTTCGCCTCACCCAGGAGCTCGTCGTACGACTTCTGCAGGTTCGTATTCATGGTGGAATGTTTCTTACTTGAGGCTTTATCCTTTTTCAAAAAAAGGTGCTACTTTATGAGGTAATCTTCGAGGTGGTCCCTCGCCTTCTCCCTCTTCTCCTGGAAGTCGACGAGAAAGACCTTCACCATTTTGGCGAGGCGCGCCTTGCAGTCCCCGCAGACGAGCGATCCGGACCGGCACTGGGCCTCGAGTTCGACGAGCTTCTTATCCTCCTCCTCGAAGAGGTAGTAGTAGTAGGCATAAATATTGCATACCTCCGGGCGTCCACCCAGCTCCTTCTGCAGTTTTATCGTCTCCCTGCCACCCGTGAATGCCACCATCACCTTCTTCGCCGCCTTATCCGGCTTGTCCGAGGTGAAGATCGCCGACTCGGGCTGGCTTGCGCTCATCTTACCCCCCTGCGTGAGCGGCGGCAGGAACTTGTTGTGTATCTGCGCCGGCTTCGTGTACCCCATCTTCTCCGCGATGTCGCGGGTCATACGCCAGTAAGGGTCCTGGTCGATTGCAGCGGGTATAAGGCACGCCACGTTCCTACCCTCGCGGTAGCTCTGCAGGAAGCACGTCATAGCCTGAAGTGCTGGGTACCACGTAAGGCCGATGTTGTCCGAGTCGGTGAAGCCGAAGACCGCCTTCACCGTGCTCATCGTTATCCTCTTCGACACCTGCAACCCCAACTTGTAGATGTGCCCTATGTGGTCGGTGTCGCTGAAGATGTGCGTCAGCTCCGGCTGCACACCGCACGCGATCACATCCAACGCGTTATCGTACGAGTACGCGATCGTCTCGTCGAGGGTCAGGTCCTCCCTGTGGAGGAACTTCTCGTCGTCAGTCATCTGGAAATAGAGTTTGGCGTTGTACGCCTTCTGCAGGTAGGCGCAGAAAAACCACGGCAGCAGGTGGCCAAGGTGGACGCCGCCCGAGGGGCCTCGGCCCGTGTAGAGGCCGACCTGGCGCCCTGCGTCGTGCTCGTTCAGCCACCAATCCAGGTCCCTGTGGCTGAAGTATACGTCTCGGCGGAGCTGCATGTGCATGAAACCCGCCTGTTTGGCGATCCGCTCCTTTAGCTCCTCCGTGAGTGGCTGGGTGCCGAAGCGCTCTATGAGCTTGTTGTAGTCTATGTCACCCTTGACCTCCCACGGGGTCACGACCATGTTGCCGTTCTTGTTGTCTGCGCTCAATTTCTTTGCCTCCCGCCGGGCGCGGCGTATGGGCTATCCCTGAAGCTCGCCCGGTTTAGAAGCTTTCTGGGGGCTAGGGTGCGCTGTGCCTTAGCTAGGCTGAAACCCAGTCCGGCTGATACACGACCATTCCAAGTCCCAGCCCACTAATGGCTCAGATTGGATAAAAAGGTTGTTGACTCGGGTCATGCCTTCATGATGTCAAGGAGCGTCTGCTCCAGGGTCTTCCCCGGGGGCGGGTTCTCGACGACCTCCCCGACCTTCTCCCCCGCCTTGTCGATTACTACGATGAGAGGTATCTTGACCACGCCGAACTCCTCCACCTCCGGCGCGCACGGCGGGATCGCCCACCTCCTCGTGTTGCTCTTCGCGTCCCTCATCATGTGGCCGAAGACTCGTACCTCTAGACCGCTCGCTTCGGCGATTTGGTTGAGGACGGGGACGTTCCTCATGCAGTCGGGGCACCACTCCGCACTGAAGGCGACGACCGTGTAGTCCTTCGCCTTCTTCTTCAACTCCTTTATGACCGCGGTGTCTAATTTGTATTCAGCGCGTCTCTTGTCGAAGGCTTCCTTCGCCTTACTAGGGGTGGAGACATAGTCTCGTACCGCTTCCGACCCCATCCTAATCTTAGCAAGATCGTATTTCAATGTGAATCAGCCACAAATCCACGCCGGTGGTTAAAAACCTCTGTTACTAAGAAGGCAGGAGTGCTTGTTTTACTGTCCTTCTCCTGACGGTACCCTACCAAAAATATCTATAGAACATATAGATTCTAATAGGATCAACGTAAAGAGCAACCTCCATATAGTCTTACAATAGGGAAAGAGGGAGGATCTCGAAGTGTCGAAGGAGAAGTCAAGCGAGGAACTGAGGAAGATCCAGGTCACAGGGGGGTCCACCTACATCATCTCCCTCCCGAAGAACTGGATCGACCAAATGGGCCTCAAACGCAGCAGTGTCGTAAGCATAATGCAGCGCGATGACATGTCCCTCAGCATAAAGCCGAAGGGACTCGAATCACCCGACAGGGTCAAGAAGGTCATAATCACAATCAACCCGGGGGACAAGCCGGAGAGCGTCGTCCGCCGCCTCGTCTCATCCTACCTAGTCGGCTACAACATAATACAGATCCGCTCCACAGAGAAGAGGATAGACCTCGAGACACGCTTCGAGATCAAGGACTTCGTCCGCAAGAAGCTCGTAGGCACAGAGATACTAAGCGATCTCCCAAACGAGCTCACCCTACAGATACTCCTCAGCTACGCGGAGCTATCCGTAAAGGATGCGCTCCGTCGCATGGCTATAATCGCCGCCTCGATGCATAGGGACGCCGTCCAGACACTAAGCACCGACAACCCACGCATAGCGAAGGAGGTAGTAAACATGGACGACGAGGTCGACCGCTTCAGCTTCTACGTGATAAGACTGCTGAACGTCGCCATAATGGACGCACACGTTCTGAAGGAGAGCGGCATAGCTACACCGAGGCAATGCTTGAGCTACCGCTTAATCACGAAGTCGGTTGAGCGCATGGCGGACCACGCAACCAACATCGCGGAGAATCGCCTCGCCTTACACCTCGTCCCGATAAACGACGACATACTAAAGGAGCTGAACCGGATTAGCCAGTCGGCCCTCAAGGTCTTCGAGGACGCAATGGAGGCCCTCTTCGACGAGGAGTACGCCGAGGCAGACGGGGTCATGGAGGCCGCGGAGGAGACCAGAGGCATGGAGGACGAGGTGATACACAAGATCGTGAAACTCGCCCCCGTCGAGGACGTCCCACAGCTGAGACTCATAGTGGAGAGCATCGTGAGGACTGCAGAGTACGGCGCCGACATAGCTGAGACGGTGCTTAACATGGCAGTCAGCGACGCCGTCACCGAGGCGTAGGACCCCCCGCATCGTTTTTAAGCACAGCCGCCACCGGCGTATTACGCGGGATCGTGGTCTAGCTTGGCTAGGATACGTGGTTCGGGACCACGTGATCCCCGGTTCAAATCCGGGCGGTCCCACCACCCCTCATAGGGTCATTAGAGCCTCAATTATAATGAGCCATAGACTTAAACACTTGGCTGTCTGGGCCAATGATGAAGACCTCCGCTGCTTTCTTGTTTCGGGTCACGTTATGGTAATATATGACGATGCTGTCGGCGCCAATCAATACTTCAATCAACTCGAATCTTAGATTGGGGGACTGGATTAGCGACTTTTCCCAATATTTGCAAACGTCATTCTTACCCTTCAATTTCCCCGTGGGCTCGTTCATTACTTGGACGATTCTGGGGCTGGCCATTTCAAAGTCGTCGGAATAGTGGGAGAGAATCCGATTTAGGTCATGATTGTTCCAGGCATCGATCCACTCCTTGGCGAATTCCATGGCTCTTTCTTTCGTAAGCATTCGGACTTCTCAGGAGCATCTGGGGCTCAGCGAAAATCAAATTATCGCCTGCCTCACGAGGCACTATTCCTCGCCCTCGATAATGTTATACACGCTTTTAGCAGCCCAGATATCCGATAACCATGATTCTCCTACTCGAAGAGGACAAGAAGATACTAAGGAAGATGGAGGCGGAGGTCTCCAAGGAGACACTGGGGGCCAACTTCGACGAGCTCATGCAGTACCCACCGCTCCACTCGGGGAGCCCCGAGGAGGAGAAGGCGATACAGTTCCTGCGCAGGAAGCTTGAGGAGTACGGGCTGGAACCCAAGGTGCTCCGATACGAGGCATACGTAACTGACCCAAAGACCGCAAAGCTTACGGTGACGGCGCCGCAAATCATGGAGGTACAGACGACCCCATACAGGCAAGCGGGTTCGACGTCCCCCGACGGCTTCGAGGCCGACGTCATTTACGTGCCCCCGGACATGATCGGGTTCCAGGAGTGCCGGGGGAAGATTATGCTCTGCGAGCAGAAGACGAGTGTGGACTGGATGGGTCTGCAGGGGAAGCTGCTCCTCACCCTGCAGGAGATGGGCGTCGCAGGGCTGATAGTCATCGAACAGGACGACTATATGCCGAGTGTCTGCCACCAGAGGGCCGACTTCTCGGTATCGGGCAACCCTACGCCTGACAACTTCCGCCTAATACCCACGATCCCCGCGATACTACACGTCTCGAACAGGGACGGCGCTAAACTGCGCAAGATGGCTCAGGGTGGAGGCATGAGGGCACACGTCGTCAGCTTCGCCGAGACGCAGTGGAAGAAGCTGCCCCTCCTCGTCACCGAGATCAAGGGCGGGAAGGAGCCGGACAGATTCGTGCTAGTCAACGGTCACGTCGACACGCCACCGTACTGTATGGGCGCAACCGATAACATAAGCGGGGACACAGCCATCCTGGAAGTCGCGAGGATACTCAACAAGCACAAGGATAAGCTCCGCAGGAGCGTAAGGATCGCTTACTGGACCGGGCACGAGATCGGTAAGTACGCGGGTTCGACGTACTACAACGACGCCTTTTGGCACGACCTCCGCTACAAATGCGTGGCGAGCTACAACATAGACTCCCCCGGATGCCAAGGCGCGACGACGGTACGCGAGGCTCCCTACAGTGAAGTCCTCGAGGCCGTGCTGGAGAGCATCAAGGACGCCACCGGGATAACCGTGGAGCACTACAGGTGGCCCACAAGGGCAGGGGACGGCAGCTTCTGGGGCACCGGGCTACCCCACTTCGGCGTGACCACGAGTCGCCCAAAGGAGACCTATGACCCGCACGTCAATTACTCGGGTGGCGGTTGGTGGTGGCACACCCCTTTCGAGACATACGACAAGATGGACCTCGACATTCTCGTTACAGACGTCAAAATAGAGCTCAACCTCATCTGGCGTCTTGCCAACTGCCCGGTCATCCCCTTCAACTACACCACATACACGAAGAGGATGGTCGAGATACTCGAGGATATGCAGAAGAAATCGGATAAGATAGTATACTTCTACAACCTCCACCACCTTATCGCCGAGGCAAAGGAGCTCGTCGAGCTCTCTGGGAGGCTCGAGGAAGCGGCGAAGAAGGTGGCGAAGGGCGGCAGCCAGGCGAAGGTAGAGGAGCTGAACAGTTGCCTTATGTGGGTGGGGCGTCACGTCAACCCCGTCAGCCACAGCGACGCCGACATAGCCAACCAGGTGAGCATGGAGACATTCGGCGCACAGCCGTTCCCGAGGATAAGCCAGATCACCGACCTCGCCTCGATGACCCTACACCAGTCCCCAGAATTCAAGTTCCTCTACACGAAGCTCGTAAGGGAGAGGAACCTCGTCGAGGACGGCTTCTACCAAGCGAACGAGCTGATCAAAGCAACGCTTGGGAAACTTTAGCCGGTGTCGTACGTGGCCACTTCCCCGTTCCGAGTAGGACTCATGGTCACCGAGCAATGCGACGCTAAGTGCGCCCACTGCTGGTTCGGGTGCGCACCTGGCAGAGGAGTAACCATGTCCCGGTACGACGCGGAGGACTACATAGACAAGGCTGCGCAGACCGGCTCGGTCGAGTGGGTAAGCCTCACGGGGGGCGAGCCGATGCTTCACCCGAGCCTCGTCGAGGACCTCGTCGCCTACGCCTCGGGGAGGGGGTTGAGGACGGAGCTCGTCACTAATTGCTCGTGGGCGACTACACAGGAGAGTGCCACAGGGACGTTGAAGCGGCTCCGGGACGCCGGCTTAGACGTGCTGAACATGAGCGCCGACGACTTCCACCAGCCCGCTATACCCTTCGAGAGGGTTAGCAACTGCTACGTGGGAGCGAAGCGGCTGGGGCTCAAGATGGTCATCATGACTGCGCTTAAGAGATCGAGCCACCTCGATTTGGCTGAGGTCTCGCGGCTGCTCGGGGAGGAGGTGGCGAGACCTGGCCCAGACCCGCCTCAGGGCTCGGTGATCGGACTGGATTCGGGCTTTGTCCCAGTTGGCAGGGGGGCTGTCATCCCGAAAACTGAGTGGCACCTCGATGGATCACCCCTCACGAGTGGCTGTGAGGTCGTTCTAAGGGACATCGGGGTAAGACCGAATGGCGAGGTTATGCCCTGCTGCTCGGCGTCCGCCACGCTCCCGGGCTTTAATATAGGTAACCTCTCCGAGTGGGACCTCGGCGAACTGCTTGAGGAGGCGTGGAAGAGTGATATCTTCAAGGTTTTGAGTGAGAAGGGCCCGATGGGCCTCACGGAGGCGCAGCCCAATGGAATCTACGTGAACAAGTGCCACCTGTGTAGCGAGGTATTGAAGACTATCCTCGCCTCCCAGCAGTAGATCAGTTATTCTCGAGCTTCCTCAACCCATTGACGGCCTCGTAGATATGGGCTGAGGCGCACAGCTCC
The DNA here is from genome assembly GCA_017883585.1 of Candidatus Bathyarchaeota archaeon. GTDB lineage: Archaea > Thermoproteota > Bathyarchaeia > TCS64 > TCS64 > UBA8941. The sequence continues at coordinate 15,914 of JADGNG010000063.1, forward strand.
TCGATATCCCACACTTCCCTAACCGATGGCTCAATATCATAGGTACTAATGATTCGGTAGGTGGTTTCTGGGTCTTAAAAGCACAAGTGACTTTTTACCCTGTTTCTTATTTCGGAAGCCTGGTATGTATACCCCACCAAATCAGGCGTTTAACTCCCTGAGAAACCCTACCTTGCCGAGGTATGTTCCGTCGAGGAGGTAGACCTCGAAGTCGTCCGTCTTTATGGCGTTCCTCCTAAGCATGGGGCCCAGGAGGCTCTGAGGGGCCTCGCCGTTAACGGGCAGACCGCCGAGGAGGTCGTTGAATGTGGGCATTAGTATCATCTCGGGGCAGCCAATCTCGGCGTCGTAGTGTTCATTGAAGGCGGTGATGGGATCCCCCTCATACTTCACAGCGTCCTGCCCGAGGAACGCCTTCGCGAGCCTCCCCGGGTCGGCGACCCCCTTTACCCATGCCCTCTGCACCATCCTGATCCCGAGTGGGGTGCGGAGAAGCACAGTGGGGTGGTTGTGCCCCGCGATGAGGCAGTCAGCCTCAAGCGCCTTAGCCTTCGGCCACGCGTGGCCGTGGAATATCGCTATCTTGTAGTCGTCGCCGAGGATTATGCCCTTACTGCTGTGTATCTCGACGCCCTTAGTGGCTAGGTCCTGTATGTTTCCGTCGTGGTTACCCCTCGTCACGTCGATGCGGGGCACCTCGGTGAGGAGGACCTCGAAGAGTGTGGGTAGTTCCCTCTTCTCCTGGAAGCTCGTCACGGGCACGCCGTGCTTCACGTCCCCAGCTATCACGAGCCTGTCTGGCTTGTACTCCTTGCAGAGGGCGAGTAGCTCCCCTTGTATCCTCTCCGTCTGGTATGGGATGTTCACCCCCGCCTTGCTCAGCTCGTACTCCAGACCGATGTGAAGGTCGGCGACTATGAGTATCCTCTCGCCGATATCTGCCAGCAGGGCGGGCCACGGGGCGAGCAGTCGAATCAAGGCTCCCTGAAACCCCCTCCGCCGCCGGATTTAAACCGGTTCCCCTCCGCAACGGTCAAAACATGAGGCGCGTAGTACACCCTGAAACCGCTTGGTCACCGAGGAACGACTCATACTGGAGCGCGTACTTGACGAGGTGCGCACGGAGAAACAGCTGAGCCGCTCCAACTGGGAGAGGCTACGCGGGACATTCGGGTACCGCTTCGACAGGGCTTGGAGGCTCGTCCAGGAGAACCGGGTTAAGAGGTACACGTTCAACCCCTCGGGGAGGGTTGTCTGGGTAGTCGTCGGGCAGGGTGGAGAGTACCAGATATACCCAAACGCTGGGTACTGCGGATGCGACGACTTCTACTTCCGAGTTATCGATGGGGAGGCTGGCCTCTGCTACCACCTCCTAGGCCAGAGGCTCGCCGATGCCCTCAGGAGCTTCGACCCGGTGGAGGAGGAGGACGAGGCATATCGCCTCCTCACGAGGGAGTGGAGGGCTCAGATACGCTCCGAGGAAGACTAAGCCTAAATACTCTCACTAATCACTCTTAGGCGATATGGACATCAGTTCATTCTATTCGATATTGACCGACCTGTCGTGGATACTCGCCTTGGCAGCTGCTGGCCTCGGCTTCCTCTACATATTCCTAAAACCCGACGAGAAGCAGTAAATCACTTTTATAGCGCCTACCCGAATGGTAGGATGTTACAGACATGTCCGTCACCGAGGATGTCATAAAGCGAATCCTTGCAATCAAGCCGAATCTAACGAGGGAGGCAGTCGAGCGCCTCATCCAGGAAGAGAAGGCGAAGGCTGCTGGGCTGCTCACGGATGAAGCCGCGGCTCATCTTGTTGCCTCAAACCTCGGGATGGATGGGGCTGGTGAGCGGATCGAGGCGAAGCTCAAGATCGGAGCTCTGACATCTGGGCTGAACGACGTGAGCCTCACGGGGAGGGTGTTGCACGTCTTCCCCTCTCGGACTTTCCAACGGGCCGATGGGCGCCAGGGGAAGGTCCTCAGGATGCTTATCGGGGACGCCACGGGGATAGTTGCCGTTGTCTTCTGGGACGATAAAGCTGACCACATCGTAGCGAGCAAGGTGACTCGAGGGAAGATAATCAGGGTCCTCCACGGTTACAGCCGGGAGAGGCAAGGCACGGGTGAGGTCGAGGTTAACGTGGGAAACCGTGGTACCGTCTACATGGAACCCCTCGACGCGGTAGACGCCGAGTTCCCCCAGATGGACTCCTTCTTCAAGACACCCGGGCAGATCAGCGCCACCGGTGCTGTAAACGTCGAGGGCGTAATCATGAGCCGGTCACCCACGTCGACTTTTACCCGCAAGGATGGCACGGAGGGCAAGGTCGCCCGCCTAACTCTCGAGGAGGGCGGCAGACAGATCACCGCCGTCCTCTGGGACGAGAAGGTCGAAGAAGCCGCGAAGTGGGGCGATGGTACACGGGTGCGCATAATCGGCGCAAACTCCAAGGTCCGCCAAGGTGGAGGCTTCGAGGTCCACCTCAACAGGAGCAGTGAGGTAGAGATCCTCGAGGAGGGCGCGCTCCCACACGAGCCGCTCAGCATGTGGTCGAAGATTGGTGAACTTAGGGAGGGCATGCGCAGCGTCAGCGTCGCGGGGAGGGTACTCAGCGTCAACGAGCCCCGCGAGTTCACCCGCAAGGACGGCACGAAAGGCCGCGTCGCTTCAGTCGTCCTCGAGGACGAGACGGGGATCGTCAGGCTCAGCCTCTGGGATGATGACGTCAACGCCCTGAGTGATATGCCGGTCGGCACGGTGGTCGCCGTGGAAAATGGCTACACTCGCGCCGGCTTCGGGAACACAATCGACCTGAATGTTGGCCGCCTGGGCGCCATGAAGGTAAACCCAGCCGACGTGCATGTCGCGGAAATCGACGCCGCCGAGCGAATAACACAGATCAAGAACCTCCAGGAGGGGCAAAAGAACGTCACTGTCGAGGGGCAGCTCCTCGACGACCCGGTGAGCCGAGAGGTGAACACGATGAGGGGGTCCACGAACGTAGTAAGCTTCCGCGTAGACGATGGCTCCGGGGAGGCACGCATCAGCCTATGGAGGGAGCACGGCAAGGCAGTGGAGGGCTTGACTGCGGGTGCCCGCATACGCCTCGAGAACTGCAATATTCGAGAGCCCTTTGACGGCCTCATGCAGGTGACGAGCACCCAGTTCACGAAGATAACGGTCCTGAAGAAGTAAGGCGCGTCACCGGGCGTTGGCGCCGTTTTTAATCATGGCCACGAGTAGTTTTACAAGCTCCTCGTCGGTCTCCACCCTCTTCTCCACAAGTATGTGCCTGTGGACTACGGCGTCCACTATACTGTAGTTGAATGAAAGTCTCCTCACCCGGCTCCTATAATGATACCTCTCGGCGCGCGCGATGGGCCTTGACCACACCCTCTTCCGAAGTACATGCCTCTCAGGGCTTATCATAGGTTCTAGGGGGAGTAGGCGTGCTCTCGCCCATCGCCATCGTCCTGCTCTTACAGATATGTGTCGTCATCATCCTGTGTCGGCTTCACTTTTACGTACATGATGGAGAAGTTCCCGAACTTCGCCCACACCTACATCGCCACAATCGGCACGATGATCAGCTACTCGCAGGTCAGGCTGAGCGGGTTTACCCCGTATCAGGCGATACCGGTGGCCATACTGGGCTGTGGTCTGCTCGGGCTGGCCGCCATAGCATTGTTCGGTATAAACGCCGCAGTCTACGAGTCCCTATACCCCGTCCTGATGGTTGTCGTGGTCCTCATAATCAAACCGGAGGGCATGATGGGGGCCTTCGAGAAGCCTTCGGAGGGCGGGAAGCCTCTGATGACGAGGCTAAAGGATGGCTTAGCCAGAATAGTGGGCATGATAAGAGGTTCAAGTAGCTAAAAAAAATTCTATTATCTACTGTTGCGTGAGTTGGCCCGACTACTTCTGGGCCTTCTCCATCGCGCCGATGCTCGCATCGAGGACGTCGAGGCTCGTGTCGACGAGGTCCCTCGTGATGATGAGCGGCGGCATGAGGCGTATTACGCTCTTGCCGCAGTTGACGACGGCGATCCCTTTACGGAAACAGTCCATCATCACGTCCTCCGTCTCCTTGGCGGCTGGGACCTTGCTCCTCTTGTCCTTGACGAGCTCCAACCCGCACATGAGGCCGAGGCCGCGAACATCACCGACCATCGGGTGGCTCTCCTTCATCTCCTCGAGCCTCTTCATGATGTGGGCACCCTGTTTTTGGGCGTTCTCGAGCATCTTCTCGTCCTTCATCGCCTTTATAACAGCTGATGCGGCAGCGCAGGCGACGGGGTTGGCTCCAAAGGTGGAGGCGTGGCTGCCCGGTGTCCAGTCCTGTAGGTCGGCGCGTGAGGCCATTACGCCAAGTGGGAGGCCTGCCGCGATCGCCTTAGCGATAGTTACGATGTCCGGTACCACGTCGAAGTGCTCTATGGCGAACCACTTCCCCGTTCTGCCCATTCCGCTCTGGACCTCATCCACAGCGAGGAGGATGCCGTAAGTGTCCAGGAGCTTCTTAAGCTTCTTGAAGTAGCCCTTCGGTGGTACGACGTAGCCGCCTTCCCCCTGGACGGCCTCGACAATGAGCATCGCGACCTCTTCCGGTGGCACGAACTTACTGAACAGGTACTCCTCGATATAATCGACACAATAGTAGTTGCAACTTGGGCACTCGAGATGGAAGGGGCAGCGGTAGCAGTATGGGTAGAATAGGTGCTCGACGCCGGGGACGAGTGGCGCGAAGTATCGGCGCTGTGCTGGCCTCGAAGCCGTCAGGCTAAGGGCGCCCATCGTCCTGCCGTGGAAGCTGCTTATGTAGGCGAGGATGTACTGGCGCTTCGTGTGCCAGCGGGCGAGCTTCATCGCCGCCTCATTGGCCTCTGCGCCGCTGTTCCCGTAGAAGAACTTCTTCTCGAACGTACCCGGGACGATGGCGTGTAGCTGCTCCCCGAGGTCGAGATAGTTCTCGTAGAAGAAGTCGGTGTAGCTGTAGCTGAGGAACTTGTCGACCTGCTCGTGTATGGCCTTGAGCACCTTTGGGTGGCTGTGGCCCACACCCGTGACGGCGAGGCCCGCGTTCATGTCGATGAACTGGTTCCCGTCAACATCCGTGACTATGCAACCCTTCGCCTCCTTAACGACGAGCGGATACGCTCTGCCGAAGGAGGGGGATATGTACCTCGCGTCCCGAGCGACCGCCTTCTTCGCCTTGGGACCAGGAGGCGTGACTACAATCTTCGGGTAACTCAAACCTATTCACCCTCTTCGGGGTCTAATCTGTCCCACCTAGGATAAAAGGAGTGACGGCTTGCCCTACCTGGGAGTAATTGCTATCTCTATTGTTGATACGTTTCCCTCGGGCTCCGCCCTTGCGTCGGTGCCGATGTTTATGGACTCTATACGGGCGTCGCGGACGAAGACCCGACGTAGCATCTCTGCGGTGTCGACGGCGTTGGCTATGTTCCTTCCCCTCGCCCTCAGAACCACGCCGGGGACCCCCTCGTTGAAGAGAGTGAGGCAGGCGACGACGTAGTTCATCGTCGGCTTCGCACCGACTATGACGTAGTTGCCATGCTCGATGTCACCAATCAAGGAGGTATCCGCGTAGGGACGCGGTTGGGGATTTAAAGATAGTCAGAGGAAAAGTGCCGCGGCGACGGCGGCTACGAAGCTGAGGGGGAGGACGGTGGCCGCCGTCCTGATGAAGACTCGGAAGCTCGACTTGACCAGGTCTCTAAGGACCCCAATGCCCTTCAACCCTATTATTGGCACGTCGTCCACGACTATTCGAGCGTGCGAGACCCTAGCCGAGGTAGGAGCCGCTCCCTTCAGGGTCTCCTCGATGTACTGCAGCACCTTTTCGTGCTCCATCGCTTCTCCCGCTGGGTGGTATCCCCTGTCCGTGGCGCCGATGGCGTTCACGATATGGGTGTCGGAGGACATAACCTCAGCTTCAACGTACCCTAGGGAGGCCATGTGATCCAGAACCTCCTCGCGGAACCCTTGAATGACGTTGTTGCTGTCGAAAACGAGGTAGGCGTTCCTCCCCGCTGGTGTCTCAACGATAAGTGCGCCTATCCCACATGGACCCATTCCCTCGTTTGGACCCCACTCAGACGGCTTAACACGTGAGAAACCTATCTTGAATGGTTTTGCACTTGACCCTTGAGCTCTGATCATCGCCTCCTCTGCGCTGGCGACGAGGTTTTTCTCGTCTTCCTCGCTCAAGAAGTCCTCTTTGTCTAGACAGTTGTGGGCGTCTGCTATTATCGCCATCAATCCTAGTTTCTGGGCTGTGTAGCGAATTCTCTCCTTGACCGTGTCTGGGATGTCGTCGTGGCTCTTCGGGGCCAGTGTGAGGGTGATGAGAGCCGCCGAGCCGAATATCTGGCAGGACGCCTTCGCCCCGGAGACCTCCGCCCTCACCATGGAGGTGCAGACCCCAGACTTGACCGAGCCCACGGACCCGTTGAGGGCCGAGACTATCTTCTTCATGTCCCGACTCCTCGCCATGTCCCTCTCGTGGCTCGATATACCATGGACGACGAGTGTTTCACAAGATATCCCCTCTGTTATGGCCGTGCTGAGGCAGCTGCTGCCCACGTTCCTGAAGGGGCCAGGGTGGATGTACGGCACGACGAGGTTTCCGATGCATCTCCCCTCGGAGGAGAAGGATAGCTCGTCGACCTCAAGCGTCATCGACTCTGAGATAGTCGCTAGTTGGTCCTCAAGTGGCTCGTTGTGCTGCTCAGCCCATGCGTAAACAAAGCCCCTGAACATGGGGATTATCCTGATCTGGCCGAGGCTCCAGGTGCTCAGCCTGATGAGCAATATCGCGGGTCCGATGAGAATCATAGCTAGCACTATGAGGAGGGTCGTGGGGGCTACCTGCCAAACCTGTGGCAGGAGCAGGTACGTCCCAGCCATCATCAGAATGGGCTGGAGACCGATTGCGATAGCTGTCTTAGCGACGCCGCGCGTCGAAAAAATTGAGAAGATGAGCATCCTGATGCTTATCGATGAATAGACGGTCAGCAGAATTCCCCGCAGAAGGATATCTGGTCTCCCCATGAAGCCTGAGCCTATGCCAAATACGGTGAGGAGCATCCCACCTGCGAGGCACCAGACGAAGGAAACGATGCTCACCCTCCGGGAATTAAGGAGGGGATCCCCCCTGTAGAGTGTATCAGTAAGGAGATCGGAAGCTGTCACTGGAACGGCTATTGCGAGAACTCCGATCATTAGCCCCTGCAACAGCCCCGCGGGGCCGAACGCTAGGCCAAACGACAGGGCCCCGGCCACCCCCGTGGTGACGAGTATGAAGGAGACCATTTTGAGGCGGGAGGGGAACGTGAACAAGTAGGAATAGTAATCGATTATATTCCCTACTGCTTCCCTGCTCGACGACAGATTTGACCCTGCCTAATCGATGGGAGGTATGCTCGTTGGGGTTAAAAGTCTTTAACAGCGCTTAGAATACGAGGCCCGCGAATAATATCCTTGCCACGAGGACTAGGACGATCAACGCAAATGCGCCGCCGACGACGAACTCTGGCCTAATCTTAGGGCCGTTCGTCTCGTCCTGAAAGAACCTCATGAGGCCAGCGCTGCTCTGCGGCATCCCTGGTGCCTGGTCCTTCTTCTTCTTCTTTCCACTCATAAATGACCCACCCAGATACGGGCAATTCCCCCTAAAAGGGTTACTGTGTCGCCTTCTTCTCCGCCCCGCCCCTCATGAAGTCGGTTAGGCTGAACTGCTTAGACAGTTCCTCGGGGATGGCTTCCTCGACGAATATCTGGTTGAGCTCAAGCTGGACGAGCTCGAGGCGGTCCACGTAGTACTCGTCGAGGTCGTACTTCTTCACCATGTTGAGGGCGGGTTTCAGGTACTTCTCGATGCCCCCCTTGTGGACCGTCATCTGAATGGGGCCGCCGCAGCGTTGGCACTTCCCCGCCAGCGGTGGGCGCCTATACTTCCTGCTGCACTTCGTGCAGCGGAAGGTCTGGCTGGTGAAGGCGCGGAGGTTGCCGACTATGTCTTTCATAAAGTGGCTGTTCAGGATCTTCAACGCGACTTGCTTCGCGTCTACCGCGCGAAGCTTCTGGGCGAGCTCCAGTTGGCTGTCGAGCTTGTCAACCATCGTCGTGAGTGTGTTGTAGGCTCCGTGGAAGCTGCCCATGTTTATGTCGCTGCACTCCTCGGTGTAGCTGAAGCCCTGGAACTGCCCCTCAGTGCCGAGGCGGGCGCCTATGGTGTCGACGAGGGCCCCGTACTGGCTGCTCCCGGCTCCCTCCGCGCAGAGCCTATAGAACTCTGGCGGATAACTCTCGTTTACGTCGACGTTGTGGGCCTCTTTATCGACCTCGCTCGGGTTGAGGAGGGGGATTACGAATAGGGGAGCGTCCATCTGGCCGCCGCTTTGCTGGGGGAGGTAGGCTTTGCTGAAGTTGAGCAGCGGGTCGAGGGCGAGGAGTACCGCGTCCTCGTCGCCGTCGCAGTTCCTGCGCTTAGCCGCGTGCCAGAGTGGGTGGGCGTACTGGTTCCTCACCCTCGTGAAGCCCACGAGCCTACCCGATATGGCGGCTGAGGTGTGAGGCGCGAGCCCGAGCAGCAGGCATCCCACGAGGTCGTCGCGGTTTTTCGCGTTGTAGAATGGCTCCATACCGTAAAAGTCGCGGAGCTGGTCGTCTAGGAACTTGGATACCTTGAGCAGGTAGTCGCCGCAGTCCTCGGGGAGGATGACGTCCTGCACCTTGAGCTCAAGCATCTGCCCCGCGTCGATGAGAGGCTCACCGTGGGTGTCGCGAGTATAGCCTAGGCTACACAGCCTCTCGATCGAGACGCCGACCTCGTCTGGCCTGAAGTGGGTGAGGGGGATGTCCGTGAGGTCGAACCTTAGGGTGCCGTCCTTGAAGACGCTGAGGTCGTAACGGGCTCTTAGAATCCCCTTGGCGATGTGCTCGGGGGTCCGCGTCTGGTTCATCAGTCTCTTGACGCACTTTACGCGGGCCGGGAGCTGGCCCCCGATCATCTTGCGGGCGGCTTCAAGCTCCTCTTTTAAGTCGACCTCCACGGCTGCATAGGAGACTATCTCGGAGTGGCACTGTGGGCAACGTTCCCCCTCGAATCTTAGACCGCAGCGGCTGCACCTGCGTATCTCCTTCGTTTCGCCTCCGCAGTTCCCACAGACGGCGGTTGACCCGATCTCCCCACAGTCTAGGCACTGGCGCTGGCTGAGCTCGACCCTAACGGTCTTTCCCTTCTCGGCCTTGAGTATGTCGCGCTGGGGCCCGCCCGCCTCTCCAACTGGGTAGAGGCTGTGGACGTATGGAGCCATTCTGCGCTCCTTCGCCTTCTCAGGGCGACCCATTCGGGCGCCGACGAAGGCTCCCGCCTTCTCCCTGACAGGGAAGCCCGCGAGGTAGTTCACCACCTCCAGCGGCTTCTCGCCCTTGATCTCGGTGTACCTTTGGTTGAGGCCGAGGGTCTTCGCTAGGACTCGGGCGTCCTCGCCTAAGTCAAGACGGCCGCCCCTCACCTTATGAGGGATGAGGAGATTCTCGAGGGCAGTCTTTACCTCGGGTAGGTTTGGGTACTCGGTTGAGTCGGGGTTGTACTCGGTGGCAAGGATGTTTCTGAGATTGATGACCTCGTCGCGGGTGAGGCTTGACCAGTGGTAGTTCCAGCGTGGGTGGATGGGCACGTCGATGGCAGTGAGGGCGAGGGCCTCGTCGACGGTCGGCCTGTTGAGCGGGTTCGCCTTCAGATATCCGATCCTCTCGGCGAGGAGTCCAGTGAGGCTCACGGCCGCATCGTCACCTATGCGTGTGATGGCAGCCCTGAGGTCCTGCACGAACTGGTTCTCGTCGTAACCCGTGGGGAGGAGCGCCTTGTTGTTCTGTATGAAATCCCCCGCGTTGCTAAGGTAGTCGCCGAGGAAGAGTATCCTCTCGACGCTAGGGAGGAGGTGATCAGCCTCGGACTCGGTCTCGACACGCTGGATGGAGCCGTCCTTGAGCCTTACAACTGGGGGCTCTATGGAGTCTACTGGGCAGGTGGCCGCGGATTTCCCGGGTAGCTCGGTGCGCATCTGTACGCCGGTTGCGAGGAACTTGTTGAGGATGATCATGGCGGCCGGGTGGACGCCACTAGCTGCCAGGCCCGTGTTCCTCGCACGCCCGTAGCGGAGGCGGAAGCCCCCGACAGCGCCTGGGAAGCTGAAGACGGGGCGGCCAACGATTATCTCCTCCATGAAGGCAGCTGTGGGCTCCTTCGCCTCCCCCTCGGCCTTCTTCTTCCTCCCCATCTTCAGGAGCCATTCCCATCCGGTGACGCCAAGCTTGTCGCAGGCGCCATGGAGCTTCCTAGCGCGACCGACCACACCGTCAACGACGACGATGAGTGCCCCGCCGCGTAGCCTGTTCGTTTCTACCCCAGCTACGTCACGGTAGTTGCTCACCTCGAACTGGTCGGTGGCGACGCCGGTTGCCTCGACGGGTATCTGACGTATCGCGGCCTCCAGGTCTTCGTCGGTTACGTGGTACTGGAAACGACGAACAGTGCGCTCGTAGAGGCGGACTTCCTCGATGAAGCGCTGGACCTGGTTCTCGCTGGGCTGGAACTTCTCAAGGCCGAGCTTCTTGCGGACGTGATCGGCAACAACGAGTGTCATGGCCTGCGCGGTGCCACCCGCGGGGCGGATCGGGCCGGCGAAGTAGAGGCTCAGGTACTGTGTGCGGTCTGGGTTAGTCTTTATGACTATCTTAGGAAGGCCTTCGATTGGTGCAACAGTGACGCCCTCCGTCATTATGGCAAGGGCGGTACGGATCGCCTGATCAGCCGCTTGCTGTTTCTCGAAGATGCCGAATTTCCCGAGTGTGATCTCCTCCGCTATCTTGAAAGCCATCTCCCTGCGGTCCATTCCCTCGAGTTCTCTCATCCGAGAGGTTAGGCCGGGGGGGCCGAGCATCTTCTCGACGCGCTCCGCGATGTCGTGGGTAATCTGCGCCTCGACCTCCTTGCTGGCGTCGAGGCCCTTCGCCCGTGCCGCACCGGCGACCTCGTAGAGCCTGGCCAGCTTCGCCTCTAGCTCGTCGAAGTATGCCCTATTTTCCGGCGTCATGCGGAGCTGGCTCAAATCAAGAAGGTATGGTACAGAGGTGGATAATTAGGCTTGGGCCCGGAGCGCGGAGGTTATCTCACGTATGCGCTCCGTGACCTTTTCCTCCTCCTCGACAAGGGTGCCGGTAACGATTATCTGAGCGCCAGCCATCTTCGCAGCGACGGCGGCCTTCGGGGCCCGAATCCCACCTCCAACAATTAAAGTGCCCTTGCAGTGCTTACGGACGGCACCGATCATATGGGGCGTTACTGGCTGGGGTGCACCGGAGCCCGCCTCTAAGTAGATATAACGCATACCAAGGAGCTCAGCAGCGGAGGCGTAGGCGACGGCCAATTCGGGGCGGTCGTATGGAACTACTCGTGCCTGCCCGACGTAGCCAGCAGCCCCGCCGTATCCAACGATTATATAGCCCATCGGCATCGTCTCTAAGCCGAGCTTCTTCACCATAGGGGCCCCGATGGCCTGGCTGTCTATGAGGTAGTAGGTGTTGGAACTGTTGAGGAGGCTCATGAACCAGATTGCATCGGCGGCGCCTGTTATGCTGGCGATGTTGTTGGGGAAGATGATAACGGGGAGCTTTACGGCTGCTTTGATCCTCTTGACGGCGTCCTCCATCTCGACACCGGATGCCACGGTGCTCCCACCCACCATGATAGCGGTGGTGCCGCCCGCCTCGGCGTCCTTCGCGATGGCAGCGCAGTCGTAGCCTGATTTCTTCTCAGGGTCGAGGAGGGTCATGTGTATGCAGCTCTCCGCCCTGATGCGATCCTGAATGAGTTGCTCTACGCTGTTAGGCAACCTTCTGCGTCACCCCCTCCTCGTAGTACTTGTCGACGAACATGCTGTATGCGTCGACGGGGGCCGTATTGGGCTCTATGGTTATGCGTCCATGGAGACCGCAAGCGCTGCAGCGTATGCCGGCGAGGTTGTTCTTGGGGTCGATTGTGACTTTTATGGAGTTTTTAGCGCAGTTGGGGCAGAGGAATAACTCGGGCAGCGTCTTCCTAATGATCTTTTCTTCCTTCTTCCTTCTTCTTCCCATGAACGTGTCTCCTTTAAGCGTTTACGTAGGGGCTCAGCTTAGTCTTAAGATTGCCGGAGGGGCTTGTGCTCGTTGGCAGCTATCCTCTCTATATTCCCCTCGACTTTCCACTGGTCGACTCCGGTCTCCGAAGCTTTGAGAGCAAGGGCCAAGTCCTTGAGGTGGGTGTGGACGATGAGATGAAGGCTGTCGCAGAGTACCTCAGAGTCTTCTCCGTGTCCTGCCCCGGCCAGAGGCGCGCCGATGCGGGTTTCTCGGATATACTTGAGGGGACACCAAGATATCTTCCCAGGGTTCGGAACTGAGTCAAGCATTCATGTTACCATACGCTACCCTGTTAGAAGGGTCGAATTCGGGTATATCTTCACGCATCACAAGTAACATTGACGTGATTTCGATGTGCTCACATGTGACGCCGTTAGTCACACAGAGGCGCATCACATCCTCTACATCGACGTTTGGTGTGATATCACGCTCCGGGAGGTGAGCGCACGACATTTTCAGCTCTCAGCGATCTCGCAGAGACCCGCAAGAGCCGTTGCCGAGTTGAATTCACCGCTAGCCGCGATGACTACACCATTTAATTCCCTTGATTTTATCGCTATTCGAATAAATTAAGCGACCTTTTCACCTGTATTCTGGAGTCTAAAGGGAGATGGTTAAATGGGGTCATTGAGCTTCCTGTCGTATGAGACGATTAAATCGTTTCTTTATACATATTTTTGTTAAATACTTGCAATTTAACCCATAATTGTTGATAGTTAAGGTGAATATCAGATGTTTGAACATGTGTTACAATGAGAATAACCCCATTAATGGTGTAATCAAAAGGTTGATACGGCATACAGTTTTGTATACAATGCTATCATATAACGATAACAATTGTGATGGAGCGTGAATGCTTGGAGGCCATTAAAAATACCCAGATAATGATTCAGAAAGCATTACAGGACCCTATAACAGACCTATTACTTAAAAACAGTAATTTGACGAGGCCTCAGTTTGAAACACTCATGATTGACCTCCTAATCGACGTTATGTCAGACGAAAAAGTCCCGTTTAAGGATAAGACCTTATTTAGAACCCATAAAGTGAGTCGAGGCTCATTTAGCCGCACATTAGGTCAGGCTAGGCATCGAGTGATATCTTCAATCTTCACTATAGTCCTCCTCAGCTATGTTGGGGTTTACGATGCTAAGCCATTCGAGGAGTATCAAAATCTCTCCGAAAAATTGAGAGAATACCTTATAGAGATCGAGAAGTCAGGCGCCAAGCATTCTTCAACTCTACTTAGACATATAGAAGAAGAATTGACAGAGGGGATAGAGTCTCTATCACACCCGACGAAGCTCAAGACGGTGTGATATCACACTAAATCACAGATGCTAGAGCGATGCAATTCTGGCCCACTGAAGATCCTCCGTCTCCTAATGGAATTTTATTGTTTATCAAGACATCTAATTCATTGTTATGTATTTTTTTTATGATTTGTCGCGAGATGTATCTGTTGACTAACACGCCGCCAGAGATTGCTATAGTTCGGATATGTTCAGACTTCGCTACCTCAATAGCAATCGTAGATATGCCATCAGCTAAATATTTCTGGCCAAAAGCTGCTATATCCTCTCTTTTAAGCCTATTTTTATTATCTATTAAGTATTTGAGCATATTTGCGGTTTTTAATTCATAAATATCCTTGTTATTTTCAATTTCAGTCGAGTATTTAACTATCTCAGGGTCCCCTTTTTCAGCGAAAGACTCAAGTCTCATTGCTGGCTCACCTTCATAAGTTCTTAAATAAGTTAAACCCAGTAAAGACGCGATTGAGTCGAGAAGTCTGCCAGAGCTTGAAGTTTTTAGGACATTTAGCGTTCTTGATTGTTTAAGAATTATGTCGTTTTCCTCGAAACCGTTAGGTAATGCTTCCTCAATGTGATTCTCTGTGATATCACGAAGCTCATCATCTCCCATCACAGTGGATAAACTAGAGATCAACATCCTATAGGGATACAAGGCACAAAGATCTCCCCCCGGCATAGGTAGATATTCGAGCTGACCAACTCGTTTATAGTCAAAATAGGTCGAAATGAGCACTTCCCCACCCCAAATAGCTCCATCAGGACCATATCCCGCACCATCCAGTACTATTCCGACGACGCTCTCATCCGGTTTTATACCATTCTCGGCGCAAACAGAAACAATATGGGCGTGATGGTGCTGTGACCTCGTGATTTGAGCACCCGTCTCCTGTGATATCACCCCCGCCAACTGTGATGTCATATACCCCGGGTGCTGGTCACAGGCTATCACATCGGGGTTACGTGTGATTCGGAGGAGGTCACGCATACCGTAGATAGCACTTTTCTCATACTCTAGGGTCTCAAGGTTGGTTATGTCCCCAATGTACTGGGTCTGGTAGCATCTCCCGTCTAACATAACTGAGGCGGCGTTGTTTTGCTCGGTCCCGACGGCGAAGGATAAGCCTTTCTTCAAAGGTATTTCGACGGGATCGGGTACATACCCACGCGATCTTCTAACAAAGGCCACCTGCCCCTCGTTCACTCGCATTAGGGTGTCATCGCATCTGTTGACGATCTCCCTATTGTGGACGAGAAAGTAGTCGGCCACGCTCCCTAAATCACTCAGGGCACCCTCGTTCGTTATAGCCATGGGAAGGCCCGACCTGTTACCACTCGTCATGACGAGTGCTGGACCACCCAGCCTCCTGAAGAGCATCACCTGAATCCCCGTGTAGGGGAGCATTACGCCTACCCTGCTCAATCCCGGTGCGACGAGATCGGAAATATCATTTCCTTTCTTCTCTACGAGAACTATAGGCTTCTGCCACGATACTAGCGCCTTCGACTCATAGGTGTCCGGGGAGGCGAAGCACTTTATGGCCGCGATGTCAGGTGCCATGAGGGCGAATGGCTGATATGGCCTATTTTTCCTGGTCCTCAGCTTCGCAACGGTGTTATCCTCCGTGGCGAGAACTGCGAGATGGAATCCCCCGATCCCCTTAATGGCGACTATGCTCCCCTCCCTCAAGAGCTTTGCCGATTCCGCGAAAACGTCGTCGACCTTGATCTCAGCACCCGATGCGTCCAACAAGCTCATTTGGGGGCCGCAGATGCTGCATGTAATGCCTTGGGCGTCGAATCGCCTGTTGAGTGGGTTCTTGTAGTCGCTCAGGCAGTGCCTGCACATGGGGAAAGCGTCCAAGTGGGTCCTCTCCCTATCATATGGGAGGGACCTGACCCCTGTGAACCGTGGGCCGCACCAAGCGCAGGCCGTGAAGGGGTACTCGAACCAGCGCCCCCTTTTGTCCTCCATATCCCTTATGCAGTCGGGGCAGATCCCGATGTCGGGCGGGA
This sequence comes from Candidatus Bathyarchaeota archaeon, assembly GCA_017883585.1. Taxonomy (GTDB): domain Archaea; phylum Thermoproteota; class Bathyarchaeia; order TCS64; family TCS64; genus UBA8941. The sequence goes on from JADGNG010000063.1 coordinate 31,462, forward strand.
AGATGCCTGAAACGGCTTCCTTACCGTTACGGCTCCGATTTATGACGAACTCCGTGAACCTGTCCCTGTAGGGCCTGTATGATGAATGAATACCCTTTATTTCTGATACTGGTGGTGCCTCAGCCTGAATGGACTTGACGAATGTTTCCACGTTCTCTGTCTGACCCTCTACAACAGCCTCGACTCCCGCGTCCCCGAGGTTTATGACGTATCCTCTGAGCCCGTGGCGGACCGCTAGACGGTAGATGAAGGGGCGGAAGCCCACGCCTTGCACCCTACCGGTCACGTGAATCTCGGCCTCTACGCTGCCCGGGGAACCCAAATCAATTCACAGCTATGAGGCTACTCGATTATTAAACGATGAGTCCCGGACTCCCCCATGCGGTGATAGCAACCAAAGGATAAAAAAGCCAGACCGGTGACATTCACATTAGAGCATAGTCGGCGATACCTTGGATCTCACCATAACCGCGGCCGCCCTTTTACTAGTAACAGTAGCAGCCTCCATCATCTTCTATCGCAGGATAAAGGAGGCGACGACAGAGTACAACAGCGCTAAGGAGTTCGTACACAATATAACCTTCGGCTTCACCCGCCAGGTCAACCGCCTACAGCAGGACGTCGCCAAGGCGGAGAACGAGGCCACGACGGCGAAGATCGTCGCTTCGGAGGCCATGAGGAACAGCGGAGAGGCGAAGGAGGCGACCCTCAAGGGCCTCGAGGCCGTCAAGACAATGCAAAACCGCGTAGACTCAACCGAGTCCGAGGTCGAGTCCATCAAGAAGGAGGTCCAGAAGCTCGCATCCGCCACGAAGCAACGCGTCGTCGTCCGCCAGGAAATAGCTTCACCTATTCCAGTCCAGCAGGGCAGTGTCCTCGCGCAGCTTACGGAGACCGAGCTAAGTGCCCTCAAGAAGATCGCCGAACTTGGAGAGGGAACGGTTCCCGAGATCAAGGAGCACCTAGGCACAACACGCGAGCACACGGCGCGAACTTTAAAGAAACTCTACGAATCCGGCTTCGTCGACCGCAGCACGAACGCTATGCCATACCGCTACAGCGTCCGTAAGGAGATACGTGACCTCATCCAACAGCAGCCGGAGCAGAAGCCGACGCTGTAGAGACCCCTGCCTAAATAATAGGAGAGAGTGGATAACACAACCAATCCCATAATAAGCATCTTTCAACCGGAGAAACCCGAAAAACGCTCCGATTATCTTCAATAATGTACAAAAATGTGCTTCAAAGTCACACATCTGCATGTGAAGAAAGAGAATCCTGAGATATAACCAAAGCCGAGCAGCCTTTATACCCCCAACCCCACCACAGATACGAAATGAAGACCAACAGTGTAGACAAGGCACCGCGGATGAGCCCCGCCAAGGGAGTAGAGATCATAATCCTTGGCAGCAGCGACAAGGTCATGCTCACACACATCATCGCTCAACCCGGCGCGGTCGTCCCCGACCACAAGCACCCACATGACCAAATAGGTACATGCCTCAAGGGCGAAGGAGTCCTAACCTCCGGAGGTAAGAAGTTCAAGACCATCCCAGGCGCAAGCTGGTATATTCCCGGAGGAGAGAGCCACGACTGGATCAACACGAGCAAGGGTGAGACCATCCTCGTTGAGGCATTCTCACCCCCACGTGAGGACTACCTCTCAAAGGCCAAGTAAACGAGAGTGAAGCACACCCCTTGAGCGAGCGGACGCCCCAGTTCCTACAGCGCATCATCGAGGCAGGCTACCAGCTCGGCCCCGACGCCTACGCCTATCTCATGGGTATACCCGCTGAGACTGCAGACACTTTATCACAGAAAGCCGTCTTAAAGGCAGATTCTTCATCTCTCCCACTCTTCGTCCTCGACAAGGGCTACCTACTATCCCTAGTTGAGACCTCGCGCCCTGAGCCACTCCCACAGAAGAACCGGCCCATAGCCGCCAGGGATAAGGGCGCATCACTAAAGGTCCTTGACGAGGAACCCGCTCAGCCAGCAAGCGGCGCGGAGGGTTTCCTCCAGTACTTCCAGAGCCGATACGACCGCCTCGAGGCCATTCTCAAACGCCGCGTAGATGTTAAGGACGCCATCGCAATAGAGCAGGCGCTGAAACTCCCTCTTAAGCAGAAACTCAAGACCATCGGCATTGTCTCCGAGAAACGAACAAGGGGCTCCAAGCTTTTCATCGAGCTAGAGGACCGTTGCTCTACCATCAGCGTGATGGCTACCGACGAGGAGGTTATGCGCCGTGGCCTCGAGCTCCAGGAGGACCAGGTAATAGCCGTCGACGCCGTCAAGTACACAGACGATCTCCTCATCGCAAACGACTGGATCTGGCCCGACGTCCCAAACAACACCCCTAGGCGAAGCCCCGACCCACTGTACGCGGCTCTCCTCGCCGATATCCACGTCGGCTCAAAATATTTCCGTGGCGACCTCTTCGACAAGTTCATCGACTGGATGAACCTCGAACTCGGCCCCCAACAGAGCAGGGACGCGGCGGCGCGCGTCAAGTATGTTGTGATTGCTGGTGACCTCGTCGACGGCGTCGGCATCTACCCGGAGCAGCTCGACGAACTCACCATATCCGACATACGTGAGCAGTACCGTGCTGCCGCGGAGCTCCTCAAGAGACTCCCAGATTACGTAGACATTGTTGTGACCCCAGGCAACCACGACGCAACCCGTCACAGCATGCCTCAGCCCCCCGTTCCTAAGGAGTACGCCAAGGAGCTACATGAGGACTCGCGCGTAAAGATGCTATCCAGCCCTTGCAGGCTCAACCTTAACGGCGTCGAGATCCTGGTCGAACACGGGAAAGGGATGGATGATATACTCAGCAGTACGCCCGGTTACGAGTTCAACCACCCCCTCAAGGCGATGGAGCTGCTCTTCAGGTGCCGCCACCTTGCCCCCAGATATGGGCAGAGCACGCCGATTGCGCCGGAGCGTACCGACAGGCTCGTCATCGGGAGCGTCCCGGATGCTATGCTCATGGGCCACATTCACATCAACGAGACCAAACGCTACAAGGGAGTCACACTCGTATCCGCCGGCTCGTGGCAGGACCAGACTCCCTTCCAGAAACGTATGCAGATAGAGCCTACGACCGGCGTCGCCACCTTCTTCGACCTGCAGACACACCAGACGCTCGACCTAGACTTCAAGCGCTTCTAGTCAAGCCACGCGCCACGATCCCGGCGACCCTCACCGGCTCCGGTGCCCTAGTCAACTGAGCCGAAGCCCTCAGGACCACATCACACCAGTCCCTTGATTCGCCTACCACCTCGAAGAAAACAGGAGGGTAACCCAATCTCGTCACGAGGCTGTAAACATCTCCGAGCCTCTCGACTGGGGTCCACCTCTCCTCCCAATCGGCGAAGTGGGCCTTCAAAGCCGCCAAAACGGATTGGCTATCAGGCTTCTCCCCTGAGTAGACGATCACCGGGACGCCAAGCTCTTCGTGCAGCCTCGTCGCGTCTATGATGTTGAACCCAGCGAACGAGACGCCCCCCAGGATCAACGCATCGCTGCAGATGTTTACAAGCATCCTTAGTAGCACGTCAGTGGCGTCCCGCCCGTCAACTGTAACCCTTCCAAACCTTACCGCATCGATCCTGTCCCCGACCATCAAGATTGCGCAGAGGAGGGTAGACTGCCTCGGTTGGAAGACCTTGAAACTACCGTCCTCCACCCCGATGAGGCGCAGGGTGCTCAATACTTCTCGAGTTTACCTTTGATCTGGCACTTAATAAGGAACTGCGGGTAGGTCTTCTTCGGCACCTTGACCTCGCCGCTGAGGATCACAATCTTCTCGATACCCCTGAGTGCCTCGGCGTCAACGTCTTTCTCGAAGACGAGTGTTCCGCTGCTCTCTATCTTGAAGGGACCCATGTCCCTGCTTATGTCGAGGACGTCGTTCTTCGAGAGAGTGACTTCACCCTCATCCTCGACCGTCAGGACGAAGCTGCCGCCGGCCTGAACTGTCGTTTCACCACCCGCCACGGAAGCGACAACGTTCTCGGCGAGGTCGCCATCGATGTAAGCCTTCAGGGCGGAGTTCACTAGGTCGCTGACTCGCTTGCCATCCTTCTTCGCCATGGAGAACACCTCGTTGTAAAGCCCCGTATCGAGGCCCCGGATGGCGACAGTCTTGCGAGTCATGTTTACAGTGCGACCTGATTACTTGTTTACATGTTTACTTGTTAACAAGTAATCTTATAAGCTTATCGCGGCTGTTTTCTTTTCGCCGACGACAGGCGGATTGTGGAGACGACTATATGGCTCGAGTGGTGCCCCTGAGAGATGCGTTAAACATCGATAAAAGTAGATCGGTGGCCAGGATCTCACCAAAGGAGACAAATTTCGTCAAATATACACAAATCTTCCGTCAACTATTGCTACTTAATGAGAAGAACGACCTCGCAACGACTCTCAAAAACATTCAGGAGCTTCTCAACTTTAGCGAGAACATCTTCAGTTCACCAGCTGTGGCTGAGACCTTCCTCTACTTCTGTTTACACGGTGCCGCGACGGCTTGGGTACTCCAAACTGAGCTCAACCAGCCTGAGGCCACCGTCTATAGAACGCTTAAGAGGCTTAGGGCGGTCGGTCTCATCGGCCCGGCACTCAAGGTGTCGAAGGTCCAGTCGAGCAAAGGTGGTCCACGCCCAACCATCTGGGCATTGGAGAGCGCAAGCGGGGACGAGATCGCTGCGGCGCTCAAGCATCACTACAGGACGCTTAGCCCCAAGTATCGCGTTGCAGAGGAGGTCGCGCAGACCATCATGGATCAGTACGTCAAGAAGGGGCGTGAGGAGATCACGTACAGGGACCTCCTCGAGCAGATCAAGGAGATGCGTATACCCTTCAAGGCGCCAGACATAGCGGACCTAGCGGCTCAGTACCTCGTCGAGAAGGGCGTAAAGGTCTGGCGTTAAGCCAGACTGTAGTGTAGAATGCCGTCGATGGTCTTTTCGTTTATCTCGGCCTTGTTTTTCAGGTAGATGAGGTGGGCGTACGTCTCGGTAGCCGCCATCCTTTTCGTCCAGAAGTCCATGACGAGCCATGGGCGGCTGTCCCAGTGAATCGCACCAGCGACGTCGAAGACCGAGCTCTTACCGCTCTTAAGCGCCTCCTTGACCTCGACTAGGCGGGCTTCGTGATGCTTGAAGAGCTGAGACACCCTTTCTGGTAGGTTTGTGAAGTTGTGCTCGTGGCCGGGGAGGATGAGGTCGACTGGCAGATCTTTGACTTTGTTAAGGCTGTTTAAGTAATCCCCGAGGGGGTCTCTCTTCTCCCAAGTGTGTAGGCTGACGTGGCTGGTGATCTTCGGCAGGACGTGGTCGCCGCTGAAGAGTATTCGCCTATCCATGTCGTGTAGGCAGATGTGTTCAGCTGCGTGTCCTGGGGTCCAGATCACCTTGAGACTTATTCCATCGAGGTCGATCGTGTCACCGTCCTCGAGGAGTTTGTCGAGCTTTAGCGGCTTGGGGTCCTCTCTGAAGGCGTGCTCGAATCGGCTTAGGAACTGCTGGAATGAGCCCCCGCCCATGAGCTGTAGTTCCTCGGAGGTGTTCTTGTACATCTCCTTGTAGACTCTGATCTGCTCTTCTTGGCGCTCGTCGGCGATTCGGTGTGCTAGGGTCTCTACGTCCACGCTTTGCCTGATGTATTCGATGAGTCCGACGTGGTCGTTGTGCATGTGGGTGATGATGATCCGCTTAAGGTCCTTGAGGTGGGTCCCCTGTTCACCCAGCTGCTTCTCGAGGGCGCTTAGGGAGCCCCAGTCGGGGATGCCGGCGTCTATGAGTGTCTTCGACTCCTTGAGAAAGTATGAGTAGGTGTAGCCTAGGGGGTTGTGCCTCATCGGTACTTTGAACTGGTAGACGCCTTCGGCGACCTGCATTTGAGCCACTCTTGCAGGTGTCCGTGAACCGGCTTTTAAATGAATGGTGGCGTATTTAGCCTATTTTTTCATGCTTCTGTAGGCGTAGAAGAGGAGGAAGAGGGCGATGAACCCGGCCGCGCCCATCGTCGTCCAGACCACGTTGAAGTTGTACCTGTCAATCAGGTACCCGAGGAGCGTCGACCAGAGGGCGCTGACCCCCGCGCCGACGGCGAAGAAGAGGCCCGTGAGTATCTCCCGCTCGTTGGGGCCGGCCACGCTCATCAGGTGCGCCTGCATCAGCGAGGT